>NZ_JBNNVG010000037.1:0-47746 GCF_050280425.1 Lysinibacillus sp. NPDC093190 | reverse complement strand
TGCCGGGGTGGCGGAACTGGCAGACGCACAGGACTTAAAATCCTGCGGTAGGTGACTACCGTGCCGGTTCGATTCCGGCCCTCGGCACCATTTTTTATTTTAATAATTAGCGCCCGTAGCTCAATTGGATAGAGCGTCTGACTACGGATCAGAAGGTTATGGGTTCGACTCCTGTCGGGCGCGCCAAATTAATATTTATCGGAATGTAGCTCAGCTTGGTAGAGCACTTGGTTTGGGACCAAGGGGTCGTAGGTTCGAATCCTGTCATTCCGACCATTTTATGGGGCCTTAGCTCAGCTGGGAGAGCGCCTGCCTTGCACGCAGGAGGTCAGCGGTTCGATCCCGCTAGGCTCCACCATAAAAGATAACCAGTATAAAGATCCTGGCGGCGTAGCTCAGCTGGCTAGAGCGTACGGTTCATACCCGTAAGGTCGGGGGTTCGATCCCCTCTGCCGCCATCTTAAAGGACCTTTAGCTCAGTTGGTTAGAGCAGACGGCTCATAACCGTCCGGTCGCAGGTTCGAGTCCTGCAAGGTCCACCATTTATATAATGTTACGGAGGTATACCCAAGTCTGGCTGAAGGGATCGGTCTTGAAAACCGACAGGCGGGTAACACCGCGCGGGGGTTCGAATCCCTCTACCTCCTCCAGTTTATATTTAAATGGCGCTTGAAAAACTCGAAAAGAATATATTATTAACGCGGGGTGGAGCAGTGGTAGCTCGTCGGGCTCATAACCCGAAGGTCGTTGGTTCAAATCCGGCCCCCGCAACCAAAATGGTCCCGTGGTGTAGCGGTTAACATGCCTGCCTGTCACGCAGGAGATCGCCGGTTCGATCCCGGTCGGGACCGCCATTTTTTCAAAAATATGGGTCAGTAGCTCAGTTGGTAGAGCATTAGATTGAAGCTCTAAGTGTCGGCGGTTCGATTCCGTCCTGACCCACCATATGCGGGTGTAGTTTAATGGTAAAACCTCAGCCTTCCAAGCTGATGTCGTGAGTTCGATTCTCATCACCCGCTCCAAGGGCCTATAGCTCAGCTGGTTAGAGCGCACGCCTGATAAGCGTGAGGTCGATGGTTCGAGTCCATTTAGGCCCACCATTATTCCGAAGTAGCTCAGTTGGTAGTAGCACCTGACTGTTAATCAGGTTGTCGCAGGTTCGAGTCCTGCCTTCGGAGCCATTTTTTTGTGGGGAAGTACTCAAGAGGCTGAAGAGGCGCCCCTGCTAAGGGTGTAGGTCGGGTAACCGGCGCGAGGGTTCAAATCCCTCCTTCTCCGCCATTGGCCCGTTGGTCAAGTGGTTAAGACACCGCCCTTTCACGGCGGTAACACGGGTTCGAATCCCGTACGGGTCATACTGAAATGCAGTAGATGTAACTTACATCTACTGCATTTTTTTTATGATACTTTGTCAAAAGTTGCCCTTTAATCTAACAAGGCATTATTAAATTAGTGTTAGGCTTCGATTCATTTTTCCTCTAAAAACTTTTAAAATTGTTTTTTACGGCAGCACTCACGAAAAATGCTTTCTCATTCTCTCCTGCGCTGCTAAAAAGAATAGGTATCGCAAAATAAAAATCATTTTTCAACTCTTCCCCTCACGTGATAACAGCGAAAATCCCTTTCCGTCGATCTGCTGTTGCAGTTAGAATAGCCTGTTCCATCGATTTTGCTAATTCATACGTGTCATTCATTCGATAAATGTGACAACATTCTTTTGCTTATACGTTTAGAGACAATTGTGTATTACCTTTATTTAACCTTTGCTCTAAACTATCTAAAAAAGCCGCTAAAAACCATACCTTAAGATCCTCGCCTCTATCAAAAATAAGTTAATAGAATTTTGATTTGCTTTGTGCTCACTATTAGTTGGACAAATAATCCATGGAAAATCACTATAATATTGGTATATCCTTTGGAATAAATCTATCTTTCTTTTATAATGGAGATGAATATAATTCGTAGGAGGAAATAAATATGAAAAAAAAGCAAAGTAAATGGATTGTAAGTACAGCATCTGCTGCATTGGTTGCTGCAGCTGTTGTTCCTACTGCAAGTGCAGCTAACTTTACAGATATTGCAAAAAGTGACCATAAAGAGGCCATTTTGGCACTAGCAGATGCAAAAATTGTAGGTGGATATCAAGATGGCTCATTTAAGCCAAACTCGGTTCTTACAAAAGGCAATGTAACGAAATTTTTAGGGAAATGGCTTGTATCAGAGCACTTCCAAGTGCCAGCAGACTACAATAAAAAAGTACGTTTTACAGATTTGCCTACATCTTCAAAAGATAAAGAATTACTACAATATGCTGCGCTTATAAGTGATACTGGCATTTTCAAAGGGACTAACAATAAGTTATTACCTTCCGAGTATACCTCACGTGAACAAATGGCTTCTATTTTAGTACGTGCGATTGAAAAAGTTTACGATGTCGATTTAATTGCGATGTATAAAAAAGAAAACTTTAAATCTTCTATTACAGATTTAAAAGTAGCTTCAGCAGAAAATCGTGAAGCCATCATCGCATTAGAATATGCGGAAATTACAAATGTAAAGACATTTAATCCGAAAAACACATTAACACGTGGTCAATTTGCGTCATTTTTACATCGTTCGATGACGAATATCACTGAAATGGTAAAAGGTCCTGAAGTGTCCATCCAAACAGTTAAAGTTGTAGATGCAAATACACTACAAGTAACATTAACAGATGGGACAAGCCATAAGGTAACATTAGCAACACCGCTTACTGAAAATGTAGAAACAAAAGTAGACTTCAAAATTAATGACAAACCATATTCCGCAGTTGTTACATATGAAGTCAATGAGCTAAAAGTACAATCAATTGAGGGGATTAATGCCTCTCAGATTAAAATTGTTTTCAACCAAGCAATTGATCCACTATCTGTGCTAAAAGCAGATGGGAAATTACAGGATAATGTTGTAGCGTTCTCTAATGTGGATACTTTAAGAGCACTATCAGTAGTGAAAACAGAAATCAGCGCTGATCGAAAATCGATCATCTTTACAATGAATGAGCCATTAAAAGGTACACATCGCTATGTGTTAAATAACATCAAATCTGAAAAGGGCACAGTGCTTAACAAAGTAGATGCGAATTTCGTCATTGCTGGGGATACACAACCGCCTACTATTATAGGGACAACGCAAGGAAAAAATTCTTCAATCGTTAAAGTGCAGTTTTCTAAGCCAATGGCAGCATTCCCAAATGAACGCATTCAATTTACATTACCAAATGGTACAAAGGTATCGAATGTAGTAGGAAGCATTGAGCAAAACGCAACTGAAGCGACCTTTGACTTATCAGCTGCAACAATAAATGGTGTGTATTTAGCCCCTGGTACAGCTATTCAGATTACATTCGTAGCGGCAACAGATTTGTCAGGAAACATAATTTCACCAAACCCTGCTACTGTATCAGCGAAAAAGGGAGATAAGGATGGTGTTCCGCCGACATTATCTTCTGTGACACAAACTGGACCAAATACGTTCCAGCTATTGTTTTCAGAGGAGATTCAACCACTTTATCCATACGATCTTTCAATCAAAAGCGGTCAGACTTCAATTTCCGTTAGTAAAGTAGAGAAAGATCCTAAAAATGGTCGTTTATTTAATGTTATGGTTGATCCAAAAAGTATACTTCAAGGAATTACTACGATTAGTACAGCTTCTAGCCGTGTGATTACTGATTTATCAGGTGAAACAGCAACATTCTCAACAGTGTATAACTTTATAAGAGATGACAGAGCTCCTGCCCTAATGAGTTCTGAAATAGTTTACGAGGATAATGTAGAATATTTACAATTAACTTTCGATAAGCCAGTACAGTTGGGAGCTTACGCAAAAGCATCATTTAGTGGAAGCTATATGAATAACCACATTTTGTATGAGTTATCAAGAGGACCTCAAAGTGATATTTATAGCGTAAAAGATCAACCTACAAAATTACGTGTAAAAATAGCAGGACTGCTGGGCCCTTATGATTCAAAGGGAGCTTCTTACGATGGCAAACTATCTTTATCTAATGTTACAAATTTATACGGTGTGCCAATCAATGAAGTGCAAAATGTCAAATTTTCGCGTAATGGTGATTTAAATGTTAATGGTAATAAACTAGCATTAACACAGAACAATCCAATTCAAACATCTGCAACAGATTATTCTATAAAAGATAATAATATTGTTTATTTAAATTTCAATTATCCAGTCGATCCAGCACTTGCTCAAAACGTTCAAAATTATATTATTGATAATGCTCAGGTAGAAAGTGCAGTTGTAGAGGCATCCAATTTAAATCGTATTAAGCTAACATTGAAAAAGGATTCGAATTATTTTAGTGGCATACGTAATTTCACGATTAAAGGCTTAAGAGCAGCAAACTCTATGGAATCATTCGACGAGGTACGAACATCAGTTAATCTTAAAGAAAATATGGCACCAAAGGTTTTAACTGTTAATGTTAGCAATTCACAAACTTTAGAGGTTGTTTTTAGTGAGCCAGTAATAAACGTTAATAGTATGGACTTTGACATTATTGTGAATGGTTCTACAGTAGCGGCAACTACCTATTCACCAGGCAATGATAGAGTGTTGATTACAATACCACAGGGTGGATATTTATATGGAAATGTTACGATTCAAGCCTCACCTCGTAATGCTATTATGGATTCCAGTGGGAATAAGTTAGATTTCACTTCACAAACAATTACAGTACAAAGATAAAAGGAATTAGAATTTCCTAAGACAAAATGAGGTAAAATCCACACTAAAAATAGCATGCTAGATATATTCTCAGCATGCTATTTTTCTATGTCATGTTATTGCTCACACTAATGGGAGATAAACGGTGCTTTGTGCACATACTTTGTACTATCAATATGATCAATGATGAAGGTGGCGATATCTTGATTCGTAATTTTTGTACCAGGCATATCAGTAAGGTTTTCCTTTATCTGTTTTGATGTTAAGCTATCTTTTACAAATGGCAATCTAATTAAAGTCCATTTGATCTGTTTATTATTTGATAAAAATCCCCATTCCAATTTTTTATCCTTCATCATTTTCGAAAAGAAAACTTCAAATAACTTTGCTCCAAAACGATTCATTATGCTTTTTTTGTCCTCTTTAATCGTTAGAGAACCACCGGAAACACCTATATAACGACTAATGTTTAAATCTTTCATCACCTTAAAAATATTATTTGTAACTTTGCTATACATAGGTTCCTCTTTAGTTGGTTGACCAAATGTATTAATAACAACTTGACAATCTTTAAGAAGTTCTCGGATGTTTTCTATATCCTGTACTTGCCCTTTCACTATTTCAATTGCATCATTTTTATACAGTAACTTTTCAGGATTTCTAACAAGCATCCGAACATGATAGCCTTTTTGTATTGCATGAGTTGCTATATGCCTTCCTACTTTTCCTGTTCCTCCAATTATCGCTATCTTACAAGAGTTATCCATTATATACCTCCAATTAAATATACTAGTAGATATACGACAAATCTCTTTAAAAGGATTCGAATTTTTCTTTTTTTACCAAAGTATGTAAAATAGTTTTGTTTTGTGATTCTATAAGCTAAGATGATGATAGAACAAAAACTAGGGGGATATGGATGGGAAAATTATTGTGGACTGACAACCAACAATATTTGTTACAGAAGAACGTGGAGCAAGTAGCACCTTTTCTACGTAATTTTTCACCGGAACAAGTAAATCGTGTTGGTAGATTTCAGCGTACATATGAGAAATTTGAAAGCACACCATTACGTAGCTTAAATGCTTTTGCATCGTTAGTTGGGGTACGTAGTATTTTTGTAAAAGATGAATCATATCGATTTGGCTTAAATGCGTTCAAAGTATTAGGTGGCGTGTATGCAATTGGGCAGTACGTTGCCGAAAAGTTAAATAGAAATATTGATGAGCTATCGTTTGAGCAGCTTAAATCACCAGAAGTAAAGGAGCAGCTAGGGGACTTAACGTTTATTTCAACGACAGATGGCAATCATGGTCGTGGAGTGGCTTGGGCTGCTAGAGAGCTTGGTTTGAAAGCCCGCATTTATATGCCAGCTGGTAGTGCAGAGGAGCGCCTCCAAAATATTAAAAATGAAGGTGCATATGCTGAAATAACGACAATGAATTATGATGATACAGTTCGTTATACTTCACAACTAGCAATAGAAAATGGATGGGTCGTTATTCAGGATACGATGTGGGAAGGTTATGAGGAAATTCCGTTATGGATTATGCAAGGCTATACAACACTAATAAAAGAAGTCGTTGAGCAGTTGGAAAAAGTACCTACCCATGTATTTTTACAAGCCGGGGTCGGATCTTTTGCAGGTGCAGTTGTAGCTTTCTTACAACAATATTATGAGCAAGAGATTACATTTGTCTTAGTTGAGCCTTTTGCAGCGAATTGCTATTTTGAAAGTTTTAAAGCAGGAGCTGAGCAGTTTGTAACGGTTGGTGGAGAGATGCAAACAATTATGGCAGGTCTTGCTTGTGGTGAGCCAAATCCACTAGCTTGGGATTTGCTAAAGACTTATACGAAGGTGAGTATTTGCTGTGACGAGGAAGTTGCTGGAACAGGTATGCGCATTCTAGGAAATCCGCTAGCAACAGATGCACGAATTATTGCTGGAGAATCAGGAGCTGCACCAGTTGGATGTTTTTATGAATTGATGACGAATGAGCAATATACAGAATTGAAGGAAACATTACAATTAGATGAAAATTCTCGAGTATTGTTTATTAACACTGAAGGTGACACAGATTTAGATAACTACAGAAATATTGTGTGGCATGGGAAATATGCGAAAATTTAATTAAAGAAATAGCAAACTAGTGATAAAAAATGTTCTAGTTTGCTTTTTTCATTTACTGAGTCGGCTCATAGGACGAGCCTAGTCGGTAAGGAAATCAATCCAACGTTATGGATGAGCCAATTTTTCTTAATTTTTTTCTTGACCTTAACGTTGCGTAAACATTTACAGTAGCATTAGTGGAGGTGAAAAATGTGGAATATACAATTCAAGAGCTTGCTCAATTATCCGGGGTTAGCACAAGAACACTGCGTTATTACGATGAAATTGGATTACTGAAGCCTGCAAGAACCAATGAGGCGGGCTATCGATTTTATGGACAGTTTGAAGTTGATATGCTCCAGCAAATTTTATTTTACAGAGCATTAGATATGAAGCTAGCAACAATTAAGGAAATTATTCAAGCGCCTGATTTCCAACATACAGAGGCACTCAAAACCCATCGTGCTGCTTTACTGACACGCAAGGAGCAGCTGGAGAAAATATTACAAACAGTGGAAAAAACCATTCAATCTATTGAGGAGGAACAACCAATGACAAATGCAGAGAAATTTAATGGATTTAAAGAGAAGCTAATCGAGGAAAATGAAAAGCAATATGGTCAAGAAATTCGTGCAAAATATGGTGCTAAAACGGTTGAAGCATCAAATGCGAAGCTAATGAATATGACAGAGGAACAGTATGAGGCTATGCAGCAGCTAGAACAGCAATTATTTGATCGTTTAAAGGAAGCGATGGGAATCGGCGATACCAATAATGATGTGGCAATGGAGGTAGCGGAGCTTCATAAGCGTTGGCTAAGCTTTTCATGGTCACAATATTCTAAGGAGGCACATGCAGGTATAGCCCAGATGTATATAGCGGATGATCGCTTCTTAGCTTATTACGATGAACGTGTTTCTAAAGGAGCGGCACAATTTTTACATGATGCCATCATTAATTATATAAAATAAGTGATTCCTCCTCACGCTTTCATGTTTTAGAAATATTAATTTAGGAAAAAATGAAGGCATGAGGAGGAGATTTTTTGAACCCACAAGTAATGGAAAAGTTAAAAAAGCAATTAGAGCAGGAACTACAGGAAATAGAACAACAACTTGAGGAATCAGAGCGTCCACAAGCGACAGAGCTATCTAATTATGATAATCATCCAGCTGACAATGCGAGTGATTTAACGGATCAGCTAACGGAAATGGCGATTGATGAGCATCGAGGTGACGATGCCGAGGAAATAAAGGCTGCACTACAAGCGATGGAGGACGGTACGTATGGTAAATGCGCTGTATGTAGTGAAGAGATTCCTATTGGTCGCTTAGAAGCTATGCCAAAAGCATTGACATGTGTTGAGCATGCAGAGCACAAAGAGGATAATTTAAGGCCAGTAGAGGAAGATGTGTTGTCTTCTACGCCAAGATCGGATGATTTCATAGAACTTGAGGAATTTGGCTCTTCTGATACACCTCAAGATAAAAGTTAGTAAGCATTTTCGCTCACAGGCAGTATAATAGCTGTATGGGGTGAGAATATGGACATAATTGATTTACACTGCGATGCTCTATTGAAATTAACAACTTTAGAAGCGGCAAAATTTGAAGATGATGTACGTTTGCAAGCCAATCATCAGAGATTACAATTAGGGCGAGTTAAGGCACAAGTATTTGCTATTTTTATTAATCCTAAAATTCCGCAAAGTATGCAATTTTTAGAGGCAGTGCGGCAAATTGAAGCCTTCCATACACATGTATTACAAACTGAGGGCATGGTGCATATTACGGATTGGTCGCAATTAGATACTTTAGCTCCGCATGAAATTGGTGCAATTTTAAGCTTAGAGGGCTGTGGTCCAATCGGTGAAGATTTAGCAAAGCTTTCAGCAATTTTAGATGCAGGTGTAAAGCTTGTTGGCCTGACGTGGAATGAAGAAAATGCTGTGGCTCACGGTGCTGAACAGGATGCAAGCCTTGGTTTAAAACCATTTGGTAAAGAGGTTATAAACTTGCTAAATGAGAGAGATATTATTATCGATGTTTCACATTTAAATGAACAGAGTTTCTGGGATGTCTTGCCACTAGCGAAACATATCATTGCGAGCCATAGTAATGCACGTGCAATTTGTGATCATCCAAGAAATTTAACCGACGCTCAGGCAAAAGCACTAGTCAAGCATGGAGGGCATATTCATGTCGTTTACTACCCGCCTTTTATCCATGACAATGCTACGATGGATGATTTAGTAGCGCATGTGAAGCATCTGGCGAATATAGTAGGAGTAGAGCACCTTGGACTAGGTTCAGATTTCGATGGAATAGATGCTACTGTAAAAGGTTTAGCACACGCAGGAGAGGCACAAAATTTGTTAGAGGCATTACGTGAACATTTTTCAATCGAAGAAGTTCGTGGTATTGCGAGTAAAAATTTTCAATGTTATGTAAAAAATGCAGTAGCCCGTTAAGGCTGCTGCATCTTTAATGATGTATCTTAATAAAAGAAATATTGAATTAATAAACCGATTCCTAAGAGGAAGCCGAAGAATGTATTTGTTTGCGCTGTAAATTTCATCGCAGGCATAACTTCTTTCGCTTCTTTTTTATCGCGGAAAATTTGAATCGCACGAAGTGGTTTTGGAACGCTTAAGAAAATGATTAGAGCCCAAAAAGTAATACCATCAATTGCTACAAGAGCGATTACCCATAAGTACGAAACGATAAAAAAGCCAGATAGCACAGAAATGGCATTGTCTCGACCTACTAAAATAGCAAGCGTTCTTCGACCACCCTCTGTATCGCCAACGATATCACGGATATTGTTGGACAGCATGATAGCCCCAACTAAAATCATACTTGGAACTGAAAGTAAAACAGCATCAAATGTTACTGTAAGTGTTTGAATATAAAAGGCGATTAAGACAATACCCATTCCCATAACAGCACCAGATACAAGTTCTCCGAATGGTGAATAGGCTATTGGGTAAGGTCCTCCAGTATATAAAAAACCAACAAGCATACAAACAAGCCCGACAGCAGCAAGCCACCAAGAGGTAGAGGCACATATGTAAATGCCAAGCAGCATAGCGATTGCATAAAAGCTTAAGGCAATCATCATAATTGTTTTTGGTTGAACACCGTGACGCACAATCGTACCGCCGATACCGACAGAATTTTCATTGTCTAATCCTAATTTGTAATCGTAATATTCATTGAACATATTTGTTGCCGCTTGTATAAGCATACTTGCAATGAGCATAGCAAAAAATAGTCCGAAATCAATTGTTTGTTTTTCAATTGATAAGGCAATCGCTGTTCCTAAAAATACTGGAACGAATGAAGCGGTTAAAGTATGTGGACGTGTTAAATGCCACCAAACTTTAAAACCCCTATCAGCTTCAATGACTTTGGTCATAAGGTCTTTCTCTCCTTCAAATGTTGTAGACTATTCTTATTTTATACGAAGAATGAGAAAATGGGTAGGTTCACAGCTTATTACATACAGTTCAATTAAAAAAAATGATACAATAGAACATGCATTTATGAACTGAAAACAATAATTAAGATAATAGCAACAGTACGAAGAATAGGCTAGTAAATAAAAAATGACGGCTATTTTAACAAAAGAAAAATGATGTGGTAACAGTACAAACGCTCACTTTATGATGAAAAGCTTTGGTCAATTTATGTTAATGAAAAGCTAAAGCGGTTGATATTTATGACTGAAAGTGTAGAACGAGTACAAAATATACCGTGCGTCATTCATTATGTACATTGCAACAACGGAGGTAATTTTCATGCAACAGAAGTGGTACCAAGCCACAGAGGTAGAAGTGGACTCTTTGGGCCAAAGCCTTCATTTTTATATGGAAACAATTGAAGTTAGTCGCTTATCGGCGCTCGCATTTTATGCAGCGGGCGAGGAGCATTATAAAGGTGAACGATTTTATTGGCAAAATAGAGAAAAAACAATGACATTAGTAGGGCTTGGACATGCCTATACGATTCAAAATAACGCCAAAAATGATCGCTTCGATGCAGTAGAAGCAGAATGGAAAAGTTTAACGAAAAACTGTATGAAGGGACATAGCGAGCTACAGCCAATTTTGTTTGGCGGATTTACATTCGATCCACAAAATAATGTAGCTGGGGAGTGGACAGACTTTCCAGAGGCTTATTTTGCGCTTGCAACCTATCAGCTTGTCATACGTGATGACAAAGCGTTTGTAAGTATTCATCTTATTTCAAAAAATGAGCAAGCAGCGTCTCAATTTGAAGCGCTACGTAAAGAGCGAGATCATTTAATTCATGCTGCTCAAGTAAAAGAAGTGAAAACGTATTTAAAGCCTGAAATCACAAGTTATTTTGAGCCATATAAGGAGCCGTATTTAGCTTCGATTGACCAAGTAACAGCATTGATTAAGCAGAAGAAGGCAGATAAAGTTGTTATTGCACGCTCACTAGCATTGCAATTTAAAGAACAAATTTCTTCACCACAGGTACTCTCACAAATTATTCATGAGCAGCCAGAGAGCTATTTATTTGGTTTAGAACGCCAAGAATTATTGTTCTTTGGTGCGTCCCCTGAACGTCTTGTAAAAGTAGAAGAGGGCCGAGCCTTTTCATCTTGTGTTGCAGGATCTATTAAACGTGGTAAGACCGCAGAGGAAGATGAAGCCTATGGACAAAGCTTATTAAATGATTCGAAAAATGGTGGCGAGCATCAATATGTTGTCGATATGATTGCGGAAACATTCCGTAAAAATTGTGTAGAGATGAAAATACCGGATGGCCCTCGCTTACTAAAGATTAGAGATATACAACATTTATATACACCTGTTGAAGGTCAGTTAAATAATGAGGCAACAATATTACAACTGACAAAATCTTTGCATCCAACGCCAGCTTTAGGTGGTGTGCCAAGGAAAGAGGCAATGGCAGCTATACGTAAGTATGAGCCTATGAATCGTGGACTTTACGCTGCTCCAATTGGTTGGGTAGATGCTGACGGCAATGGGGAATTTGCAGTGGCCATTCGTTCGGCTGCTTTACTTAAGGATAAAGCTTATTTATATGCTGGTGGCGGTATTGTAGCAGATTCAGAGCCACAATCTGAATATGAGGAAACATTAGTGAAATTCCGTCCAATGCTTCGTGCGCTAGGAGGACAATTACATGAGTGAACGGAAAATTTTAACAGACTATGTTTATAAAATGGTAGCATCATTAGTGCAAGCTGGTGTTGAAGACGTTGTTGTCAGCCCTGGCTCACGTTCGACACCTTTAGCTTATGCATTTGCTTCAACGAAACAGCTCCATATGTATCGTCAGGTTGATGAACGATCAGCTGCCTTTTTTGCGCTAGGAATTGCAAAGGCTACAGCAAAACCTGTTGTTCTTTTATGTACATCTGGAACAGCTGCGGCAAACTATTTTCCTGCTATTGTTGAGGCAAGCTATGCCCGTGTACCGTTAATCGTCATCACAGCTGATCGTCCACATGAATTGCGAGGGGTGGGTGCGCCACAGGCTATCAATCAGCCGAATTTATATGGTACGCAAGTAAAATGGAGCGTGGATTTCCCGTTGGCAGATGGTGCCGCACCAACATTGCCGTTTATTGAGCGACATATTGCACGTGCAGTAGCGGTGGCAATGAGCGCACCATTTGGACCGGTACATATTAATGTGCCGTTCAGGGAACCTTTGTTGATTGATTTTCGAGAGGAACTTCCAGAAGCGACATTTAAGCTCAGTAGTATGGGTCAGTTAGTACCTTCAATGGCAACTCAACAAGAGCTATCGAAGATTTTAAGTGCAACTAAAAGAGGTTTTGTTATTATTGGTGAGCTACCGCTCGGCACGGATTTAACTATTATATGGAAGTTTATTCGCCAATTAAAATGGCCGGTCATTGTCGAGAGTTTATCCAATATGCGGTCTTCTGTCCCTGAGGATTGTCTACCTTATATGATCACGACGTACGATGCAATTATGAAAAGTGAAGATTTTAAAGCATTAGTTGAACCAGATACGGTACTACGTTTAGGAGCACAGCCAGTTTCTAAATTTATCATGCAATTTATTACTAAATCTCAGCCAAATGCTTATATTGTTGTCGATGAAGATCCGATGTTCCGTGATTCTACTAGTGTGTCTACTCATTTTGTTCATGCAAGTATTGGTGAGTGGCTCACGCAATTAGAAATCTCTGAAACAGCCCTAGAAACTGAGTATTTAGCTGAGTGGCAGGATGCTAATGATATTGCACTTGAGTATATTGAACATTATGTTGATGGTGCGATTGATGAGGGAGCAATGGTAAGTCGATTACTTAAAATGATTCCTAATGGCAGTGATATTTTTGTTAGTAGCAGTATGCCAGTGCGTGATATTGATACGTTTTTAATGGCGACACCGAAGGATATTCGTATTGTTGCGAATCGTGGTACGAATGGTATTGATGGCGTCGTATCAACCGCAATGGGCTTTAGTCAAGGAAATAATCGCGAAACCTACTTGCTTATTGGCGATTTGGCCTTTTTACATGATGTCAACGGTCTAATTGCTTCAAGATACCAGGATTGCAATATGACAATGATCGTTATGAATAATGATGGCGGCGGTATTTTCTCTTATTTACCACAATCTACTGTTGAAGCACATTATGAAGATTTATTTGGCACGCCAACTGCCCTAGAATTCTATGATATTGCCAACATGTACGGAATGGACTATATACGCGTAGACGATATTTCAGAGCTATCAGTAAAGTTCACTACTATGAAGAAACGACCACTGCGCTTAATCGAAATTTTCACCAATCGAGAAGAAAATGTGTATGCGCATCGGGCACTGTGGAATCGCATTAATGCGGGATTAAAAGCATGGCAAAGCTAATGATTCGAGGGCTTGAAACATACGTGGAAATCTGGAATGAAGAAGCGGAGCAAACGCTTGTTGCATTGCATGGTTTTACAGGTAGTACGGCTACATGGCGAAATTTAACGAAAGCTCTACCTAGTGTACGAGTTATTGCCATTGATTTAATTGGGCATGGTCAAACAGCTATACCTCAGCAAAGTAGTCGTTTCTCTATGCAAGAGCAAATCCAAGATTTAGAGGAAGTTTTTGGCCAGCTACAGCTCAAGAAATTTACGCTGTTAGGCTATTCAATGGGAGGAAGAGTTGCATTATCGTATGCAATCTCCTACCCTGAACGAATTGAAAAGCTGATCTTAGAAAGTGCTTCGCCAGGTTTACGAACTTCAAAGGAACGTTCTGAACGTCGTGTAAGGGATAACGCTTTAGCTGAAAAAATAATTAGTAACGGTTTGTTATCATTTGTTAATGCATGGGAGAACATTCCTTTGTTTGAATCTCAAAAGCGTTTACCGCACAGTGTACAAGAAGCGATTCGGTTAGAGCGACTTTCTCAGAAGGAGGAAGGCTTGGCAGGTAGCTTACGAGGGATTGGTACAGGCAGTCAGCCATCGAATTGGATGTCGTTGGAGAAGCTTGAATTTCCTGTTCTTTTAATTACAGGCTCATTTGATGAGAAATTTTGTAAAATCGCACTAGAAATGAAAGCGTTATTAAAAAATGCCAAGCATATGACAGTAAATGACGCAGGACATGCAATTCATGTGGAAAATCCCGCTGAGTTTGCTACAATAGTAGAGGAGTATTTAACGTAATAAAATTTTTACGTTATCGCCTCGATTTTGAACGAGACGAATTTAATTATTAGGAGGCAATTCAATGACACGTCAATGGACAAGCTTACATACTTATGAAGACATTAAGTATGAGTTCTATAACGGTATCGCAAAAATTACGATTAACCGTCCAGAAGTGCGCAACGCATTCCGACCAAAAACGGTAATGGAAATGATCGATGCTTTTTCACGTGCACGTGATGATAAAAATGTTGGAGCTATCATTTTAACTGGTGAAGGTGAGCATGCCTTCTGTTCAGGTGGAGACCAAAAAGTACGCGGTCATGGCGGCTACGTTGGTGAAGATGAGATCCCACGTCTAAACGTTCTTGATTTACAACGTTTAATCCGTGTTATTCCAAAACCTGTAGTAGCGATGGTTGCAGGTTATGCAATCGGTGGAGGACATGTATTACACGTTGTCTGTGACTTAACAATTGCTGCTGACAACGCTCGCTTTGGACAAACTGGACCAAAAGTTGGTTCATTCGATGCTGGGTATGGCTCAGGCTATCTTGCACGTATTATCGGTCATAAAAAGGCGCGTGAAATTTGGTTCCTTTGCCGTCAATATGATGCACAGCAAGCACTTGATATGGGATTAGTTAACACAGTTGTTCCTTATGAGCAATTAGAAGATGAAACTGTACAATGGTGTGAAGAAATGCTACAAATGTCTCCAACTGCTCTACGCTTCTTAAAAGCAGCAATGAATGCAGATACAGACGGTTTAGCAGGTCTTCAACAAATGGCTGGCGACGCTACTCTTCTTTACTACACAACAGATGAAGCTAAAGAAGGTCGTGACGCATTTAAAGAAAAACGTCAACCAGATTTCGGTCAATTCCCAAGATTCCCTTGATTATCTGAAGCGTTGAACGGCTCGTATCTTAATGAGATACGAGCTTTTTGTATATCTAAAGGGGCAAGACGGATAGACTTGCTAAAGCGACGGAAAGTTACGGCTTAGCGGTGGAACAGCATGCTTTAGCGGCAGAAAACCATGTCAGAGCACCAAATAGACTTTTCAAAAGAACAGATTACCTCATGGACATATCTCGTCAAACTAACAAATAGACGGATGATGCGATGAAGCGGTAAGATTAAGGCTGATTGGAGGAATAACGAGATGTATCTAAATTGGATTTTACAGCGAGCGTATTTAACACCTTTACGAAACGGTTTAACATATAATGGGCAGACTTGGACATTTCAAGAATTAAATGATTTATCGTTAAAACGTGCTCGTCAGCTTACAGCACTGGATATTAAGCAAGGGGACCGTATTGCAATAATGGGGCCGAGTAAGCCTTCCCTTGTCATTATGATGTATGCGTGTATGCATTTACAATGTGAAATGGTCATGCTAAATCGTAGGCTAACACAGGATGAAATTACCTATCAGCTAGAGGATTCAGGAGCTTTGGCGGTATTAATTGCGGATGAGGATATAGAAAAATTACCATCACATACATCTTATTTTTTATTTTCTACTATAGAAAAAAGTACAGAAGTGGCTATTGATATTACGAAAGAATGGTCTTTAAACCAAACAACATCGATTATGTATACATCTGGTACTACTGGTTTTCCAAAGGGCGTTTGTCAAACAGTTGGAAATCACCAGGCAAGTGCAACGGCCTCCGTTTTAAATATAGGTTTGCATGCGGATGATACTTGGTTATGTGCTGTACCGCTGTTTCATATTAGTGGCTTTTCTATTTTAGTGCGCTCACTATTGTACGGTAATAAGGTGCATTTATATGATCAGTTTGATGCAGCAGCCATTTCCCAAAATATAATGGATGGCGAGGTTACACATATGTCAGTAGTTGCTGTCACATTGGAAAGAATTCTACATACCCTTGAACAGAAAAACGCGAAAGCTTCACCAAAATTTAAAATGATGTTAGCGGGTGGTGGACCTGTGCCAGTAGATTATTTAAAGAGAGCTCATGCATTAAATTTAGCTGTAGCTCAAACGTATGGTATGACTGAAACTTCGTCACAAACGGCAACATTAACAAATGAAGATGCGATGCAAAAAATTGGTTCTGCGGGAAAACCACTATTTTTTAATCAAATTCGCATTGCTGAACCTAATGACAATGGTGAAGGGGAAATTTGCATACGTGGCCCACATGTTACACCAGGGTACATTGGTCGTTTTGCCCAAAATGGCGCAACGATTGATGGCTGGCTCCATACTGGAGATATTGGTTATATAGATGAAGAAGGTTATTTATTTGTCATTGATCGTCGGGCGGATTTAATTATTTCAGGTGGCGAAAATATTTATCCTGCTGAAATCGAAAATGTGCTACTTACACATCCTGCTGTTAAGGAAGCGGGAGTATGTGGCATTGATGATGATGCGTGGGGGCAGGTACCAATCGCCTTTGTTGTATTAAAAGAAGAAGTACAGGTAGAGCAAATACAAACATTTTGTCAAAAGAAGCTTGCTAAATATAAAATACCAAAAGAAATTATTGTTACGGACGAGCTCCCTCGAAACGGTGCCAACAAGCTACTTCGTAGAAAATTAATGGACTAATAACAAAAAGAAGCCTTCATTGATAAGATGGCTTCTTTTCGTGTTGTTGAAAAACAATTACAAAGTAAGGCTCAATCATTATTTATCTGTTTTTTTATGATATTGTTTGTTATCCTCTGATTTTTCAAGCTGACCATGTCAACTAAACGCTCCAATGCTTTACGGTTAGCCAGAATAGCTTTTTGCAAACTCTAAGCTATTTTTTCTTTTAGTTCCATCATAAACCTCCTTTGGTATAAGAATGACCACCATATGCTTGTCATTTGAACGGGCACGAATCAACATTGCACACCTTGATTATCATCTTTGTTAAATACCCGTAGCCTTATTGAAACTCTTCAAATTGATTGGCTTTCCATCGTTTTTGATTTTCTGCTACGTACTGCTCCACTGATAGTAATCGATTATCTTGTACCATTACTTATCTTTAATGTTCCAGAATAGAGGCTTCTTTTATTCGTTTTAATAGTCATTTTTAGTAAACTCTTAGGATTAAATTAATCATTCATTAACATAATAAGAAATGACAGACATAAACTAGTTAGTAAAGGAGAATGGCTCATATGAGAAAATATATATATAATGTTGTCATTATATTATTTGTTCTACAAATGAGTCATGTGCAAGTATTCGCAAACTATGAACAAAAGAATATTGCAACTGCCAATTCAATAGAAACACTACAACATCTAATTCAAAAACAAGTCATGCAATTATCTACTGAATTTGACATTCGTTATACTGGTAATACATCCGAAATAAAAGATGAACTATCTGAGCTAATTAAACATGCTATTCAGGATCCATATATTTACGCCAATATTTCTAGTTTTAAATGGAAATATGATGGTTATGCCAATAATATTGTCATTACATTTAAGTTTACCTATCATATTTCACAGGAAGAGGAGGCATTTGTAGAACAAACTTTGGCGAATATTATTGCACCTATGCATGGATTAAGTGAATTGCAGAAAATACAGGCTGCACATGATTTTATCGTTCTATCTGCTGAATATTCAAAGGAAACGAAAGGAAGTCAATATTCTCCCTACACATTGCTTACGGAAAACAAGGGAGTTTGTCAGGCATATGCTTTAGTGCTTTATCGAATGCTAGAGATGCTAGGCTTTGAGGTACAATATGTACCAGGAAAAGTAGGGGAACAGCTACACGCCTGGGTCTTAGTGAAGCTTGATAATGCATGGTATCATATCGATGTTACGTGGGATGATCCATTGCCTGATCGTAAGGGTGAGGTACTTTATAATTATTTTTTAGTTTCTGATCGCCAATTAGCACAGGATCACTCTTGGGACTATACGAGTTTCCCAGCCGCTACAAGCGAAGCCTATATTGATTTACAAAAAACGAGTAAGGTTGAAGTTCTTACAAAACCAATAATGGATAGTCATTTTACCTTTGATGAAGGGCTGTCCGTTTTAAGTAAAAATAAACAAATAGTTAAACAAATAATAGAACAGTCTAGACTGCTTTTAAAAGGTCATAAAAGCGATAATCCTGTTCAGGTTCATTTAAATGAATGGGAACCCATTATTTTAGAAAGTAATATAGCCCAAGTAAAGGATAATCGAAAGAAAATACAAATTGCTATCCATAAGAAAAAAGGGCTAATTAGTATTTATAGAGCGGAAAAACGAATGCCACAAGAAAAGTACGTCATAATAAAGGAGGTGCCCCATACTATGTTCGGGGCACCTCCTTACTCATTTATTTGTGAACGTTTAACTTCTTTCAGCGGGTGTCCAAACACCCGCTGAAAGAAGTTAAAGCCTCCGGCGGATGTCACGGAATCGGCTTTGTGCTTGCACAAAGCCGATTCCCGACACAATTATGCCGAGGCCTAATTGATTGCAGTATTTAAAGTTTTAATATTTCTCTTCATAAGGGTGAAGTATGTTTCATTATTCTTCACATCATCTGCTGTTAAAACGCTTAAATTGTGCAAGACAAGAGAGTCTGCTCCAACCTCTTTTTGGATAACCTCGGCTAATTTAGAAGAGACATTTTGCTCGAATAAAATGTAGTGAATATGCAAATCATTTGCTTTATCAACAATCGCCGTAAGTTCTTTTTGAGAAGGCTCATTTTGTGAGTTTAAACCGGCTATTGGAACTTGCTTTAAGCCGTATTGTCCTGCGATATAGCCAAATGCTGCATGTGATACGAAGAACGTCTTCTCTTGCGCTTTATCAGCCATTGCTTTATATTCGCTGTCTAAATCTTGTAGTTCTTTTACTAGTGCCTCGTAGTTAGCTGTAAATGTAGCTTCTTGCTCTGGCATTTTTTCAACTAGTGTGTTTTTAATGGAAAGTGCTAAGTCTTGACTGATAATTGGAGATAGCCAAACATGTGGATCTACATTACCGTGATCATGATCATCATGTCCGTCTTCATGGTCATCATGTCCGTCTTCATGATCATGATGTGCTTCCTCTTCATCATCATGTGTATGACCTGTGCTCACAGCTAATTTTTCATCTGAAACCTGATCTGCAGTAGCCACCATTGTTACATCTTCATTAGCTAGAGTTTTTTTAGCATTTTCAACAAAGCCTTCGAGACCTAAGCCGATATAGAAAAATATATTAGCATCTGCTAATTTCATCATATCCTTTTGTGTTGGCTCAAATGTGTGCTCATTGGCACCAGTAGGATAAATAGAAGAAACCTCTACAAAATCGCCACCAATTCGTTGTGCAAAATAACTTAATGGATAAACAGTTGTGTAAATTGTTAATTTATCCTTTGTCTCTGACTGTTTGGATGTTGTTGACTTATTCCCACAGGCAGCAGTAAATAGGGCAAGGACTGCAACTAAAAATAACAAAAATACTTTTTTCATCTTATAGCATACCTCTTTCAAATAGTAATCATTACGATTTATTTTTTTAGAACAGTTCCTATAATAACGCACATCAGAAAAAAGTACAAGAAAAAATGACCCTCGAAAATTAATTCTTTTTCGAAGGCCATTTTTCAGGTACTGGATCAAAGCCACCTGGATGGAATGGATGGCATTTTGATATACGTTTAATCGTTAAATAGAATCCTTTAATGGCACCGTGTTTTTGAAAAGCTTCAAGTCCATAGGAGGAGCAAGTAGGATGGAAGCGACAAGATGGCGGCGTCATGGGTGATATAAATTTTCTGTAAAACTTAATGAGCCATATAAAGGGATATTTCATATTTGTTTATCCTTTTGTTGAGCGTTAATTTGCTTAGGCTTAGCATCAATAGTTTGTGTAAAGAAATTGCCTTTTTTCTTCAATAAGACAATGACAGAAACGCCAAACATAAGCATCATCATTGCGATCATAATGATTATTGGTAATGGTACTCCCATTGCGTTCACTCCAAATTCTATTTATTAATAATATTATAAAAGAATCTCTTGAAAAAATGTAGAAATTGAACTAGTCATCATCTTGATGAAAGCTTTGCTGTGGTTTTTCATCAACTGTATGTTTAAAAGCATACGCACGATTGACACTTAAAATAGTCGCGACCGTTACTAAAATAACGATGATTGCTGCTACAACTAAGAGTGTGATTAAACTCATGGCATTCACTCCGTTCCTTATTCATACTTCCTATTATAAATTAGATAATATTACTTAGTTGTGAAGGAAGTTTGACATTCCAGCGAATAAAACAGTCCTTTTACCACCATACTATGGTAAAAGGAGTGTTTTGTAGAGATGGATCGTCAGCGTGTATATTTTTCACTTGCCAATAGAACGTATTATACAAATCCATATGCAGGACAGTGGAACTTTGAACTCAACATAGATCGCCAAGCATTAGATGTATTTGAAAAGATTTTTCAGCAAATGCAGATGTTGGAAATTGCGAATGCATGGCGTGCGCAATTGCCATATATACAGTATCATCTTGATAGAGAAAATGATGAAATTGATTTACGATTAAAAAAAATCTATGCACTTGTTCATGAGTATGGAGATGCGGATACGAAGGCATTTGTAGAACAGCTTCCTTACTTCAACAAACGTGTCTAAAAGTAGGATCACTGAAACTTCGGTGATCCTTTTTTATTTGCCAATTCACTAATTGGCAAACTGAACAGCTAAGAGCAACTCTTGAGGGATTAACCATTGTCATAAGAGAGGAGCTCACATTTTGAGCACTAGCAGCTAGCAGTGAAGAAATTCCAATTTTTTGCGCTTTTGCTGTTTGCAATCGAATAAATATAGTATTAGATGTGGTATTACTTCCCGTTAAAAAACTCTCTATTGCACCGATTAATGGAAGTTGAATATTAGTGATTTAATTTGTTGATTGTAGCTACATGATTACACTATAGTGAAATAAAAGATCATAATCGTGACGCTGAAGAACGAAAAAAGGAGTTGAGGAGCATGTTTACATTTACAGATTTAAATGGTTTACAAGTGGATTTAAGTTTTAATAAAGGCGAATTGGCTATTGAGCCTAAGCATGTACTTGTTTTATTAAAGCATGAAAATAAGTGGTTATGTACAATTCATAAACGCCGTGGTGTCGAGGTTCCAGGTGGTAAGCAAGAACCAGGGGAAACATTGGAGCAGGCAGCAATTAGGGAAGTATTCGAGGAGACTGGTGTTCATGTAAAAAACCTTAGATGGTTTGCAGAATACGCCGTTTATGATGATATCTTATTTTGTAAAACGGTCTTTACTGCACAGTTTGTGGGGCAGGAGGACATTGATTTTGATTTAGAAACTTCAGGGATGACTTGGCTAACGGATGAAGAATTTGCTCATCATCCTAATTTAAGCTTTCATATGAAGGATGAAGGTATGCAGAAAATGCTGAAGGAGTTGAAGCATTATGACTAATGGTAAGATCGTTGGAAAACGTCCATATCCTTCGCCTAATCCAGCTATTCGTTTAACGGAAATCACGTATATGTCACAGGGTATACGTGTGAAAGGATTACTAGCGGAGCCTAAGGCAGAAGGTACATATGATGGCTTTTTATATTTGCGGGGAGGCATGCAAAGCATTGGCATGGTTAGACCTTCGCGTGTCGCACAGTTTGCAGCTCAAGGCTTTATTGTTTTTGCTCCATATTACCGCGGTAATCGAGGTGGAGAAGGTCGAGATGAGTTTGCAGGAGCTGATCGTTATGATGCTGTATACGCAGTAGACGTGCTAAAACAGTTCTGTAATGATAATATTCATGTCTTTGGTTTTTCACGTGGTGGTATTATGGCACTTTGGACCGCAATCTTACGTAGAGATATTACATCCGTTGTGACATGGGCAGGAGTATCTGATGCAACAGCTACATATTGGGAGCGTACAGATATGCGCCGGATGATGAAGCGTGTTATCGGAGGGACACCTAATCGTGTACCAGAGGCTTATGATGCTCGAACACCTCTATTTGAGATAGAGCACATTACAGCTCCAGTGCTTATTATTCATGGCTATCGTGATGAAAATGTAGATATTGAACATGCAAGACAGTTAGAATTTTATTTAAAGGATGCTAATAAAAGATATGAAACATGGTATGATCTTCGCTATGCTCACCAGTATCCACCGGTCAAAAATAGAGAAACAGTACATGCACTTTGCGAGTGGATGAAACGTCAATAATATATTATGTTTTGAGAGGAGAGTATTGTTTGAAATACATAATAAGTAAAAGACGCAAGATTATTATTGTAGGATTAGTATTGATGATAATTGCTTCCACTTTTGTTTATTATAAGTTTTTAACACCTTCAGCAGATATTCAACAATACAAGGAATATTACGCTCCGAAAACAAAGCAAAAAGCATTAAATCAAGGTCAGATAAAGGTCACGTTTTTAGGAACATCATCTTTTTTATTTGATGATGGCAACACACAATTAATGATTGATGGTTTTATTTCTAGGTCGCCCTTATTAAAAATGTTGCCTTTCAGTACTGTAAAAATTGATGCAGATGCTGTAAATAAAGCCTTTAAGAAAATAGGAATTGATAATAATAAGCTTCGGGGATTGTTTATCGCTCATACACATTATGATCATGCGTTAGATTTAGCTTATATCGCTAAACAAACTGGGACGCATGTATACGGTTCAGAATCAGCAATTAATATAGGACTTGGTAATGGTATAAATATGAAACAGATGTCTGTATACGAAGTAAATAAGGCTATGCAGTTTGGTAATTTTACTGTCACTGTCCTTCAATCAAAACATTCACCAACCTTTGACGAAGGAGAAGAAATAAAAGAGCCACTTAAACAACCAGCAAAAGCCCTAGATTATCATGAAGATTCTTCATTACGCATAACAATAAAACACTCTTTGTTAAACCAAGTGCTAACTATATAGAAGGGGCATTAGATGACATTCATGCTGATGTTTTATTTTTAGGAATAGGAGTATTAGGTGCTCAAGATCAAGATTTTAAAACATGTATTATGAGCAAACTGTGCGGAAAGTACAACCGAAATTTATTATTCCAATACATTGGGACAACTTCAACCAACCTTTAACAGATGCTCTTGAAGCATTGCCTAAATTTGCCAGATAACACAAAAAAGGATTAGATTTTATTATTCAAAGGACAAAAGCAGATAAAATTGATTCACAAATACTTCAAGGTTTCCAAAGCATTTATTTCTAAAAATTGTAGGGGAATTGCTACAAATTTCATTTAGAGAGTTTACTCCATTTTGATTAACTCTTTTTCAAAAAGGAGTTTTTTGTTCGAAAAAACGTTCAGGTAGACCGAAGAATCGCTCGGGCCAAGTGAAAAACTGCTTTGGGCAAGTATAAAACTACTCGGGTAAATCTAAAACCGTTCAGGTGCTTTATGGCAGGCTCCTGAACGGTAGAAAAAAAGACATTTAATCTATATATTTTGCTAAAAAGTTATTAATAGTTTCCCAATAAGCGTCTCCAGCAATGCTTTCTGCACCGCCATGTCCAGCACCTTCAACAATAAATTTCTCCTTCGGTACATTGGCAGCTTCATATACTTCATTTAGCATATCAGATGGAACAAATGTATCATTGCTTCCATGAATGAATAGCATCGGCGTTTTCGATTGGGCTACTTGCTCGACAGTATTAGCTTCACCAAGCGTATAGTCAGCTCTTAATTTCGTAACAATTGAAGAAAAGTTCATAATAGGAAAGGCCGGTAAATGAAAGATCTCTTGCAATTGGTAGGAGAATTCACCCCAAACTGAGGAATAACCGCAATCCTCAATAATAGCCTTAACATTGTTCGGTAGATCCTCTCCTGAGGCCATCATCACTGTAGCACCTCCCATGGAAATACCATACAAAATAATTTCAGCGTTTTTATCAGAATTGGTAACATTATTAATCCAAGAGACCACATCAAGTCGATCATGCCAACCCATACCAATATAGTCACCCTCACTTTTTCCATGAGCCCTTGCATCAGGTACGAGAACATTATAGCCTGTATCATAAAAATGCTTAGCGTACTTTGACATTTGGGAGCCATCAGATGAATAGCCATGGAAAACAATTGCCCATTTATTTGTTTCGTTTTTATTTTTCAGCGTATAGGCATGTAATTTCAAATCATCAAAAGACTGTATAAAAGAGTCCTCATAATTCTCTTTAAACCACTCTTCACGCTCTTCTTTTTCTTTAGCCTCTTCAGGGCTAACAACAATTGAATTGATCGGCGCATCAAGCACGGCTGACTTATCTGTATTAGGATTTAAGGCGAGATTATAAAAATAATTCCCTGCAAAAAATCCAGCTCCAACAAACAATACTAATAGAATACTGACAATGGTAATAATCACTTTATACTTTCTTTTCATATATTTCCCCCTAAAACTACTATTATGAATTATACACAAAGTTAACAATATGAAAAGTAGAATTCTCTAAAGTAGGGGAATATAAAAAAAGGAACGACCCTAATCGTTCCTTTTTATAGGGTTGAAAAACAAAATAGTTAAGTAAATCTTTGGTGGGTTTTGTCTGTGCGAAAGCGAAGCGTCAGCGACAAAGCGCCCAGTCGGAACGGAAATCAACCCCTCGTTGTGCAGAAGAGCCTTACTTTATTTAATAGGACACCTTAATGTTATTGAAATTAAAGTTTTTCAATACAAAAAAGGGAACGACTTTTAAATCGTTCCCTTTGCATAGTAAATTATTTTAATGGACCACCAAGTTTAGTGATAGCTTCAGAAACATTTGAGAATTTCTCGAAGTTTTTGTTGAATAAACCAGCAAGTTCAGCAGCTTTAGCATCATAAGCAGCTTTGTCTGCCCATGCATCACGAGGATTAAGCACTTCTGTTGGTACACCTTCAATAGAAGTTGGAATGTTTAAACCGAATACTGAATCTTGAATTGTTTCAACATTAGCTAATTTGCCATCAATTGCAGCACGTACCATTGCACGAGTGTAAGAAAGCTTCATACGGCTACCAGTACCATATTCGCCACCAGTCCAACCAGTGTTCACTAAGAATACTTGTGCACCGTGCTCGTCAATTTTTTGACCTAACATTTCAGCATAAACTGTTGCTGGAAGTGGAAGGAATGGAGAACCGAAGCAAGTTGAGAATACTGGTTCTGGCTCTGTTACACCACGCTCTGTACCAGCAAGTTTAGATGTGAAACCGCTTAGGAAGTGGTACATTGCTTGCTCTTTTGTTAATTTACTGATTGGAGGTAATACACCAAATGCATCAGCTGTTAAGAAGATGATTGTTTTTGGGTGACCTGCAACAGATGGATCAACAATATTTTCAATGTATTGAATTGGATAAGCTACACGTGTATTTTCTGTTAATGAACCATCATCATAGTTACAAACTCGAGTTTCTGGATCAACAGCTACGTTTTCTAGAACAGAACCGAAGCGGATTGCGTTGTAGATTTCTGGTTCTTTTTCAGCAGAAAGGTTAATTGTTTTTGCATAGCAACCGCCCTCAATGTTGAATACACCATTATCAGACCAACCGTGTTCATCGTCACCGATAAGCTTACGGTCAGGATCAGCTGATAAAGTAGTTTTACCAGTGCCAGATAAACCGAAGAATAATGCAACATCACCAGCTTCACCAACGTTTGCTGAGCAGTGCATTGAAAGGATGCCTTGTTGTGGTAATAAGTAGTTCATAATACCGAAAATAGATTTTTTGATTTCACCAGCGTATTCAGTACCACCGATTAGGATAATTTTCTTTTCAAGTGATACAATGATGAAAGTTTCAGAGGCTGTGCCATCAACAGCAGGGTCTGCTTTAAAGTTAGGAGCTGAGATAACCGTGAAGTCAGCAACATGAGAAGATAATTCTTCTGCAGTTGGACGGATAAATAATTGATGAGCGAAAAGATTGTGCCAAGCATATTCATTGATTACTTGGATGCTTAATTGCGAATCTTTGTCAGCACCAGCAAAGCCTTTGAATACGAATAATTCGTCACGTTCTTTTAAATATTTTACTACTTTTACATATAAGTTATCGAACACTTCAGAAGAAATTGGTCGGTTAACTTTGCCCCAGTCAATTTTATCTTTTGTGCTATCTTCTTCTACCGTATATTTATCTTTAGGTGAACGACCAGTGTATTTGCCAGTTTCTGCACGAACTGCACCATCTACTGTTAACATAGCTTCACCACGAGAAGTAGCCTTTTCAGCTAATTGTGGTACTGAAAGTTGAACATTAATGTTACCGCCGCTTAATAATTCCTTCAGTTCGTTTGCAATTTCTACTGAATTCATCGATTAAATACCATCCTTTTTTATAGTATTCCCTAGAGTTTGAGGGAGATTTTCTTAATTTCAAAAATAGTATAACACAATTGCTTAAATAATCTATACTAATTCAGAAATTATTTTTCAGATTTTATTACTTTTCAAGAAAACGACAAAAAGTAAATTGATTCGTTTTGATAATGCTTTTTACCCTATTTATAATAAGTGATCACACAATCACTTTCGACACAGCAAAATTGCGTTTGGAAGCTCTTGGCTAACATGAGGTTCGCACAGGATGTGAAGTCTTAGCTGGTTTTTTTATCAGTTGGAGCTTGTTGTCAACTGAAAAGAGGCTACAATCATATTCATCCACCACATGTTTTGTAGCTACAAAATGTGCTGTAAAGGGGTCACACATATGTTAACACATGATGTGAGGTGGAGAATAGGGATTATTTTGTTTCAAATTACAGCATAATCCAAATTATAAATCCCATACTTTCTTTAAAAGAATACATTAAAAATATTTGACAACGTTCGACCTTTTACGTATTATGAGATATTGAACGGATACTCTTATCCCGAGCTGGTGGAGGGTCAGGCCCTGTGAAACCCGGCAACCTGCATGAACTATTTCACGACATGCGCTGGTGCCAACCTGATGCAAGGGGAAACCCCTTGAACGATAAGAGTGAAAGGTTATGAAGTCATTATTCCTTTCCTCATGTTAAGTAAACGTGAGAAAAGGATTTTTTTATTGTTAAAAACAAATATAAAGGTAAGTATATAGTCCTTTCCTTATTAAAATGACGGATCTTTCGAAACCCTCGTGTTAAGAGCAACAGCTGTTTTATTGTGCGAAAGTGAAACGACAGCAACAACGGCTTAAGAGTTCACTCCTTAGGGGCGGACTTGACATGGGTAATGAGTACCGTATTAATTCGCAAATACTATTTGTAAAAGTAATAGGAGGAAACCAAATGACAAAACGTCGACTGTTTACATCAGAGAGTGTAACAGAAGGACATCCAGACAAAATTTGTGATCAAATTTCGGATGCCATTTTAGATGCTATTTTAGCAGAAGATCCAAACGCACGTGTAGCGTGTGAAACAACAGTAACAACAGGCTTAGTTTTAGTAGCAGGAGAAATTACTACTTCTACTTATGTAGATATTAAAGGTATCGTTCGTGATACTGTAGCAGAAATCGGTTATACACGTGGAAAATATGGCTTTGATGCTGAAAACCTAGCAGTACTTGTTGCTATTGGTGAGCAATCACCTGATATTGCTCAAGGTGTTGACCAAGCATTAGAGGCGCGTGAAGGCTCTATGACAGATGCTGACATTGAAGCAATTGGTGCAGGTGACCAAGGCTTAATGTTCGGTTATGCATGTAACGAAACGCCAGAGCTTATGCCATTACCAATCAGTTTAGCGCATAAATTGGCTCGTCGTTTAACGGAAGTACGTAAATCTGGTGAACTAGCATATTTACGTCCAGACGGAAAAACGCAAGTAACGATTGAATATGATGAAAACAATGTACCAGTGCGCGTGGATACGATTGTCATTTCAACACAGCATGACGAAGAAGCTACACTTGAGCAAATTCAAGCAGACTTAAAAGAATTCGTTATTGCTCCAGTTGTTCCAAGTGAATTACTAGATGCAAATACTAAATATTTCATCAACCCAACTGGCCGATTCGTAATTGGTGGTCCAAAAGGGGATGCTGGTCTAACTGGACGTAAAATCATCGTTGATACATACGGTGGCTATGCACGTCATGGTGGAGGTGCTTTCTCTGGTAAGGACGCAACTAAGGTAGACCGTTCAGCGGCATATGCAGCACGCTATGTGGCAAAAAATATCGTAGCAGCAGGTTTAGCAGAACGTGCTGAAGTACAACTAGCTTATGCGATTGGTGTTGCTCAACCTGTATCTATTGCTGTTGATACATTTGGGACAGGAAAAGTTACGGAAAGTGAAATTGTAAAATGGGTACGCGAGCTATTTGATCTCCGCCCAGCAGGGATTATTAAAATGCTTAACCTTCGTCGCCCTATTTATAAGCAAACTGCAGCATATGGTCACTTCGGTCGTACAGACTTAAATGTACCTTGGGAACAAACAGACAAAGCTGACGCATTAAAAGAAAAAGCAGGCTTATAAGCTATTCAGCTAAAGTAATGAAGTAGCTGGAAAAACATTTTAAAATACTATTACAGAAAGGGGCTCAACATTCTAATAGCCCCTTTCGCTGTTTTTATCGAAAAAGAGAAGCTCCCTAATCATAATTATGTATGGCTCGGTTGTTCAAGCAAACGTGGAGCTGTTGAAATAGCTATTTATTTTCTGTTTGAAGAGATTTATAGTATTGTCCTTTTTCTACATATTCACGTATGATGCGTTCCATATCTTCTTTATCTTCATCGTTTAATTCTCTTACAACCTTTGCAGGACGCCCTAATGCTAAGCTATTTGGAGGAATGACTTTGCCAGGAGGTACAAGACTACCCGCCCCAATGAATGCACCCTCTCCAATCTCCGCTCCGTCTAATACTATAGAGCCCATACCTATTAAGGCTTTTTTACGAATCGTACAGCTATGTAAAGTTACTTGATGTCCGACTGTTACTTCATCTTCAATAATGAGCGGATATTTAGGGCTTTGATGTAAGCAACAGAGGTCTTGAATACTAACTCGTTTTCCGATAATTGTTGGTGATACATCCCCTCGAATAACTGTGTTAAACCAAATTGTTGTTTCAGCACCTATTGTAACGTCACCAGTAACGGTTGCATAATCGGCAATAAAAACAGATGGATCGATATTTGGTTTTTTACCTTTAAATGGATAGATCATTAGGATCGCCTCTTTTCTTTCTATGATGTAATATTATCGTATCAAATACGCAACTTGATGGAAATATAAAATTAAAATGAGCTAGATATTCCGATATAATCATTGTGTAATTATTTTTTTAGGAGGACTATGTGAAATGTGGAAATGGGAAGCTGATGGACAAGCAAAGGCTGTGGTTGCTATTTTTCATGGTGCATATGAAAATCACCGATGGTATGCATGGCTTATAGAAAAACTTAGATTGGAAGGCTTCCACATAGTCATGGGGGATTTACCTAACCATGGAGTAAATGTAGGATTTTCTCGTGTTCACGATGAAGATTTTAAAGAATACAACAAATATACAAGGCATTTAATGGAGAATGCTTTTTCGTATAATTTACCTGTCTTTTTTATAGGACATGGGCTTGGTGCGACACTATTACTACATACCATGCAAAAACGAAAATATGAATGCGCAGGGATTATCTTAACTTCACCTTGGCTTCATTTAAAGCTATTGCCAGGTAAACTATCAAATGCTTTAACTAGTTTAAGTGCCCTGACTGCAAATGTGAAGCTGACCCATGAAATTACATTAGAATCATTAACGCGCAGTTTAGAAGGTAGAGATGAGATGAAGGATGAGGTTCCTTTTTCGTCAGTCGTTTCAGTGAAATGGTATCGAGAACTACAGCAAATGATGCGCAATTTAGTGTTATTGCCTAAGGCTGAATTCCCTAATATGCCTATGTTAGTTATGACAGCTGAAAAAGATAATATTACTGAAACTAAACAAACACGTAACTGGCTACATCAGATGGAATTTACAGAGTTTCAATTCAAAGAATGGGCAAACTGTTATCATAATCTATTTCATGAAGTAGAGCGTGACGAGATTTTTGTTTATATACGTGATTTTATTAATAATGCTCTTCGAAGAATTGGCTATATAATTGAATAGTGAATTACCTCTCCAATTAACTAGAAAAATTACTAACTTTTTGTTACTCGAATATAATATTGTAATTTTCTGAAAAATGTAATACTATAATGACTCAAAGTATTATTTTTCTAATTGGAGGGGTAAAATGGAAGCAATCGTTGGGAAAATTAATGAGATTTTATGGGGACCGTGGTTTATTTATGGCATTTTGTTAATAGGGCTCTTTTTTTCGATCATTACACGGTTCCTACAAGTAAGACACATTAAAGATATGTTTGTTTTAATGTTTAAAGGCGAAAAATCAGAAAAGGGGATTTCATCTTTCCAAGCGATGTCTATCGCATTATCTGGTCGAGTAGGTACAGGTAATATTGCCGGTACAGCTACAGCAATTGGAATGGGGGGACCTGGTGCTGTTTTTTGGATGTGGGCAATCGCATTTATCGGTGCGGCAACTGCTTACGTTGAGTCGACATTGGCTCAAATTTATAAAGAAGAGAAAGATACAGAATATCGTGGTGGGCCAGCTTTTTACATAGAAAAAGGAATGGGGCAAAAGTGGTTTGCAGTTATTTTTGCTGTTGCCGCATTAGCTGCCATGTTAGTTTTGATGCCGGGTGTTCAATCGAATGCAATTGCGACAGCGGTTGAAAACGCTTTCGATGTTAAGACGTGGATTACAGGACTTATTATTGTTGTATTATTAGGTACTATTATTATCGGTGGGATTAAATGGATTGCCAATGCTGCACAGATCATTGTACCGTTTATGGCATTAGCATATATTTTGATGGCCATCATCATTATTGCGATGAATATTAAAGAAGTACCAGCTGTGTTTTCATTAATTTTTTCTAGTGCATTTGGTGCACATGAAATCTTTGGTGGTATTATTGGCTCCGCTATTGCATGGGGGGTTAAACGCGGTATTTATTCAAATGAGGCAGGTCAAGGGACAGGTGCGCATCCAGCAGCAGCAGCAGAAGTATCACACCCTGCTAAACAAGGTATCGTACAAGCAGCATCTGTGTACATTGATACATTATTAATTTGTTCAGCTACAGCGTTTATGATTTTGTTTACTGGTATGTATAATGTGCACGATGAAAAAGCAGCAGGTGGCGCTGATTCATATGTTCATGTTGGTGATTTCAATAAAGGCGGATTAACTGGAGAAGAACAAATAACATTTGCGAAAAGTATTAAAGAAGGTGCAGCCTTTACACAATATGCAGTCGATTCTTCACTACCAGGTTTTGGGGGACCATTCGTAGCAATTGCCTTATTCTTCTTTGCTTTTACGACAATTATGGCATACTACTACATTGCCGAAACAAACGTGGCTTATTTATTCTCAGGAACTACAGAAAAAGTCGTCATTTGGCTGGCGAAATTTGCAATTTTAATTGCTTCGTTTTACGGTACTATCCGCACATCCGACCTTGCTTGGGCTATGGGGGATGTTGGATTGGGCTTAATGGTTTGGATTAACGTTATAGCGATTTTAATTATTATGAAGCCTGCTATAGTCGCATTAAAGGATTATGAGAAACAGAAAAAAGAAGGAAAAGATCCTGTTTTTGATCCTCGTAAACTAGGAATTAAAGGTGCAGATTTCTGGGTAGATTATAATGAAAAACGTAAAAATAAATAGACAATAACTAGAAAGCTATTTAATAGATTTTTATTCTATTAGATAGCTTTTTTGTTTTATAAAAAATTTCTATTGACGGCAATAGAAAAAGAAGGTATATTTTGTCTTAAGGAAATTATCTTTCCTTTAAGAAACTTTTTTTGGGAGGGGGTGAAAAAATGACCGTGTTCCATTTACCGAAACTATCATATGATTATGATCAGTTGGAGCCCTATATTGATGCTAGAACGTTAGAAATTCATCATTCAAAGCATCATGCTACGTATGTTAATAATTTAAATGCGGCCTTAGAAGGTCATAAGGATTTACAAAATCAGTCGTTGGAAGATTTATTAAGCAATCTTGATGTGCTTCCAGCTGACATTCAAACAGCTGTACAAAATAATGGTGGAGGACACTATTGCCACAGTTTATTTTGGGATTTGATGAATCCCAATGGTGGTGGTGGGGCAAATGCTGATATTGGAAAGGCGATTGATTATTATTTTAAAACGTTTGATAATTTTCAGGATCAGCTTTCTAAAGCAGCCATTACTCGCTTTGGAAGTGGATATGGATGGCTAGTGCTGGATGGCGAACAATTAACCATTATGAGTACAGCTAACCAAGACACACCTTTAAAAGAAGGGAAAATTCCTCTACTCGTTATTGATGTATGGGAGCATGCATATTATTTGAAATATCAAAATCGTCGCCCTGAATTTGTTACGAATTGGTGGAATACTATCGATTGGGATAAGGTCAATCAACGATATGTGGATGCAATGAAACAACAAACACTTTTAAAATCTAACTAGCTAAGTTAATTAAGGTAATTTGACATGAAAGTAAAGAATAAGTACTCCTCCCTATCCCCCGCGCCATCGGGGGATATTTTCTTTTCTAAAATCAATTATGCCTCGGCAATCTCACCACCTATAGAGGTAGGAGACTTCTGTACCTGTCGCTTTGCTTTTTCTACCAAAACAGTAACTGCCGTTTCACTTTCGTTACAGAAAATAGTTGCTGAAAGAAGTTAAAAGGCATGATTCCGATGCGCTTTCGGAATCATGCCTTCAATAAATTTTAATATTGAAACGTTCTAACTAACTTAACGAATAATCTTTCATTTTTTCCAAAGCAATCACAAATGGTGGATCATTTTGTTGATTTAGAAACTCGTATTTTAATACATGTACATATTTTTGGGGAAGTTGACTGACATATTCTATCACAGCATCTCGTTCTTCCTTACCTCCCTGATGACCGTGATAAATGACAAGGACAATAAGACCACCGATTTTGAGCAGCTTTAGCAAATCTTCAATCGCTTGTAACGTAGTATTTGGCTGTGTAATGATGTCGTGATTACTACCAGGCAAATAACCAAGATTAAAAATTGCAGCAGTTACTGGCTTATGGACATAGTTGGCTACTTCTTCATGCCCTCTATGTAAAACAAGTGCACGATGCTCTAAGCCATTATCTAAAAGGCGATGGAGAGTTGCATCAACAGCGCTCTTTTGAACATCAAAGGCGTATACTTGACCTTCATCACCGACAAGTTGTGCTAAAAATAATGTGTCGTGGCCGTTTCCTGCTGTGGCATCCACTACAGTGTCGCCCACTTCAACTGTATCCTCTATTAGCTGTTGTGCATACTGTAAAACGCGTTGTAGCTTCATTTCGTAACCTCAGCATTATAAAATTTCCCTTGCCAGCTTCCACGGCGTTCAAGCTCAGCATCAATTCCATTTAATACTTCCCATTTATTAACGCTCCACATTGGGCCAATCATTAAATCAATTGGTCCATCGCCTGTGATACGGTGAATAACCATATCTGGTGGTAGAATTTCAAGTTGATCTGCTACAAGTTTTGTATAAACGTCCTGATCTAAAAATTCTAACATGCCCTTTTCATATTGCTTAACCATTGGTGTACCCTTTAAAAGGTGCAGTAAATGAATTTTAATACCTTGTACATCAAGCTTTGCAACTTCACGAGCAGTTTCCATCATCATGTCAGAGTCTTCAAGAGGAAGGCCGTTAATAATGTGCGAGCAAACACGAATACCATGCTTTCGTAGCTTTTCAACACCTTCCACATAGGTTGCATAATCATGGGCACGGTTGATAAGATTTGCTGTTTTTTCATGCACAGTTTGAAGTCCGAGCTCAATCCATAAATAGGTGCGCTCGTTTAATTCAGCTAAATATTCAACTACATCATCTGGCAGACAATCTGGGCGCGTCGCGATGGATAATCCAACAACACCTTCTTGGGCTAAGGCTGCTTCAAATTTTTCTTTTAATACTGGTAGTGGTGCATGTGTATTTGTATACGCCTGGAAGTAGGCCATGTATTTGCCGTCCTTCCATTTTTGATGCATTTTGTCACGAATTTCAGCAAATTGTACCTCGATAGGATCAACTTTATTGCCTGCAAAATCACCAGAACCTGCTGCACTACAAAACGTACAACCTCCGAATGCAACTGTACCATCACGATTTGGGCAGTCAAAGCCTGCGTCTAATGCTACTTTAAAAACTTTATGACCAAATTGCTCACGTAAATAACGATTCCATGTATAATATCTTTTCCCATCTGAAGGAAAAGGAAAGTTTGTTTCTGTCATTTATTTCACTCCTCTAACACTATATTTTATCACGTGCTAGTGCTTCCGTCATGAGGGAAGAATTTAATATTATGTGAATGACCTGATCGAATGAGGAGGGAAGCCAAGCGAAAAGTACATCGACCAGAGTAAATCATGAGGAGGACCGAAAAAAACTACACAAAAAATATTCTTAAGCCTATGTAAAAAGAGTAAAATTATTTTTCTTGTGCTTTTGTATTTTTCAACATAAACTAACTATTTAGAGTAGCGAAATAATGGAGGACATTCTATGCCAAAAAGTGTTTGGTTTTTAATTATCGGAATGCTTGTGAATACGACGGGCAACTCGTTTTTATGGCCTTTAAACGCCATTTATATGCACGATTATTTAGGGAAGTCACTTGCGATGGCGGGCTTTGTGTTGATGTTGAATTCTGCTGCTGGCGTATTAGGGAATCTCTTAGGTGGTTATTTATTTGATAGAATAGGTGGCTATAAATCAACAATGTTGGGCATTCTTTTGACGATTGCCTCATTAATTGCTTTAACGATTTGGCACGGCTGGCCACATTATGTGTGGATTTTAACGATTCTTGGCTTTAGTGGAGGTATTGTTTTCCCAGGAATGTTTGCTTTAGCTGGAACTGCGTGGCCTGAGGGTGGACGAAAGGCCTTTAACGCAATTTATTTAGCTCAAAATTTAGGAGTAGCAATTGGTCCTGCACTTGCCGGCGTTGTTGCTGATTATAAATTTGACTACGTTTTTAAGGTCAACTTAGCTATGTATATTTTGTTCTTTTTTATAGCGTTTTTTACTTTTAAACGATTAGAAGCGGGGAGCATTGCACCGAAGAATGTCGTGGGTGAAAGTAAGCGAATTATAAATAAAGCGCCGTTTTATGCATTATTAATTATAAGTTCTTCCTCAGTACTATGCTGGCTAGCTTATTCACAATGGAGTGCGACTATTTCTTCCTATACGCAAGATCTAGGATTAGGATTGAAACAGTACAGCTTACTTTGGACTATTAATGGTCTACTTATCGTTTTAGGGCAACCGCTAATTGCGCCGCTAGTGAAACGTTGGGAAAATAAATTGAAGCGTCAATTAGTATTTGGCGTTATCCTTATCGCAATATCCTTTGGAATCATTGCATTTGCAAGTGATTTTAAAATGTTTGGAGCAGCGATGGTTGTGCTAACTTTTGGTGAAATGTTTTATACACCTGCTTTACCTACCATCGCCAATCAGCTTGCACCAAAAGGACGTCAGGGCTTTTATCAAGGAATTATTAATAGTGCAGCAACAACTGGTCGTATGATTGGTCCCCTGTTTGGCGGTATTATGGTCGATCAGTTTGGCATGATTGTACTTGTATTAATCCTAGTAATTATAGTATTGTTTGCGATTATTCCATGTCTTATCTATGATTATCCTTTACGAAAGAATAAAACAGTGACAGATTAATAGTTGAATTTAACAAAAATATTTTCAAAACGAGCAAAAACTGTGTGGGAAACACGTTTTTTGCTCGTTTTTTAATGTTTGATATTGAAAGTTAACATATATTAGCGTACAATCTATCATACATATTCAAATATTTGAATATATGAATATGATGCTTGGAGGGATTTATGTGGAAGAGGGCTTGCAGCAATTTAAGGCAGATTTTTTTAAAGCTTTAGCACATCCATTACGAATTAGAATTCTAGAATTACTAGTAGATGGTAAAAAAAATGTCAATGAAATTCAAAGCTGCTTAGAAAAAGAGGGCTCAGCTGTTTCTCAGCAATTAAGTGTATTACGAGGCAAAAATATTGTGCATGGGACGAAAGAGGGGAAAAAAGTTTACTATTCTTTAAGTGATCCGATGATTGGAGAATTACTTGGTGTTGCAAAGGATATTTTCAACAATCATTTGATAAATACAATTTCAAGATTAGAAGAAATGACTATTAACGAAAATAATGAAGAGGATATGTAAATTTTGTAGACTGAGTTCTTATGAAACATTTACCTTGCTTATTATTTTGAAGGGAAGATTTATAGATGAAGTCACTGTTTACAGGACGATATGAAGGATATTCTGTTCATCATTTGAAGAAAGATTTAATTTCAGGGATTATTGTCGGGATTGTGGCAATACCGCTGGCAATGTCCTTTGCTATTGCGTCAGGTGTTAAGCCTGAGTATGGAATATATACAGCTTTTATTGCTGGAATACTTATTTCTCTTTTTGGTGGTTCGAAGTTTCAAATCGGAGGCCCTACAGGTGCGTTTGTGCCAATTCTGTTAGGGGTAGTCATTTCATATGGCTATGAAAACTTACTTATCGCTGGATTAATGGCAGGGGTTATTTTGTGTCTAATGGGCTTGTTTAAGCTTGGCTCATTAATAAAATTTCTCCCTCGACCCGTGACAATAGGTTTTACAGCAGGAATTGCAGTTATTATCTTTACAGGCCAAATTGCCAATTTTTTAGGTTTGACTAATATAAAAAGACATGAGTATTTTATTGACAATGTAAAAGAAATTGTTCTGCATATTGGTACGACAAACTTTTATAGTATTTTAACGGCAATCATTAGTCTTATCATTATTTTAATAACACCGAAAGTTTTACCCAAAGTTCCAGGGGCGTTAGCAGGCATTGTTGTTTCTACATTAGTTGCAACGTTCTTTTTTTCTGAACAAGTGGCCACAATAGCAACAGCCTATGGTCAAATTCCAAATACATTACCTAATTTTGCCGTTCCGGACATCACATTAGAACGAATTCAGCTACTTATTGGACCAGCGTTTGTGATTGCCATGCTTGGTGGAATTGAATCACTTCTATCTGCAGTGGTAGCAGATGGAATGACAAATACAAAACATAATAGTAATCGAGAACTTGTTGGTCAAGGAATTGCTAATATCGTCACTCCTTTCTTTGGAGGGATCCCTGCAACAGGGGCTATTGCTCGTACTGCGACAAATATTAAAACAGGTGCAGTATCACCAATATCAGGTATTATTCACGGTGTATTTGTATTAGTCACTTTATTATTATTAGCGCCCTTTGCTTCACATATTCCATTAGCAAGTATGGCTCCAGTTTTAATGGTTGTAGCTTGGAATATGAGTGAGCAAAAGCATTTTGCGCACATCGTTAAATTAAAATCAGGAGATTCCCTCGTTTTAATCATTACGTTTCTTCTTACGGTTTTTACAAGTTTAACATTAGCTGTAGAGGTAGGGCTTGTATTAGCAGTTGTATTATTTGCGAAGCGTATGAGCGAAAAGCTTGTAGTAACAAAAGTATTACCAGACCATTCGTTAAAGAGCGGAAAGATGCAATCACATGTTGTTCATCAGAAGCGTGACTGTCCACAAATTAGTATTTATACAATTGAGGGCCCACTTTTCTTTGGTGCAGCCCAAACTTTTGAGCAGGCAATTGTAAGTTCTATTCATCAACAACAAAAAGTTTTGATATTACGCATGAGTAAAGTTCCTTTTATGGATTCAACTGGTGAGGCATATTTCGGTAATATCATTCGGAATTTTGAAGCACAGGGTGGTACCATTTTAGTTACAGGTGTGCAAGATGAATTAAAATTAGCACTACAAAACAACGGCTTATATGCTGAAATTGGTGAAGAGAATTTCTATCATCATACAGGAGAGGCAATTAATAAAGCTTTAAGCTATTTAGATACAAATAAATGCATTGGATGTCAGCATTTTGCTTTTCGTGAATGTCAGGAATTATCCCGCGTTAACGGGCAGTAAGTTATCTGGGAGATAAACTGCCCGTAAACGCCCGATTGGTGAAGACTAATAAGCAGTGGGGATGGAGAAAATCCCCACTGCTTAAAGTTTCACTTTATCCCACGTTAACGGGCAGTAATTTATCTATACCGAAAGCGAAGCGTCAGGTACAAATCTCCCGCCTCAAAATTTTAGCGAAAGCAGAGAAGTTAGGTAGGAGATGCACTGTCTGGGAGATCATTATAACCATCCCCACAATTTTATTCGTTATTGTGACATGAGTGCCTTTAGACAAATCGTTCATTCTGTCATAAAACGCTTTCATTTTACTATAGTTAATAAGAATACGCCTTTAACTTCTTTCAGAGGGTGTCTAAACATCTGCTGAAATAGCTAATTCAGAAGTGTATGATCATGGCAGAAACCGTCCTTAAGAATTATTATAATTATGAAAGTATGAATACGAATAGGCTGCGAATAATGTAACAGAACTTACAGGGGAGGAATAAAAATGAAAAAAATTATGAATCAACCTGAAACACTTGTTATGGAAATGTGCAATGGGATGGTTATGGCTCATCCGGAACTTGAGTTGTTAAAAAAATATAAAGTAATTAAGAAAAAAGAAATGAATGAAAATAAGGTAACTTTAATTAGTGGTGGCGGTAGTGGACATGAACCTGCACATGCGGGGTTAGTAGGAAAAGGAATGCTGGATGCTGCGGTGTGCGGTGACGTCTTTGCTTCTCCGTCACAAATACAGGTATATCAAGCAATTAAAGCTACAGCAAGTAAAAAAGGTACACTGCTCATTATTAAAAATTACAGCGGAGATATTATGAACTTTAAAAATGGTGCTCACTTAGCTACTGAGGATGGCATTCAAGTAGAGTACGTCCGCGTAGATGATGATATTGCAGTGGAAGATAGTCTTTATACAGTAGGACGCCGCGGCGTTGCGGGAGTTGTGTTAGTGCATAAAATCGTTGGTGCGGCAGCAGAAGAAGGTATGGATTTGCTGCAGGTCAAAGCTGTAGCGGAAAAAGCAGCGGCAAATGTTCGAACAATTGGTCTAGCACTAACTTCCTGTACGGTTCCGGCTAGTGGATCCCCAACTTTCAGATTGGGTGAAGATGAGATGGAATATGGCGTCGGTATTCATGGAGAACCAGGAAGAAAACGGGAAAAAATGATGACTGCAGATGAATTAGCCTTTCGCATGACAAATGACCTTATGAAAGATTTAGGACTAGATGAAAATGCTGAGATTGCTGTTCTAGTAAATGGTTTCGGCGGTACACCGCTTCAAGAACTTTATCTGTTTAACAATGCAGTGACTAGAGAGTTGAGTAAAAGAAATATACGAATTAATAGAACGTTTGTCGGCAATTACATGACAAGTATTGATATGGCTGGGATTTCTCTAACAGTAATGAAACTAGATGATGAGCTGAAAACATTACTATCGAAAGAATGTAATACACCTGCATTTAAAGTAGATGGACCAGTCGAGAGTGTTGAATACGTAGATATTAATGACCACGTAGAAGAGAAGCAAGTTTTCTTTGAGACGGAAACAGCGGAAGAACACGCTATCATCAAGAGTGAGGTAATCACATTAAATAATATGATATATCTTGTAGATAAAATGAGCGAAATTATTATTAAGAACGAAGTGCCTTTCTGCGAATTGGATACCCATGCAGGTGATGGCGATTTCGGAATGAGCGTTGCTAAAGGATTTAAACAATTAAAACGAGAATGGAGCTCGATTCTAGGTCAGGAACATTTAAATATTGGAACTTTCCTTGATGCGTGTTCTATGATAATTATGGAACATTGCGGAGGAGCTTCTGGTCCAATTTGGGGCGGGGCTTTCCGAGCTGCAGGTAGAGCTGTAGAAGGAAAAATGAAATTAACAGTCGGAGAGTTTGCTGAAATGTTACAAGCTGCGCTTAAAGGTATACAGTCTATCGGTGAACGCTCTTTCGGAAGAGGGGCAGAGGTAGGCGATAAAACACTTGTAGATGCGCTTGTACCTTGTGTGAATGTTTGGACAGAAAGCGCTGCAGCTGGTGCGGATTTTAAAACAGCTTTTGAAAAAGGAGCAAATGCTGCTGTTAAAGGAGCAGAATATACAAAAGAAATCGTTGCTCGAATGGGCCGTGCTGGTACAGTTGGTGAAAGGAGTTTAGGTTATCCGGATGCGGGTGCTTATGCGCTAGGGGTTATTTTTACGGAGCTTTCTTGTAGTTTAAAATAATGGAAGTTCAATTGTGTAGACGAATAAAAGGACAATAGGAAAAGGAATTAATCCCTGTAGGCATTTTCGTACTGGGGTGTTCTCTGAACCTATATTATTCCGGGTATTGCTACCTTTAAAGGGATTGAATTGTTCAAAAAATGGGTAGTATGTAAACAAAGTCTTGTGCTTTTCAGTACTTTCCATTAGAATAAATGCAATACATGTAAAGACAATGATGAGGAATAGTAAATTTGTGGTTCTTTTTAGAGAGCTAGCGGTTGGTGGGAGCTAGTAGGAAAGCAAATTGAACTCGCCTTCTGAGTCTGCCCGCGTGAAAATAACGCGTGCCGTTCCTTCCGCGTTAAGGAAGCTAGAGCCGAGTGTGATCACTAATTTGGGTGGTACCGCGGGAGATACGAATTCTCTCGTCCCTTTCTGACAAAGAAAGGGACGAGTTTTTTTATTTTTTAAATATTTTGTCAATTCTTAAGGTGAAAAGCATGACACATTTAAAGGAGGAAAAATAATGAGTTTTAATCATCAACAAATCGAAAAAAAGTGGCAGCAATATTGGGCTGATAATAAAACTTTCAAAACTGAAAATGAAACAGAAAAACCAAAATTTTATGCGTTAGATATGTTCCCATACCCATCTGGTGCAGGCCTTCATGTAGGACATCCGGAGGGCTACACAGCAACAGACATCCTTTCACGCTTCAAGCGCATGCAAGGCTATAACGTCCTACATCCTATGGGTTGGGATGCATTCGGTCTACCAGCTGAACAATATGCACTTGATACAGGAAATGACCCAGCAGAATTTACAGCGAAAAATATTGCGACATTCAAGCGTCAAATCCAAGAGCTAGGCTTTAGCTATGATTGGGATCGTGAAATTAACACAACAGATCCAGAATATTATAAATGGACACAATGGATCTTTATCCAACTTTATAAAAAAGGCTTAGCCTATGTAGATGAAGTAGCTGTAAACTGGTGTCCAGCACTTGGAACAGTACTTGCAAACGAAGAAGTTATTGATGGAAAATCAGAGCGTGGTAGTCATCCTGTAGAACGTCGTCCGATGAAGCAATGGATGCTTAAAATTACTGCCTATGCTGATCGTTTAATCGATGACTTAGAGGAAGTTGATTGGCCAGAGTCTATTAAGGATATGCAACGTAACTGGATTGGTCGTTCGGAAGGTGCAGAAGTAACATTTAGTATAGAAGGCACAGATGAAAACTTCACAGTGTTTACAACTCGTCCTGATACATTATTTGGTGCTACATACTGTGTTGTTGCACCTGAACATCAATTAGTGGAGCAAATTACAACTGCCGAACAACGTCAAGCTGTTGAAGCTTATTTAGATAAAGTAAAAATGAAATCTGATTTAGAGCGTACAGATTTAGCGAAAGAAAAAACAGGCGTATTCACAGGTGCCTATGCAGTGAATCCGATTAACGGTAAAAAAATGCCGATTTGGATTGCAGACTACGTATTAGTATCATATGGTACAGGTGCAATTATGGCGGTTCCAGCACATGATGAGCGCGACTATGAATTCGCAACAGAATTTGGCTTAGAAATTATCCCTGTTCTTGAAGGTGGAGACATTAGTAAAGAAGCATTCACAGGAGATGGTAAGCACATTAACTCTGACTTCCTTGATGGCTTAAACAAAGAGGACGGTATTGCTAAGGCAATTGAATGGCTTGAGGAAAAAGGCGTAGGAGAGAAGAAAATCTCTTACCGTCTTCGCGATTGGTTATTCTCTCGTCAACGTTACTGGGGTGAGCCAATCCCTATGATTCATTGGGAAGATGGTACAACGACGCCAGTACCGGAATCAGAATTACCATTAATGCTTCCAAAAACAGATAATATTCGTCCTTCAGGCACTGGTGAATCGCCATTAGCGAATATCTCTGAGTGGGTAAATGTTGTTGATCCTGAAACAGGCAAAAAAGGTCGACGCGAAACGAACACAATGCCACAGTGGGCAGGTTCTAGCTGGTACTTCATACGATATATTGACCCAACAAATAAAGAAGCAATTGCAGATCCTGAGTTACTGAAACGTTGGTTACCAGTTGATATTTATATCGGAGGGGCAGAGCATGCAGTACTACACTTACTATACGCTCGCTTCTGGCACAAAGTATTATACGATTTAGGTGTTGTACACACGAAAGAGCCATTCCACAAATTATTTAACCAAGGGATGATTCTTGGTGAAGGTAATGAAAAAATGTCTAAATCAAAAGGCAATGTCGTTAACCCTGATGAAATCATTTCTTCACACGGTGCGGATACTTTACGTCTATATGAAATGTTTATGGGTCCACTTGAAGCATCTGTTGCATGGTCAACAAATGGCTTGGACGGGGCACGTCGCTTCTTAGATCGTATTTGGCGTCTATTTGTCAATGAAGAAGATGGTGCAATCGCAGCGAAAATTCAACCTTCTGATGACAAAACTCTTGAAAAATCATATCATCAAACTGTGAAAAAAGTGACAGAGGATTACGAAGGTATTCGCTTCAATACAGCTATTTCACAAATGATGGTATTCATCAATGATTGCTACAAAGTGGATGTTATTCCAACAGCTTACGCTGAAGGTTTTGTGAAGATGCTAGCTCCAATGGTTCCACACGTTGCTGAAGAGTTATGGCAGATATTAGGCCATGGCGAAACACTTTCATATGTGCAATGGCCAACATATGATGAGTCTAAACTTGTTGATGATGAAGTGGAAATCGCGGTTCAAGTTGCCGGTAAAGTACGTGCAAAAATCATCGTAGCGAAAGATGCTTCAAAAGAAGAAATCGAAAAAGTAGCACTTGCCGATGACAAAGTACAAGAGTATATGGCAGGCAAAAACTTAGTAAAAGTCATTGTCATTCCAGGTAAGCTTGTGAATATCGTCGTTAAATAAATGAAGGAAACAAACAATTACATGCTTCTATAAAAAGTTAAGATTACTTGTTACAGAACTGGGGTCTTAACGGAAGCACTCTAGGTGGTTGGATCTTTTCACAATATGATTAAAGACAGAATCAAATTTTGGTTCTGTCTTTTTTTCATTTTATCGATCTTTATTAGTCGCGAAGTTGAGACTAGGCGACTCATTGGGGATCAGCAATAAAGGAACGAAGGCTAAAACCATCACATCCTGTGATAACTCCTTCGTGACCAACATCGTGTTGGCTCGAGACTCTGGAGCGCAAGCGAGTAGGGGACGAAGGCTAAAAGCATCACGTCCTGTGATAACGCTTTCGTGACTAACATCGTGTCGCTGTCGCTACGTTAGCACTACGCTTTCGCACAAAAAACATCTGTTAGCCCGAGCCCCCCAGGAAAGCGCACAATCGGAACGGAAATTTGGTGCTGAGACACAGTCTTTTTATATTTACCCTGTTTATTGTGAAAAACCTGCATAAAAACTTTTTTTCTACTGAAACCAACTGAGATTTCGATATGACTATAGTGTGATTGGGAATAGGAGGTGTTTGTGTGAGTGAGCATTTAGCAAAAATTATGGATGAGCATGGTGATTACAATAGGAATTAAGATATTAAAACAACAAATAATAAAATTAAAATCAATAAAGACTGTGTTGATATTTACATAAATAAATCTAGATTGGAATTTTATTCTATTAACAATATTGGCTAAAAAGTTACTGTTTTTACTTGTGTGCTATAGCAAATGTTTTTGTTATAACCGATTGGTTTAGTTATTTTAAGTTTAATAAGCAAGACTAGCCATAAGTCTAATAAGAATGTGCAGGATTCTTTTTAAATGAAAAAATATATATTTGAATAATAAAAATGGATGGGTAATGATTATTCATATTGAAATATACATAATGTGTATTGGATTTATTTAATTGATTAGCCATTAAAAGTTAAATGTGTTGTTTAATATTATTTTTTCAGCTCCTTTTTGTGTGAAAAAAATTCTTTCATTTAAGTTTAAAAATTCTCTTTTATTCTAAATATTTCTACATAACGAATATATGTTTATGATCTTTTAAAGAAATGCGAATAAATTATGAGAGTTAGGAAAAGTGGAATATACATTGAATGTATGTGAAGATATGCACGAAATTAATTATATCAAGATAATTTATGTAGAGTTGAATAATAGAGTAGAAAAATAATTTTAGCTAAAAAATGTTGTGGTTTTTGTTTAATAAACATCTATTTACTTAGAGGCTGTAGGGTTTTCGTTATAAGAATACTAGGGTGAAAAATAAAATACTTTTTGGAGAAATAGTATTTTTTAAAAAAACATCTTGCATTTGAATAATTCTAAGTGGTAAATTGTTTTACATGGACGTTCATAAAACTTTCACAGGTAGCAAAAGAGGGGAGAAAAGAGAAATTATGAATAAAAATAGATGGTTAATTGCATTATCCGCAATCGCTATTCACCTTTCGATCGGTGGAGCATATGCATACAGTGTATACAAGCTACCGATTGTCACAGAAATGGGATGGAGTGAAACAAACGTAACGGTTGCTTTCACAATAATGATGGGGCTTGCTGGTTTTTCAGCAGCATTATTTGGTAACTTAGTAGAAAAAATGGGGCCACGTAAATCTGCAATGATAGCAGCTGTTCTATTTGGGGCAGGACAAGCTGGTGCGGGTGTAGCGATTTCAATGGATTCCGTAACATTGTACTGGTTAACATATGGTTTACTAAGTGGATTGGGTATGGGTATTGGTTATATTGCGCCTGTATCGACATTAGTAAAATGGTTCCCGGATCGCCGCGGTTTAGCAACAGGTATGGCTGTACTTGGATTTGGTTCAGGGGCACTTATTACAGCGCCAGTCGCAGCTAACTTAATGGAGGCTGTGGGTATTTCTACAACGTACTTTATTTTAGGGGCAAGTTATTTCACGTTAATGATTTTAGGGGCTTCATATATAGCACCGCCTGCACCTGATTATATGCCAGCGAATATGAAGGCTGCTGCAAATAATGGTAAAGAAGTAGTGAAAAAAGATTTAGCTGTCATGTCAGCACGTGAAGCTGTGAAAACTAAGCATTTCTGGATGCTTTGGTCGATGCATTTAGTAAACGTAACAGCAGGTATTATGATGATTTCTGTTGCATCTCCAATGGCTCAAGAAATTGTAGGATTATCAGTTGCGGGAGCCGCAGCAATGGTAGGAATAATGGGATTATTTAATGGTGGTGGTCGTTTAATATGGGCTGCTGTGTCTGACTATATTGGTCGTTCGAACGTCTTTGTAATTTTCTTTATCGCACAGCTAGTTACATTTATCGTCTTACCACATACAACAAACGTTATTATTTTCCAAGCACTTATTTTCTTAGTTGTTAGTTGCTATGGTGGAGGTTTCTCGAATCTACCTGCATTTGCAAGTGATTTATTCGGTACGAAACAACTTGGGGTTATTCATGGTTATTTATTAACGACTTGGTCATTAGGTGGTATTTTCGGCCCGCTTTTAGTGAGCACAATTAAAAACTCTTATGGAAGTTATATTCCAGTATTCTATGTGTTTACAGGTTTAATTGCAGTGTCATTAATTATTTCATTAACTTTACGTGCAGATGTACGTAAACGAACAGCATTAAAAGAAGCTTCTCAAAAGGTTGGAGACGTCTCCGCTACACAATAAATATTACTTTCAATTCGCACTTGAAAGGTATTGGCCATATGAGTGTCATTTCGCACATGACGCTTGTATGGTCTTTTTATTGTAGCTATTGTTATATAACACTTGATCAATCTCTGTTTAATGTATAACAGTAGATGTCTGATGTCAATATCATTATGGTAAATAAAGTGATTTCGCTACCAAAAGAGAAATTTTGTAACGGAAAGCAAATGAGAGGTTCATTTTTAAGAGGGCGGTCTAAAACTGGTTTTTTATCACGCTCCCTTAAAGCTAGTCTTTTTAATAGAGCCATCTAATAATTCAATTGTTTGTTTTTATCACCTCTTTCATTAGATTGAATCTTTTCATATGTTAAAACGTATATAAAATAAATAAGGAGGCAATGTGATATGGGGAAATTTTCTTTAAATGAATTTATCAATAAAACACAGCAAGACGACAACGAAAATGAATATTTCGAGTTAGAAACTGAGCGTGTATTAGAGGTCAACCTAAATGGCGAGGTTTGGTCGAAAATGGGCGCGATGATTTCTTATATAGGAGATATAAAATTTGAGCGTGAGCGTGTGCTGGAGCATGGCCTCGGTAAAATGTTTAAAAAAGCATTAACAGGCGAAGGTACACAACTTATGAAAGCGAAGGGTAAGGGGCGACTTTATTTAGCCGATCAAGGGAAAAAAATAACGGTCTTCGATTTAAAGGATGAAAGTATTTGTGTAAACGGCAATGATTTACTTGCCTTTGAGCCAAGTATTGATTGGGATATTCATTTAATGCGTAAAATGGCAGGTGTGATGTCAGGTGGGTTGTTTAATGTAACCTTACAAGGAAGAGGGAAGGTAGCTATCACAACTCATTTCGAACCGTTAACATTGTTAGTGAAGCCTGGTGAAACGGTCTATACTGATCCGCATGCCACAGTAGCATGGTCAGGTAATCTGGCACCAGAGTTTAAAACAGATATTAGCTTCCGAACATTTATCGGTCGTGGTAGTGGTGAATCCATTCAAATGGCGTTTTCAGGTGAAGGATTTGTCATCATTCAACCATTTGAGGAAGTATATATGTCTAAAGATAGCTAAAAAAGCGTGTCCATTTCGGGAGGGCACTGAAAAAGTCTATACCTTCTCACATCGCGAGGTATTTAACGAGTAAATCGTTGAATACCTCGCTTTTTTCATTTGGCACTGTGAC
>NZ_JBNNVG010000036.1:0-47921 GCF_050280425.1 Lysinibacillus sp. NPDC093190 | reverse complement strand
TGGCAAAGAGGTCACACCCGTTCCCATACCGAACACGGAAGTTAAGCTCTTTAGCGCCGATGGTAGTTGGGGGCTTCCCCCTGTGAGAGTAGGACATCGCTAGGCACCTGAAAAAGTCGAGGATTTATTCCTCGGCTTTTTTATTTGCAATTTTTTAGTAAGTTACCCCTACCTTATTAATTGAAGAAGTGTCGACATTATATAAGCCCAGGCTCAAAATTAATTGAGTACTTGGGCTTTGGTGTTACATTTTCAAATTGTTTTAGCCATTGTTATATTCGTGATTTCATAACCCATTTTTTCATATAAGCCACGAGCAATTTTATTATGACCAAAAACGTTTAGACCAATTTTATTCATACCTAACTTTTTAGCAATAATTTCAGCTTCTTTCATTGCTTTTTTGCCATACCCCTGCCCTTGATACTGTTCAAAAATCACAAAATCGTATATAAAACCTTCATTAGGATTTGTAGGCGCCTTTTGTGAAATCCAAATCATTCCAACTAAGATATCGTTGTGAAAGATAGAGAATAAATGATTATTCTCGGTCTTCTCATTTTGTGGTAGTAGTCGTTCAAATGATTCCCTCGACAAGTCAATCGCTTTATCTTCACTCCAATTTCCGGAAGCAATCTTGTCTTTTGCATAGTCTTCAATTGCATAACTGATATATTGTTTGAACTCCTCTTGGTTCATAGGTTTTAATGTAATCAATTTATTTTCCTCCTATTCTATTTATTTAATTTTAGCATCTTTTTAAAATTTCCCATAATTGATACTTGAAACTGCGCATCGTACAATCCAATTAAAAAAATATAAAAAAAGTGGAGTTATTATCATAAGATAGTAACTCCACACAGCTTGTTGATGAATTTATTTCCAATTAAAACCCTTTTTCGCTAAGAAATCTTTGATATGAGGACGGCGTTGTTCAATTAAAAAATCAGCCATTTGCTTTGTCCAGTTATCAATTTTTCGATTGGATGAGCGATTATTATAGTATGCTTCCATTGTGTCGTTGTAAGCTGGTAAAAGCTCCTCATATTTTTCTGTATTGTATTCATTTTCATGTAATACTGCTGCGACAGGTAAACGAGGTTTTACTTCATTGCGACGAGCAGGAACCCCAATTGTTAAGCCGAATAGTGGGAAAACATAGTCAGGTAGATTGAATAATTCGCTTATTTCTTCAAGCTTATTACGCACTCCTCCAATGTAACAAATTCCATATCCCATAGATTCTGCGGCAACGACAAAGTTTTGAGCGAATAATGATACATCGGCTACTCCAACAAGTACGTTTTCTGCCGAATCAGCTACAATGTCTACACCTTCTAATTTACCTGCTGATTGAAGGCGCTTAAAATCTACACAGAAGACAAAGGCACCGCCAGAAGTTTCGTATTGACGAGGATTACCAGAGAGCAATCCTAATTTTTCTTTTTTCTCCGCATCTGTTACCCAAATTACACTATAAGCTTGTACAAAATGTGATGTAGCAGCCATTTGTGCAGTAGCAATTAATTCTTCAATAATTTCTTTTGAAATCGGATTCCCATCATAAATACGAACCGAAGAGTGGTTCCGTAATAATTCTTTAACCATTTATAAAATCTCCTTTTCCCCTTTATATATATCAAAAGCATATCACGCTTCTTCTTCAAAATCGAATTTTTTCGATTTTGAAGTTATTTTCAGATAATTTACGGATGTATAAAATCTCTCGTAAAATAAAATATTCCGTTAATTATAGATTAAAAATTCTAAATAGTTTAAAATTATGTATGGACGGTTTATTTGGTTGAATTTCTAATAATTGGATGTCTATACCAGGTGGATTAAACCGAGTAATTAGTTGGATAAAAATAAAGTGGGATGGAGGAATAAGGATGGCAGAAAAGTTGGCGAAAAAGCTTCGTAATGAACAGCTACGGAGCAAGGTTGTAACAGCAGAAGAAGCAGCATCTTGGATTAAGGATGGTATGGTACTTGGGATGAGCGGGTTTACACGTGCTGGTGATGTTAAAGTGATACCTCTTGCACTTGTGGAGAAAGCTAAAAAAGAGAGCTTCCAGGTAGATGTATATACAGGTGCATCACTTGGCCCAGAAGTTGACCAATACTTAGCGGAAGCTGGCGTTATTCGTAAGCGTGGACCTTTCCAAGCGGATGCTGGTATTCGTAACAAAATCAACAGTGGTGAAATCACATTTGTTGATGCGCATCTATCACATAATGCGGAGTTAGTACGTCAAGGTATTATTGGTCCTATTGATTTTGCGATTATTGAAGCGACAGCTATTACAGAAGACGGCTTACTAATTCCTACAACTTCAGTTGGTAACTCTCCGATTTTTGTGCAAGAAGCAGACCAAATAATCATTGAGTTGAATGTAGCTCAGCTTGATGCATTAGAGGGTGTCCATGATATTTTTGTACCAGGACCACAGGGGAAACGTGATCCAATTCCATTACAAAATGTATCTGATCGGCTTGGCACAATTGGCATACCACTAGATTTAGATAAAGTAAAGGGCATTGTAATTTCAGATATTTTAGATGCGCCATCAACGATCGTTCCTGCAGATGAAGAAACAGATATTATGGCCAATCATTTATTGAATTTCCTACGAGAAGAAATAAAAGTAGGTCGATTAACAACAAGCTTAAGACCAATTCAATCAGGTGTAGGCTCAGTTGCAAACGCCGTTTTATTAGGTTTTAAAGATTCTGAGTTTGAGAACTTAGAAGTATATTCAGAAGTACTGCAAGACGCAGTATTCGAATTAATTGATGCAGGGAAGGTAAACTTCGCATCTGCTACTTCTATTACCCTTTCCGAGGAAGTTGGACACCAAGTTTATAGTGATTTTGAAAAGTATGCAGATAAACTAGTATTACGTCCGCAAGAAATTTCTAACCAACCAGAAATTATTCGCCGACTCGGGTTAATTTCTGTTAATACAGCACTCGAAGTGGATATTTATGGGAATGTGAATTCTACGCATGTTTCTGGCACGAAAATGATGAATGGAATTGGCGGCTCCGGAGACTTTGCACGTAATGCACGATTAGGTATTTTCGTCACAAAATCTTACTCGAAAGGCGGAAATATTTCTAGTATCGTTCCAATGGTATCGCATGTAGACCATACAGAGCACGATGTAGACGTTATCGTAACAGAGCAGGGAGTAGCAGACTTACGTGGGCTTGCTCCAAAAGAACGGGTTGGGCTCATTATCGATAACTGTGCACACCCGGAATATCGTGAGCAATTATGGAAGTATTTTAACGATGCCAATGAAGCAACAGGTGGACACCATACGCCACACGAACTAGAAAAAGCGCTCTCTTGGCATGTGAATTACGCAAAAAATGGTACGATGAAGAACCCTGCTTTATCGAAATAATAAAAATAAAAGCCTTGAAGGACAGTTGACTTGTTCCTTCAAGGCTTTTAATTGTTAATAACGTAATCCCGAAAGCTTGGGTAGCTCTGGAATTTTGATCGGGTAACCCCCCGAAGTGCTCAGGTGTAAAAAAAACCCTAGCTGCTTCTTACAATAAGCCAACCCATTTCCAATACGTTGCGGAAAATAGAAGAACTAGGATGTATCCAATAATCGTTAATGGAATACCAGATTTTAAGAAATCCTTTGTTGTAAATGCTCCTGTACCATAGGCAAGCATATTTTGCGGTGCACTAATAGGTAAGAGGAAGCCAAAGCTAATAACGAATTGTTGCACGATAACGAAACCAACCTGATCGACATTAGCCGTTAATGTTGAGGCTAAAACGATAAATACTGGTATAAGCGCAGATGCTAAGCTTGTTGCACTTGCAAAGCCTAAATGAATAAGAATATTAAATAAAGTGACAAGGGCAATTGTTGCAAGAATTGGCATAGAATCTAAACCAAGTGAACCGAATACTTTATCAGATAACCACGATGCACCTTTAGTATTAAGTAAGACTGTTCCTAGCATAATTCCTACTGCAAAGACGATAATTGTCCCCCAAGGAATATGAGGCTCAACTTGCTTCCACGAATAGACTCCGATTTTTGGCATTAATAAAATGGCGATTGCAACGATTGTGACGGTTGTCGTATCGAATGGGTGGAGTTTGCCCTCCGCAGCCCAGAAAAATAGTAAAACTACCGATGTGATGATTAATCGAATTTCGGGAGCTTTTAATGGACCAAGTTCCGCAAGCTGTTTTTTGATTACTTCTTTACCACCTTCAATATTACTTGTTTCAGGCTTAATTAGTGTAATCATAATGAAAAATAGAGCCACTGACATGATGATTGAGAAGGGGGCAGCGTAAAGTAACCAAGCACCCCAAGAAATATCTACACCGAATTGTTCTTTGATGAAATTTAAAGCGACCATATTTTGAGCTGCTGCCGTTTTAATACCGATATTCCAAATGGAAACAGCTTGTACAGAGGTAATGACTAGTAAAGCAGCAAGTCGACTATCACGTGGTAAACCAAATGCTGCTACCATTCCGAGTAGTATTGGAACAACTGCGCCTGCACGTGCAGTAGCAGAAGGGACAAAGAATGCGAGTGCAATAGATACTAAAATAGCACCGAATACAATGGCTTTCGTTTTTGTCCCAACTAGTGAAAGTATCCATAGCGCAAGACGTTTATGTAAATTAGTAATTTGCATGGCTGCAGCTAGGAAGAGAGCTGCTGCTACTAGTGCAACTGCGGAATTACTAAATCCGCTTAATGCTAACTTTAATGCATCCGATGTTCCTAGCGCTCTCGTTGGATCTTCCATTGACGGAGCTAACCCTAGGAAAATTGTAACGAGAGCAATAATCATGGCAGAGCTAACGGGATAGGATACTGCTTCTGTAATCCATAGGATGACCGCGAAAGCTAAGATAGCTAAGGCTCGTTGTCCAGCTACAGGTAAATCGCTGTTGTTAGGTAAAAAAGTAATGATGATTAATGAAGCGAAGGCCAATCCAATCCATAGCGGCTTCAAATTACGTTTTGATTTTGCTTGTTCAGAAGTAGACATACTTTTTCATCCTTTCTATTACAATTTTCTATAACATCGGCTAGTAAAATGCTTTATTAAGAAAGTTAATTTGTCTATTTATTGTAAAAAAACTAGTATGTGAAATACCCTCTATTTATAGCGATAATGGGCAGTTACGAGAAAATATGCGGTCATAGAAAAGACAAAAATATCCAAAATATATTATTTTTTCTTTTTGAATGCAGAAGTCACTTTAGGCTCAGTTCCTATCATCAGTCGCTTAATATTTTCGATATGCAAAATGATGGCTAAACCAAAAAGTAATAGGGCTATAATCGTTGGGCCAACCCCAGGAATCCATAGATAAGTGGCTGTACAAAAAACGAGATAAAATTCAAGTACACCGACAATTAAATAGTTCGTTGCGAAAGATAAAATAACAAATAAAATGAGTGCAAATAAGCCAATTTTCCAATCAATCGCAAGTAATATCCCTATGATTGAAGCAGTTCCTTTACCGCCATTGAAGCCCATATAAAATGGGAAATTATGACCTAGAATAACACCAGCAGATATGATATAGAGAAAGAGCCAAACTTGTACTTCTGTTAATTGTGTTATATCTGCTAAATAGACATGTGCACCGATTATAGCTATAACGCCTTTACCGATATCGATCAGTGCAACTAATATGCCGTATTTCCATCCAAGTGAAAGTGTTGCATTAGAGGCACCTGCATTGCCATGACCAGTCTTTTTTAAATCTACCCCGGATAAAAACTGAGCAACTTTAGAGCCGTGAATACAGCCAATCAAATAACCAACAAGAAGAAAAATGATAACGGCTTTTATCATAAAAATCCTCCTTTCTAATAAGCTCATCACCATAGCGTGAGGTTGATTTCCATCCCTACTGGGCGCTTTGTTGCTGACGCTTCACTTTCGCACAGATAAAACATTTGTTGCTGACGCTTCACTTTCGCACAGATAAAACATTTGTTGCTGACGCTTCGCTTTCGCGCAGATAAAACATTTGTTGCTGACGCTTCGCTTTCGCGCAGAGCAAAGCTTCCTGGGGGCGTCCAGTCTCCACTCAACTGATATAAAGGCATACATTTTAAAAAAATTGCATCCCTAACTTTTGATAAAAATTATAAATATCTAAAATAGTGTATGCGTTCGTATTACGTAAAAAAGCAGACAGAAGTTTCGGAAAAAATAAAATTTTAGTGTTGACAGAGAAAAAGTCTATGTTTATACTTTGTAACAACGATGGAAATTGAATCTCATACTCTTATCAAGAGCGGCGGAGGGATAGGCCCTATGATGCCCGGCAACCAGTAAGTGACGAACTTGCTAAGGTGCTAATTCCTACAGATTCTTACTTGGATCTGGCAGATAAGGGGAGGAAAACTTGCAACCGCAACCCTCTTCTTAGCTGAAGAGGGTTTTTGTTTTCTACTGAAAAAATCCTCCTCATCTCCGGTACCATCGTAAAAAAATAACCATTTGGAGGTATACAATGACAAAATTTAAACCAGAAACATTGCTGTTACACGGTGGCCAAGAGCCAGACCCGGTAACAGGATCTCGTACAGTACCCGTATATCGCTCAACGGCTTTCGTTTTTAAAGACACTGCTCATGCGCAACGTCTTTTTGCCTTAGAGGAAGCTGGCAATATTTACACACGAATTACAAACCCAACTGTAGATGTTTTTGAAAAACGCGTCGCTTTATTAGAAGGCGGTACAGCAGCAGTAGCACTTTCATCTGGTGCAGCAGCAATCGCGTTTTCCATTTTAAATCTTGCAGGGGCAGGCGATGAAATTGTTGCAGGTAGCTCTTTATACGGAGGTACTTATAATTTATTCGCTAACACACTACCAAACTACGGTATTAAAACGATTTTTGTAGACGAAACAAATCCAGAAAATTTCCGAGCAGCTATTACTGATAAAACAAAAGCTGTGTTCGCTGAAATTTACGGTAACCCAAGTTTAAAGGTATTAGATATTGAAGCGGTAGCAAATATAGCACATGAAAACGGCTTACCATTAATTATTGATAGCACATTTGCTTCACCATATGGCTCTACACCAATTGACTTCGGTGCAGATATCGTTGTTCATTCCGCAACAAAATGGATAGGCGGCCATGGTACAACTTTAGGTGGCGTTGTAGTAGATGCAGGGAAGTTTGATTGGACTCGTGGGCGTTTCCCAGGCTTTACTGAGCCAGATGCTTCTTATCACGGTTTGCGTTATGGTATTGACACAGCAGATGCTGCATTTGCCACAAAACTGCGTGTGCAATTGCTACGCGACTTTGGACCAACATTAAGTGCCGATGCAGCATTTAATTTATTACAAGGTTTAGAAACGCTGCATTTGCGTATTCCTAAACACAATGAAAATGCATTAGCGGTAGCCGAATATTTACGAAACCACCCATCTGTGGAATATGTAAATTACAATGGCTTAGAAGATTTTGCTACGCATGATTTAGCTAAAAAATATTTAAGAAATGGCTTCGGTTCAGTGCTTACATTTGGCATTAAAGGTGGACGTGAAGCAGGGCGTAAATTAATCGATAGTGTGAAATTATTCTCGCACGTAGCAAATGTAGGGGATGCCAAATCGTTAATTATTCATCCAGCATCTACTACACATCAGCAACTATCAGCTGAGGAGCTAATCCAAACTGGCGTAACCGAGTCGCTCATTCGCTTATCCATCGGTTTAGAGGCAGTAGAGGACATTATTGCAGATTTAGAGCAAGCTATTGAACAAGTAACAGCTTCACAACAAAAAGTAGAAGCTTAATAAATAAAACATATTGGCTAATGTTGTAGCGTTTACGTATTTTCTCATTCGATAGGCCTCATTTGGTAATGCGTAAAAGTTGCTGCATCATCCGCTCACCTCATTTGATGAAGTAACTGAAATTTCTTAAAAATAATACCTAGTAATTTTATAAGTATTATTGACTTACTTAATTCCTTGCTTTATACTAGGAAATAAGAAAAGTGTTCGAAGGGCTACCAACCTAGAACCAATTTAAAGCGCCGACTAGTTGATCGGTAAAGTGTTTTCAATCAATGCTCAAACTAAATTAGTTTCATAAGTGCTCCCCCACTTTTGAATATATACGAAGAGGAGTAGTTGCTCAGCCAGTAGCTACTCTTATCTACAAAACTGATGATAAAGGAGTGTTTTAAATGGGAAATGTGTATAGTGCACAAAACATTGCATCTTATCTTATTTATGAGTTAAATGAAGGTCATGTGTTTGTGAACAACATGTCCATTCAAAACATACTTGCGTCAGTTGAGAGTAAATGGCAAGAGATCTTTGGACATTCTGTTTTTAAGGAAGTTGTTTATGTCAACGAGGAAGGCTATACAGTACAAGAAGTTTTCGAAGCTTATGAAGGCTATGGAACAAGTCATATTCCTCTACCTGCGACAGAGTATTATTTAAAATACGGCACATTCCAATTAGTTGAACGTACGTATGCAATACCAAATTTTACGCAGGAGGAAATAAGACTGGTGCAACGAGCTTTAACACAATATCGTTATAAATTGCTAGCCAAAGCTAGTTAATTATCCCTCATATAATTGGGCTCATTCTCTGCTGCTACAGGGAATGAGCTTTTTAATTAGATAAGGAAGATAGACCAGCATAATTGAAAAATTTTTTAATTAATATATTTCAAAAGAACAATTTTTATAAATGTCTTTACATACATATATATAATAGAAGAAAGGCATTTATTTTAACTTCTTTCAGCAAACATCCACTGAAAGAGAGGAACTCAGTCTAAGAACGCCACGTCCTGTGGCAATTTATCTGTGCGACAGCGGCAAATGTCTTCTGTAGTGAAAGCGAAGCGTCAGCTACAATTATGCCGAGGCATAATTGGTAAAGAATCGTCAATAGTTGTTCGATTATTATAGATCATGTGAAAAAACATATAATAAAAGGGATGAAAACGATTTCCCTTGCACGTCTACAGGAAACAAATGTCCATCCTAGAAAGATTTTTCTTGTGCAATGTATGTATTTACGTTACAATTTTCTTTAAGTTGATTTTTGAATTATTTGAAATTGTTTGTTTCCCAGTGTATCTTCATTCAGGATATTTTTTGTAGCGAAAGTGAAACGCCATGACTAAATATCTGTCTGAAGACGAAGTTTTAGAAACACGGCAAACTGACCTGCTTTGTATAGTCGGCGCACAATTCAAAATCTGTAAGAATTAAGCTGAGACGAAATAAATATAATGAAACTGCGGAATGTAAGTTGGAGGGAATAGGAATGGCAACTATAAAGGCAGCTATATTAGGATTTGGAACGGTAGGTCAAGGAATTTACCATATATTAAACGAAAAGCGTGAAGAGCTTAAAAATAAATTAGGAATTGAGCTAGAAGTAGCAAAAATTTTAGTTACAGACACTAGCCGTGAACGTGTACCAGGTACAGCGCATTTAATGACAACTAGTATGGATGAAGTCTTAGCGGAACCAGGTATGCAGGTTGTTTTTGAGGCGATCGTCAACGAGGAGCCAGCATTTACTTATTTAAAGCGCGCTGTTGAACATAAATGTCATGTCATTACAGCTAACAAAGTAATGTTTGCAAAACGAGGCTTGGAGCTACAGGATCTTGCAAAAGCAAACGGTGTTTTTGTAGGCTTTGAGGCAACGACTGCTGGTGGTGTACCAGTTATTAAAACGATGAAAAACATTTTGCTTGTCAATGATGTTAGTCGTATTCAGGGTGTTTTAAATGGGACATCCAACTATATTTTAACGAAAATGCGTTCACAGGGCTGGTCGTTCGAAACTGCATTAAAAGAGGCCCAAAATTTAGGTTATGCGGAGGCAGATCCATATAATGATATCTCAGGACAGGACGCCTTCAAAAAATTAATGATTTTAAGTGCTTTGGCATTTGGTGAACAACCAGACTGGTCTGACGTCGAAGTAGTCGGAATTGATAGCATTTCGGCAGAGCAAGTAAAAGAAGCGTGTGAAAAAGGCTTGCGTTTCCGCCACGTTGCTGAGGTTGAGAAGCTAGCAGATGGTAAAGTGGTCGCAAAGGTTGGCCCGCAATTAGTTGATAAGGAACATCCGCTTTATCCAGTTGATGATGTCAATAATGCTGTGGCATTGGATACAAATTATATTGGCACATTAACGCTAATTGGACCTGGGGCAGGTATGTATCCAACAGCAAGTGTAATGGTTGAGGATTATGCGGAAATTATCGGTAAGCGAGCTGGATTTGTCGTAACGATATAATTAGATAGATTATGCCTATCATTTAACAATGTACTAATTGTTGAATGATAGGCATTTTTTAATCCTCATCTTTAACATCAATATCCTCTGGAATAGGAGTATTCCGCCAAATTTCAATTTCCTCTTTAATACGATCTAACTGCTCAAAATAAGTGCTGAACTGTCCGCTATTAATCAGTATTTGATCACCGTCATATACTGAACGGATACGGCCCTCGTAAACGAGGCGAAGTACTTGATCCTCTGGCATACCAAGTTCGATGGCTGTTTCTTCAATGGTTTTATACATTTTTTCGCTCCTTTTGCTGTTTTTATTATAACCTCCCTCTAATAGAAAGCCTACTATGGGTTAATAAATGAAGAAAAAAGGTAATTGTTTGCTTTTGGATAAATCTGTATTATTAATGTTGATGAGTGGTGACGGTTGAGGGGCAATAAATGATGTATCCTGAAATGGTCATGGAAATGGACAAGTTTAGCTGCTACGAACATTGCGTTATTCCAAGGTCTTTTTTTTCATCAATTCGTCTAACCGGTGTAGCTATTGAAACAGTTGTAACGATTGGTAGCGCTCGTGTCTTTTCTGGTGCTTTAGAATGGATACTATGGAAATCACAGCCGACAAAGGTGTGGGGAATAGCAACTGTAATAGCAATTCATTAATAATGGGGAAGGGGCTGTCCATATAGGAGGGATTGGACTAGCCCTTTCTGCAGGTCTCCCCTTTGCCACATATTGTTGAAATAGAGAAAATAGAGGTGAGCGACTTCTGTTAGCTGACGCTTCGCTTTCGCTACAGAAAATAATTGCTGAAAGAAGTTAAAACCTTAAGAAATTCTTCATTTTTATAATAACTGGTTTTTAAGATTTAAAAGGTACACTATTAATTGAGAGCGAGGTGTATATCATGACGAAACTAACAGTTCTTGTAACAGACGATGATCAAGATATTCGTGATGGTATTGAAATCTATTTAAAGAATGAAGGCTACAATGTCATAAAAGCTGCTGACGGCTTAGAGGCACTCGAAAAATTAGAAAACAATGAAGTACATTTAATTATTTTAGATATTATGATGCCAAATATGGATGGAATTACAGCGACGTTTAAAATTAGAGCAGAGCGCAACATTCCAATTATTATGCTTAGTGCAAAAGCGGAGGATGGCGACAAAATTCATGGTTTGTCTGTAGGCGCAGATGATTACGTCACAAAGCCTTTTCATCCGTTGGAGCTATTGGCTCGAGTGAAATCTCAGCTGCGACGTTATGTACAACTTGGGACGTACAATGATGGAGCAGCAAAGGTGGAAATCGACGGACTTGTATTAGATGAAGATGCAAAGGAAGTCAATTTAGAAGGGGAGCCTGTTCGATTAACACCAATCGAATATAAGATTACGGAATTATTAATGAAAAATGCAGGGCGTGTATTTTCGATAAGAGAGATTTATGAGCGTGTGTGGAATGAGGAAGCTTACAATGCGGAAAATATTGTAGCTGTACACATTCGAAAAATACGTGAAAAAATCGAAGCAGATCCGAAAAATCCACGCTATTTAAAGGTGGTGTGGGGCGTTGGCTATAAAATGGAAAAATAAAATAGAGCAGTATGCTACAATTGCAGGGTTTGTAGCAGGGGTTATTGGACTAATTTATTTTGGTGTCTATGCGTATCAGATAGTAACTTCCCGTTCTTCGGGGATGCTACAATTGCTTGAGAGAATTTTTTAGAGAGGAGTTAAAAGTATGTTAAAAAATTGGAAACCTCTTCTCGCTCTTATATGCTTAATCTGGGTAATTTTCGGTATATTTACGTTCTCTAATATCGGGTACCAATATATTGGGAAGTCATATTTTCAATCTGAAAATTTCCAGCATGAACTTGATAATTTCCAGTCAGAAATAGGACCATTAGTGTTAAATATACCAACGGCTGAGGATTTAAAAAGTAAAATTGTGGTGACACAAAGTGAAATTGAAGAGCATCGAAATTTTTATGGAACATTAGGACAACAAATAGATAATATTAAGGTTCAATATGAAGAGCGTATTCAAGAAGCTGCTAATGTTAATGCAGCGGAATTAAAAACAAAGCTTGAAAAAGAGCGGGATGCAAAAATTAAAGATATTACGGCTAATTTCGAGGATGATGAGCATGTCCGTAAAAAAATTCTAACTCAAAAGGAAGAGCTTGTTGATAAATATATAAAGGCAGCAAAAGAAGAAGCAAAAAGTTTTGTGAAAAATTATAATTACTGGTCTTATGAATTAACGAACACTGAAACAGACAAAACATATCGTTCAGGTGATGTTTCGGATAGTAATGCTTTCAAAATAAAGTTCACAGGGCAACATCCATTAACGACTTCGAATATCAGCAGTTATTTAAATGATATTTTTTATCGAACTGATATCAACGTGGATACAGAAAATTTAAGGGAAACTTCTGATTACACTGGTATCATAACCATCTCGAAAAAATCAGCACAAGCAGTCGACATTTTGGAAGGATATGACCATTTTACACGCAATCAATACATGTTCTACTTTATATGGTTAACGAGTATTGTGGCAGCTATTGTTGCATGGAAAGGGCGTAAAGAAGTACTGCAGATGGTACGAGGTTTAAAGGAAAAAGAAGCTCTTGCAAAGATGAAAATTGATTACCCAATTGGATTATTATTAATAAGTGCATTCATATATTTGATAGCATCTGAAATTGCTTTTGAATCGATTGAGTTTGTTTCTTATCAATCTAACTATGTACATTACTTAATTAGTTTGCTGTTTAAAATAGGTGCCGTAATCATTATTGCAATGCTGTTCTTTGTACAGCTTATTTGGTTGTATGATCGAGTGAATACAACACAGAAATTAAAAGAGGACTTAAAAGCTAGCTATTTATGGTCACTAGGCGGATCAATGACAGATTTATTTATAAATCGTTCAATTGCATTACATTCCATTGTGATGATTGGGGCAGCATTTTTCGGTGGTGGCAGCCTTGTTGCCTCAATGATAGGAGGTGGCGGATTCCCCGTTCTAGTTTTGGGCGTTTGCGCAATGATTGGTATTCCAGCCATGATTCTCTTCCTTTCGAGAATGGGCTATCTAAACCGAATTATGAAGGATACAAAGGACATGGCGGAAGGGCGTTTAAATCGTGATGTCAAGGTAAGGGGCAAATCACCACTCGCGGGGCATGCCGAAAATCTTAATCATTTAAGAGAAGGCGTACGCACGTCTATGCATGAGCAGGCAAAAAGCGAGCGTTTAAAAACAGAGCTTATTACGAATGTTAGTCACGACTTACGCACTCCGTTAACATCCATTATTACGTATACAGATTTACTGAAAAATCCTGATATTACTGAGGAAGAGCGTAAGCAATACATTCATATCCTTGATAAAAAATCAGAACGTCTAAAATTACTGATTGAGGACCTTTTTGAAGTGTCTAAAATGGCGAGTGGTAATATGGAGCTTCATCGCAGTCGAGTTGATTTAACCCAGCTTGTACAGCAGGCGGTAGGTGAGCATGAGGAAGATTTAGCACAAGCTCATTTAGATTTACGCCTGACAAAACCACATGAGCCAATCTACGCGTATGTGGACGGACAAAAATGGTGGAGACTGATCGATAATTTAATCGTTAATGTATTGAAATATGCATTAGAAGGCACACGTGTTTATGTAACATTGAAACGTACGGCAGAAGGTGATGCTGAATTCACGGTGAAGAATGTTGCGAAATATGAAATTAGCGAGGATGCCGATGAGTTATTTGAACGCTTTAAGCGAGCAGATGCTTCACGCCATACAGAGGGCTCAGGGCTAGGCTTAGCCATTGCACAATCCATTGTAGATTTGCATGGTGCTCGTATGAGTATAGATGTAGATGGAGATTTATTTAAGGTAATCGTTCGGATTCCAACAGCATAAACAAAAAAGAGGCTGGGACATAACTAAATGGTTCCTTTATAAAGCCGAATAATCTCTAAATTAACAAAACACGATAAATAGAAAAACCGAACTATTCCGAAACACTTCATGAGCGTTTCATTGGATAGTTCGGTATTTTTGTTGGCTGAAACACTTTTGTCCCAGCCTCTTTTTTTTACTTTGAAAAACAAAAATGCTGAGGAAATCCTTTTGAATGTTGGGAATTTCAATCCGTCATTTTGGCGTTTTATTCCGTCGCTTTGGGTGTTCTATCCACGACATTGACGGTTCTATCCACGGTTTTGGGTGTTCTATCCACGACTTAGACGGTTCTATCCGTCACCTCGGATCTCCGTTTTAAATCGCTGCCAATTCGTTAGCACTACACTTTCACACATCCACATTTGTGCTGGAATTTTGATTATCACATAAAGTGATACGAAGCGAAGCGGATAGAGGAACGAAGGCTAAAAGCATCACGTCCTGTGATAACGCCTTTGTGACCAACATCCTGTCGCTGCCCATATGTTGCACTACGCTTTCGCACAGAAAACATTTGCTGCTGCCGCTTCGCTTTCGCACAGAAAACATTTGTTGCCCCGACACCCCCATGAAAGCGCTCAGTCAGAACGAAAATCAACCACTCGTTGTGAAGAGCCATACTTTATTAGTTATAACCCTAAATTCTTGGCAATAATCACTTTCATTACTTCGTTGGTACCTGCATAAATGGACATGACAGGAATATCTCGATACCTTCTAGCAATCTTGTATTCCTCCATATAACCGTAGCCACCATGTAACTGCATACACTGGATAGCAAGCTCGCGTGCATTTTCTGTTATCCAGTATTTTGCCATTGAAACTTTTGTCACAACATCGTTTCCTGCGATATGTTCCTCTATTAAAGATTCTAAAAATGATTTGCCAAGTTCAATTTTTGTCGCCATTTCAGCTATTTTAAATTGCGTATTTTGGAAGTCACTAATTGACTTTCCAAAAGCTTCGCGTGATTTTACATAATCAATTGTTAAAGTTAGCATGTCCTCAGCAGCGGCTTGTGCGGCGATGGCTACTGCTAAACGCTCTTGCTGTAGCTTTTCCATCATATAGATAAAGCCTTTACCTTCTTCACCAAGGAGATTCTCTACAGGTACGCGACAATCCTCAAAATATAGCTCGGCTGTGTCCTGCGCGTGCATACCAACTTTTTCGAGCTTGCGACCTTTTGTGAAGCCTGATGTCCCGTCCTCAATGACAAGGAGGCTAATGCCACGATGTTTTTTTTCTGCCTGAGGATTTGTTTTTACAGCAACGACTGCTAAATTTGTATGAATGCCATTAGTAATAAATGTTTTTTGTCCGTTAACGATATAATGATCGCCATCACGATTGGCAGTTGTTTGGATGTTTGCCAAATCGGAACCTGTACCTGGCTCTGTCATAGCAATGGCTGTAATATTTTCGCCTGTAACGCATTTTGGTAGCCAGCGTGATTTTTGCTCATGTGAGCCGTATGCCTCGATATAGGGCACGACAATATCGTTATGCAGACCAACGCCAATAAGGCTTGAACCTACACGCTCTAGCTCTTCTTGAATAATAACGCCAAAACTAAAATCAAGTCCGAGACCGCCGTATTGCTCTTCTACTTGAGGGCATAGATAGCCCATTTTCCCAAGCTTACGCCAAAATTCAAGTGGAATAAGATGATCTTTCTCCCATTGTGGATAGTGTGGCTCGGCTTCCTCTGCTAAAAACTTACGTAAGGTTTTACGAAATAACTCATGCTCTGTTGATTCGAATTTATATCTTGTCATATGAACAACACCCCTTTTTCGTTCGTACATGCGTTAAATTTGCTCTTGCAATTATAATGTTACTTAAATATTCAGAAAAATTAAAGAGTATATTAATCATAGATTTTTTACATAATCTTATAATTAGGTTGAATGGGGATTTCACCATTACATAGGTTTGATTTAGTAGGCGCTTTCTTAGGGCGTCCGATGAGCACTTCAGGGTTCCATTTGTGATCCTAAAGGAGTCAAACAACCTTCAGTGGTGGATGGTTGTATACGGCTTCATGTAATCGCCTAAATTACGATATCGTCACTTTCCTAATTAGATTGTCATGTAAATCATACGGTTAAATTACAAGGAATATGTACACTTAATATCATGAGCTGATCGGTTGTTCTTTTGCACTTACTTTCAATAAGAGAATGTTAAGTATAATGCTATAATCAACTAAGACTATATGAAAGTAGGGAACTGAAATGCCTAAAGTAGTTGGTGGAATTCTTTTATTAAGTATATATAGTGCATTAACTTTTTACTTAGGATGGGGATTGAGACATTGGCTTGTGGCAATGGGATGGTTCCGTTATCCAATTTTATATTGGTTAGTGCTGTATATCATTGCGTTTAGTATTATTATTAGCAGATTGCATGAGTCTTTACGAGTGTTTTCAATAATCCATAATTACTGGATGTTTATTTTTGAATACGGATTACTACTTTGTTTGGCAGCACACTTGATTCTTTGGCTAAGTCCTTTTAAAAGTGTACAGATAATTGGTAGTATTGCGATTGCTATGTTGTTTCTACTAAGTATTGTGGGCACTTATTTAGCGTATTCACCTGTTGTCCGTCATTTAGAAATAACGATGGATAAAAAGAGTAGTGAGCTAGAATCGATGAGAGCTGTAGTTGCATCAGATTTTCATTTAGGTGTTCTATCACATAAAAAACATTTACAGCGTTTTGTTACGTTATCGAATGAAGCAAATCCGGACATCGTCTTTTTAGCTGGGGATATTGTGGATGACGACCCTAAATGGTTTGTTAAAGATGGAATGGCAGATGTGATGAAACAATTAACATCTACATACGGAGTGTATGGTGTATTGGGCAATCACGAGTACTATGGCAAGAAAATTCCTGAATTTATTAAAGAGATGGAAAACGCTAATGTAAAAGTTTTGTGTGATGAAACTATTAGAATCGATAATGTGTTAGTATTAACGGGGCAAGAGGATATTACAAACAAGGATAGAAAGCAATTAGATGCATTGAAGACAACAGATGACTTGCCTTGGTTTGTCATGAATCATACCCCGAATGATTTAATTATGCCTGCAAAAATGGGTGTAGACTTCCATATGTCAGGTCATACACATAAAGGTCAACTATGGCCTAATCAGTATATAACAGCTCGTGTATTTGAGCTCGATTATGGTTATAAGATGAAGGAGAAAATGCATACACTTGTTTCATCAGGTTTTGGCTTTTGGGGTCCTCCAATGCGAATAGGCAGCCGTTCTGAATTATGGGTTGTGGATATAAATTTTCGTTAGTTGGTAAATTGGGCATGTGGCTCAAAATAGCCCCTGTATTATGGTGATGAGCTATCTACTCATAACTAAATGTTATAGTCATAGTATATGAAGAAGTGTATTTTATCTACATTCAGTAGAAGACTCTTACCTCTGAAGGGGTAAGATGAATGGGGATGTAGTTCCTCTTTGTCCAAACATCTACTGAATGACGCAATTACGCCAAGGCGAAATTGATAATATGTTGATATTTAATTAATAAAAGGTAAGGTGACAATGTGGATATCATTGAATTATTAAAGGCGCTTATTTTAGGCTTTGTCGAGGGAATGACAGAGTTTGCACCAGTGTCGTCAACAGGTCATATGATTATTGTGGACGATATGTGGCTAAAGACAGAGGAGTTTTTAGGGATGTATCCCGCCAATACATTTAAAATCGTTGTACAGCTAGGCTCCATTTTAGCCGTAGTCGTTGTAATGTGGAAACGAATGTTAAATTTAGTTGGACTCTATAAAATTGATGGCCAATCGAAATCAGTGAAAGGTCACTTCAACTTATTACATGTTATTGTGGGCATGTTACCAGCGGTTATATTAGGTTTTGCGTTCAAAGATTTTATCGATGATCATTTATTTAAAGTAGAGCATGTTGTTTATGCTTTAGTAGCTGGAGCACTTTTAATGATTGCTGCAGATAAATTAGCACCGAAAAGACCAAAAGTAGATTCTCTAGACAAAATTTCTTATGGTTTAGCATTTAAAGTAGGGTTAGTACAATGTTTATCACTTTGGCCAGGGTTCTCCCGTTCAGGTGCAACAATTTCTGGTGGTGTACTATTTGGAATGAGTCACCGTGTAGCGGCAGATTTTACTTTCATTATGGCAGTGCCAATTATGGCAGGTGCTAGTTTAGTGTCTGTACTGAAAAACTGGGATACGCTATCTATGGATTATTTTGGATTTTATGCAGTGGGCTTCATTAGTTCATTTATCTTTGCATTACTCTCAATTAAATTCTTCTTAGCACTTATTTCAAAAGTGAAATTAATGCCATTTGCTATTTATCGTTTAGTACTAGCTGCTGTACTAGCTGTTATTATCTTTATGTAATTAAAAAAGTCACTCTTCTGTTCAGAATGAGTGGCTTTTTTTAGCGTTTTTATCTTGTTTTAGGGAAAATTAAATGGTTAATAAGTATTGTTTGTAAGTAGGGTGGATCAATCCTTATTGCGAAAACAGATATTTTTTACCTATATATTGTCATTTTAATTGTCTAGAACTTATAATTGAATCATAGTTTTTTTTGCTATCGGATAATATTTAGTAAAATAGACATAGAGGTGAGGTGGATTTATTGTTTCAGATTGGAAATAGACCCAAGAAAAATACAGTTGAAATTAGTAATGAAGTAAATATAGGGGTTATTATTCAAGATCAGGAACGTTTATTACAGCTAAATCTAGTAAATTTAACTAGAGATGATTTGCAGTTGATCAGGAGTTTAAAACCGTATATTGAACGAAATGTCTTAGAGGTTGTAGCGGCATTCTATCATGCAATTGAAAGGGTGCCAGCCTTACGTGAGGTTATTGAAAAGTATAGCTCTAGTGAGCAGTTACGCCAAACATTACGCCATCATATTATAGAAATGTTCGAGGGGCGTATAGACGATGCATTTTTGGAGAAGAGAAGGCGAGTAGCGAAAATGCATGTGAAGATTAACTTGTATCCTAAGTGGTATTTAGCAGCCTTTCAAAATCTTGAAAAATTTTTAAGAAAGATTGTTTATAAGCTTCAATTATCGAGGGATGAAGAAGAGAAGTTTTGTGATGCCATCAGTAAAATCTGTAATTTCGAACAACAGATTGTCCTAGAGGAATATGATAATTATGCTAATACATTAATTGAGAAGCAACAGGATAGTGTTCGAGCACATGTTAAGGAAATTATAGGTGGGATATCTACGCAGCTAGAGACTCAATCTCATAGTACCAATGAAACAGTGACCGAACTTGTTTATAACGCCAAGGAAGTGAATGAATACTTGAAGGAAAGTATCGATGAGGCAAAAACAATGCAAAAGGTATCGTCTGAAGGTTATTCTAAAATAACATTAATTAATGAGCAAACAGGAAAAATTCATCATAAGACAGTTGAAATGTCGGGTATGGTGGAGCAATTAGATCACTCTTCCTCAAAAATCAATGCTGTTATCGAAATAGTGAAAAGTATTTCTGGCCAAACAAATTTACTGGCGTTAAATTCAGCTATTGAGGCTGCACGTGCAGGGGAGCATGGAAAAGGCTTTGCTGTCGTGGCGAGCGAAGTTCGTAAGCTTGCAGATCAGACGAAAAGTTCGGTTGAACAAATCGCGGATCTCATAACAATGTCTAATGGAATCACAAACCAAGTTGTTCAAGCAATTCATGAAATCCAAGAGCTGGTGAACAATAGTATTGAGCAAAACGCAGAATCTTTAAAAGCATTCGATGCAATATCTGGCTCAGTAAACGGTTCTATCTCAAACTTCCAAAACGTCGGACTGAAAATAACGGAATTATCAGGAATTATAGAATCAATTGGAGAATCTTCCGAGGAATTAAAACAAGCTGCCAATCGATTAGATACAACAATTAGAGATTTCTAATGACTATGCATAAAGCCTATGCATAGTTTTTTTGCTTATCACCTTAACGTGTGGTTGATTTCCGTTCCGACTGGGCGCTTTGTTGCTGACGCTACGCTTTCGCACAGAAAACATCCGCTACGCTCCAGTATCTCGGGCCAACAGATGTTTTTTGCGCGAAAGCGAAGCGGCAGCGGCACCGATGTTGGTCACGAAGGCGTTATCACAGGACGTGATGCTTTTAGCCTTCGTTCCGCTATCGCTAATCCCCAAAGAGTCCCAGTCTCCACTCCAATCAACTTAGCCTCATAAACAACTGTTTAAATAAAATGTCATTTTCAACTTTTAATGATAAGCCTAGTTTTATTTTTCATAAATGATAGGACAAAATCGCTTTTCTGAAGGATAAAACAATAAATAGACGGATGAAGTTTGTAGAGTGATAAAAAGGAATAGTTATCACACATGTAAAGATAAGAAATCCCTAGAAAATGAGCGTTCTAAGTGTTACGCTATAGGCGAATTGAATTGAGGGGTGTTCGGAATATGAAAAAGAAATTATTTATTACACGAAAGTTCCCAGCGCATATAGTTGAGCCATTGAAAGAGTATTATGATATCAAACAATGGGACGAGGAGGAAATTGTTATACCACGGGAAAAACTATTGGCAGCTGTTGCAGATTGTGAAGTATTGTGGGTAACGATTGCTGACCAAGTCGATGAAGAGTTATTATTACATGCACCCAATCTAAAACTCGTGACTAATTTAGCAGTTGGATTTAATAATATTAGTGTCAAAGCTTTGCGTAAGCGTGGAATAATGGCGACTAATACTCCAGGAGTTTTAACAAATACGACTGCAGATTTAGTATGGGGATTATTGCTTGCGACTGCTCGAAGAATTCCAGAAAGCGAACGATATTTGCGTGAGGGTAAATGGAAAAGCTGGTATCCGATGCAATTAGTAGGTAAAGATGTTTCAGGATCCACTATAGGAATTATTGGTATGGGACGTATTGGCCAAGCTGTTGCAAGACGAGCAAAAGGTTTTGATATGAAAATTTTATACAACAATCGTAGACGTCGCCATGAGGTAGAAGAAATGTATGGCTTTCAATATGTATCGTTGGAGGATCTTTTAAAACAATCGGATTTTGTTGTTATTATGACACCTTTTAACAATGATACTGTAGGACTTATAGGAGCAGAGGAACTTGCTTTGATGAAGGATGACGCGGTATTAATTAACGCATCACGTGGTGGCATTATCGATGAGAATGCACTGTATGAAACTTTAAAAAACGGTAAGTTGTGGGCAGCAGGGTTGGATGTCTTTGAACAAGAGCCTATTGCGTTGGATCATCCATTGTTGACGCTTCCAAACGTTGTAGCACTCCCGCATATCGGTAGTGCCTCGCTTCAAACTAGAACTGCAATGCTGATGCTGAACGTTAAAGAGCTTACCGCATATGGGCAGGGCAAGGCTGTAACGAATCGAATAGATTAATGATACGGAAGATAAAAGAAGTAGGAGTATCTTTTGCGATAAAGCGGCAAAGATTTGTTTGTGTTAGAAATAAATTGTATAAATCAACTGTAATTATAAGAGAGGGAGCACATCGAAATAAGATGTGCTCCTTAAATAAATAGCGTCATTATTTATTAAACATATCAAATAAACCGCCAATGCCACCTTCACCTTTAGATTGACCGCCTCCGCCTTGAGAAATGGGTGCTGCAGCAAAGACGCGGCTTGCTAAACGGCTAAATGGTAATGATTGAATCCATACTTTACCCGGACCACTTAAAGTAGCGAAGAAGATACCTTCACCACCAAATAATGCAGTTTTTACGCCCTTGACCATCTCGATATCGTAATCTACATCAGATGTCATAGCAACTAAACAGCCTGTATCAACACGTAATACTTCACCGGGTGCTAGAGTCTTTTCGTGAATAGTGCCACCTGCATGTACAAAAGCCATGCCGTCTCCTTCAAGCTTTTGCATAATGAAGCCTTCACCACCAAAGAAGCCAACACCGATTTTTTTCTGGAATTCAACGCCAATTGAAACTCCTTTTGCAGCAGCTAAAAATGCATCTTTTTGACAAATAATCTTTCCGTTTAATTGACTTAAATCCATTGGAATAATCTTACCAGGGTATGGAGAGGCAAAATACACATGACGTTTACCTGAACCAACGTTCGTAAATGTCGTCATAAATAAACTTTCACCTGTAATTAGACGTTTTCCAGCTCCAAATAATTTACCCATAAGACCACTTTCTAGGCTTCCTCTTGAACCATCGCCAAAGATAGTTTCCATGTGGATAGAATCATCCATCATCATTAAAGCTCCAGCTTCAGCTACTACTGTTTCTTGAGGGTCAAGCTCAACTTGTACGTATTGCATATCATCGCCATATAATTTGTAGTCAATTTCGTGATTATTCATAAAGGATTCCTCCAAAAAATAATTTTGTTATTATATACGATTATAAGTTGCATTAGTTTCAATGCAGGATTAAATATTTCAGGAAAAAAGGGGGATAAGCTAGTAAATCGATGTGGAACGGTTCTGTGTTCTCTTACTCCTACCATTTTAAAAAATGGCTATTACTTCAATTAATTTTATAAATTAGTTAACAACTTCTTAGCAACCTCTCTTGTTGAAAAAGGATTTTGACCAGTTATGAGGTTGCCATCTTGCACCACAAAAGAACGAAAGGCTCTAGCTTTCTGGAAAATTGCTCCATGCTTAATAGCCATATCTTTGTTTAAAAATGGGACAATAGATTTTTTAGTACTTAAAATTTCCTCAGTTGTAGTAAAGCCTGTAATCTTCTTATCTCTAATAAGATAATCATCATTTTTATCTTTAATGTTTAATAAACCTGCTATACCATGACAAACTGATACAATATAACCACCGTTATTATAAATGGTTAAGCTAAGTTGTTGTAATTTAGCATTATTAGGGATATCCCACATAACACCATGACCACCAGTATAATAAATTGCAATATAATCGTTGGGATTAATATCTGAAGGTTTCATAGAATTTCTTAATGCTCGATTTTGAAAATCTTCACTTACATAGATGAAAAGGTGGATTCGTCAACATATTTCATACTACGTGGATCAATAGGTACAAACCCTCCATTAGGGCTGACATAATCTACTTCAAAACCGCTTTTGGTAACTTCCTCAACAAATTCAGTAGCTTCACCAATCCATTATCCCGTAGCCTCAGTTGTATTTGCGTATCTCGCTATGTTTGTTAAAACCACTAAAATTTTTTTCATTTTTCCCTCTCACTTTTTTCAATAATAGTTGAAACATGATTTAATAATTTCATTAATTTATCAATTTCAGTAGTTTTATGAGATAGAAAATAATAATTTTTAGTTCCTTCACTATACATTTCGATAAGCCCAACTTGTTTTAAAATTTTCAAATGATGTGACACTGCTGGTCGAGATAATTGAGTCGCATCAGTTAAATCGATGACACGTAGCCCTTTACATGAATTGTTTTGTAAAAGCGTAATGATAATAGATTGACGTTTTTCATCACCTAAAGCAATGAGAAAGTCGCTAACATCGTTAAATTCTTTTTTTAATTGTTCTAAACATTCCATATGACTTCCCCTTGGTTTGTATTTTTAAACCATTAAACCAGTGTTCGTTATTATTGTCAACAAATCAGTAGATGATGATATGGTTGACAAATTAAATATTCCACCTTAATATATTCATTGGTTTAAACTAACGAACCGAACGTGGAGGTTAAAATAATGAATAAATATATGAATGCTGCAGTAATCAATCAATATGGTCAAAAAAATTTAGAATTAACTAAAGTGGAAATTCCGAAGATTTCTTCTGATGATGTATTAGTAGAGATCCATGCAGCAAGTATAAATCCCATTGATTATAAAGTGCGTGATGGTAAAGTAAAGATGCTTTTAAGTTATAAAATGCCACTAGTTTTAGGTAACGACTTTTCTGGAGTTATTGTACAAGTCGGGGGGGATGTTACTGAATTTCAGGTAGGTGATGAAGTATATGGCCGACCAAGAAAGTCTAGAATTGGAACATTTGCAGAATACATTGCCATTCATAAAGATGATATTGCTATAAAACCTAAAAATTTAAGTTTTGAAGAAGCTGCAGCTATACCATTAGTCGGCTTGACTACTTATCAAGCATTTCATGATATTATGCAATTAAAACCGAATGATAAAGTGCTTATTCACGCTGGTTCTGGTGGTGTTGGAACATTAGCTATTCAATTAGCAAAGTTAATGGGAGCATACGTAGCAACCACTACGAGTAGTAAAAATGAGTCACTAGTTAAACGTTTAGGTGCGGATAAAGTCATCGATTATAAAAGCGAAAATTTTGAAGATATATTGTCCGATTATGATTATGTTTACGATACATTAGGCGGAGAAACATTACAAAATTCGTTTAAAATTCTTAAACCTGGTGGGAAAATCGTATCTCTTTCAGGCACACCTAACTATCGCTTTGCCAAAGTGTACGGTTTGAATTTCTGGAAATCATTACTACTTAAATTTGCTACTAGAAAACTAACAGCTCTGGAAAAACAGTATCAAGTAGAATATCATTTCCTATTTATGAAGCCGAGTGGAATACAATTAAAACTTATCCGAGAATTTATTGAAGCAAAAAAAATTGTCCCTATTATTGATCGGGTAGTATTAATGGATGATATTCAAAAGGCTTTTGAATATTCTGAGTCTGGTAGAGCTAAGGGGAAAATTATTATAAAAATAAAATGATAGCTGATTGTTATTTTATACGATTATAAGTTTCTTTAGTTTTAATGAATAATAAATTATTTTAGAAAAAAAGGGAATAAACTAGTAAATGTCGAATATAAAACACTAGAATGAGTATTTTTATTTTCGTTTAGCTGAAAGCTTGTGATTGTTTTATATCGCTCACAAAAGACTTTCATCCTTAAGACATCAATGTTCAGCTAAAAGAAAATAAAGCCTCTGACGATTGTCACCGATATTGATCCAAAAGCATGCTCTTCAGACCTCTATATATTAAAAATTCGGAATTTTGACATATCTAATTCTATATAATATAGAGTAATAGATGATATCTGTCTGAAAGCAATGCGATTGGTAACAATGAGGCAGAGGCACCATAGATAGTTTAGGGGGTGTTTGTAGTGGAAATTAAAAACTATATCGGCGGTGAATGGGTAACACGTTCACATTTACAAAGTATAGTAGTGACCAACCCTGCTAATGGGGAGCAGTTAGCTACAATACCGCGTTCTACTGCAAGTGAGGTAGATGAAGCGGTAGCGGTTGCAAAACAGGCACAAAAAAACTGGGCATTAGTACCTGCGCCTAAACGTGCTGACTATTTATATGCCATCGGTCAAAAAATGAAAGAGAAAAAGGAACATTTAGCGACCGTTTTAACAAAAGAGATGGGAAAGGTTATTGAAGAAGCTAGAGGCGAAGTGCAGGAAGGGATAGACATGGCCTATTATATGGCTGGTGAAGGGCGACGGTTATTTGGGGAGACAACGCCGTCTGAGCTAGCTAATAAATTTGCCATGAGTGTACGGGCACCTATTGGCGTTGTAGGATTAATAACTCCGTGGAATTTCCCTGTAGCTATTGCTACTTGGAAGTCATTCCCTGCAATTGTTGCTGGCAATACATTCATTTGGAAGCCATCTAATGAGACACCAATGATGGCGTATGAAATGGGTAAAATTTTTGAAGAGGTTGGCTTACCAAGCGGAGTAGCAAATATCGTCTTTGGTACAGGGCCAACAGTTGGAACAGCATTGATTGAACATCCAGACGTTAAGGTCATTTCATTTACCGGCTCTACAACAACAGGAAGTAAGGTAGCGGAGCTAGGTGGTAAACACCTAAAGAAGATTTCGTTAGAGATGGGTGGAAAAAATGCAGTCATAGTGATGGATGATGCCGATTTACAACTAGCTACTGAAGGCATCTTATGGAGTGCATTTGGCACTGCTGGCCAAAGATGTACAGCATGTAGTCGCGTGATCGTGCATAAAGATGTAAGAGAGGAACTAGAAAAACGTCTATTAGACGAAATGCAAAAGCTAACAATTGGGGACGGCCTAGATGAAAGTGTAAAAATCGGACCTGTGATTAATAAAGCCGCATTGGAAAAGATTAATCACTATGTGCAAATCGGCAAACAGGAAGGGGCGACGTTGTTAGCTGGAGGTAGAATATTATCTGAGCCTCCTTATGACAAAGGGTTTTATTATGAGCCTACACTATTTACCAATGTGAAGCCTGACATGATTATTGCACAGGAAGAAATCTTTGGTCCGGTCGTTTCTCTAATTGAAGTAGCAAGTTTGGAAGAAGCAATCGAAGTAAACAATGGCGTAAAATTTGGCTTATCCAGTTCAATTTTCTCGCAAGATGTGAATACGATTTTCCGCGCACAACGAGATTTAGATACAGGTATTGTTTATGTGAATGCTGGCACAACAGGTGCTGAAATCCATTTACCATTTGGCGGCACAAAGGGCACGGGGAACGGTCACCGCGACTCAGGTGTAGCTGCCTTAGATGTCTATACGGAATGGAAAAGTATTTATGTAGACTATAGCGGTAAATTACAAAGAGCACAAATCGATACAGAATAACAGATCAATGAAAGGGGATGTTCTTGATGAAAGTTGTTGTATTAGGTGCAGGTTTAATGGGGAAAGAGGTAGCTCGTGATTTAATAAAAAATAGCAAGGTGGAACGTGTATTTTTAGGAGATATAGACGTAAAAATAGCGCAGAACTTTGTGGACTCCTTAAATACAGATAAGATTGAGGTTGTAGAGCTTCATGCTGAGCGCGACGACTCGTTAATGGAAGTTATCTCAAAAGGTAATGTAGTCGTTAATGCATTATTCTATTCCTTTAATGAGCGTGTAGCAAGAGCGGCAATCGCAGCTGGTGTTCATTCCGTGGATTTAGGTGGTCATATTGGCGGTGTAACAGAAAAAATATTAGATCTTGACGAAGAGGCAAAAGCAAAAGGTGTAACCATTATTCCGGACTTGGGTGTTGCTCCAGGTATGGTCAACATTTTAGCGGGTTACGGTGCTTCGAAATTAGATGAGGTAGAATCTATTAAACTATTTGTAGGCGGTATTCCAACAGAGCCAAAGCCACCTCTTCACTATACGCGAGTATTTTCTCTAGATGGTGTCTTTGATCATTATACAGAGCCGTCAAAAATGATTCAAAAAGGTAAACTTCAAGAAGTTCCATCGTTATCAGGTGTTGAACCTATTTATTTCAAAGATTTTGGTGTACTTGAGGCATTTTATACATCTGGCGGTATATCGACATTATATAAGACATTCCCAAATGTCCAAACACTAGAATATAAAACAATTCGTTATAAAGGACATGCAGAGAAATTTAAGCTATTAGCAGATTTAGGATTCCTTGATGCTAGTAATAAGGTAGAGGTAGAAGATCAGGAAGTTTCTGTGCGCCCAGTTGTTCGCGAGGCACTTAAAAAGAAACTTGAGCTTGGTACAAAACCAGATGCAGTGCTGCTACGTGTTATTGTAGCGGGTGAAAAAGCGCAGCAACAAGTGACGTATGAGTTCGAAATGGTTGTGCGTAAAGATATGACGATTAATGAAACGGCTATGGCTCGTGCAACAGCAAATACAATTTCTGTCGTTGCTCAAATGATTGGAGAAAATAAAATTACAGAGCGCGGTATATTTGCACCTGAATCAATTGTACCGGGCGATATTTATATTCAAGAGATGGCAAAACGTGGTGTTGTCATTAAGGAGACGTCTCATATATCAGCAATGATTGTGAAATGGTAGGTGCTTGGTCATGAATTTCGAATTTACCACTGAGCAAGAAATTCTACGTAAAACAGTGCGGCAGTTTGTGGATGCCGAGATTATTCCACATATTGCGAAGTGGGATGGTGAGGGTGGCTTCGATCCGAAGATTTGGTCAAGACTTGCTGAGCTGGGCTTAATGGGTGTTTGTGTACCAGAACAATACGGTGGCAGTGGGATGGATTACAATGCACTGGCCATCGTTTGTGAAGAACTGGAACGTGGAGATACAGCGTTTCGCACAGCTGTTTCAGTTCATACAGGCTTGAATAGCATGACCTTAATGCAATGGGGAACAGAGGCTCAAAAACAGCAATATCTTGTTCCACAGGCAAAAGGAGTTCGAATTGGAGCATTTGGTTTAACAGAGCCTGGAGCAGGGTCAGATGTAGCTGCAATGTCTACCACCGCTGTAAGGGATGGAGATTTTTACGTGTTAAATGGACAGAAAACATGGATTTCCTTATGTGATATAGCTGACCATTTTATCGTTTTTGCCTACACTGATAAATCGAAGAAGCATCATGGCATTAGTGCATTTATCGTAGAGCGTTCCATGGCGGGCTTTACATCGAAGGCCATTAAAGGTAAATACGGTATTCGTGCGGGTAATACGGGTGAGCTCTTTTTTGAAAATCTACGTATACCTGTAGAGAATCGCCTTGGAGAAGAGGGAGAAGGCTTTAAAATTGCCATGTCTGCGTTAGATAATGGTCGTTTCACAGTAGCTGCAGGCGCTGTCGGTCTTATTCAAGCGTGTCTCGAGGCGAGTGTGAAATACTGTCATGAACGCGAAACATTTGGTAAACCTATTGGTGAGCACCAGCTAGTAGGGCAAATGATTGCCAAAATGGAAGCGGGCTATCAAATGAGTCGCCTACTTGTATATCGTGTTGGAGAGTTGAAAAACAAAGGTGTACGCAATACGCGCGAGACATCATTAGCAAAGTGGCAGACTTGTGATTTTGCCAATAAAGCTGCGGATGATGCTGTCCAAATTCATGGAGCATATGGTTATTCGGATGAATATCCAGTCGCTCGTTATTTACGTAACTCGAAAGCACCGGTTATATACGAAGGCACGCGGGAGATTCATACAATTATGCAGGCTGACTATGTATTAGGAAAACGTCAAGATAAGTCATTAGCAAAAATGCTACCAAAATGGCCATTTGAAGAATAGGCGTTTTATCAAGACTTTTTATTGATTGATCCAAAGTTAATTAGACTTGCTTCAAATGTGAATCTTGTACGCTAAGTAAAATTTCATAAAGAAAAAGCCGATTTCCTAAACTTTTAAAGGAATAATCGGCTTTTTTACTGTTAAGTTTTCTGTAGTGGACGTAGAGGGTCTAAATGGTACAATTGCTTTCCAGTTCGCTTTAACATTAAAGAATCCGAATTTCGGGTTCTTTTTTATGTTAAGTAATGGTTTTATGGTCTAATTGTGTCTTAGTGTTCAAATCGAACAAGAAAATATTTCTAAATATAACATTTTATATTGCTTTATTCACATAATATGTTATTTTTTAAATGGGCAATATAGTTCCAAATGTTCAATATATTGCCATTGAATAAAGGTAGTACTATAGGAGGACTTGTTATGAAAAAGAAATTAAAACTCAATCAAGTGTTAATTGGAGTAAGTACAATGGCACTGTCGTTTGGAGCGTTACAAGCGGAAGTATCAGCAGCAGAAAAAACGCCTTATAATGTATTACAAATGAAGCCTGTTGGCATAGATACTCCGAAAGATGAAATTGCACATTCTACAATGGCTGATGAAACATTATCATTTGAAAAACGTTTGGAAATGGGAGATTTTTCGGAACACCCAGCTCCAACTATCAAAGTTGCTGAAACGAAGCAATTGCAGGAAAAGTACTCGTTGGCAGAGCTTAATAAAATGAGCGATAGTGAGCTAATTGATACGCTAGGAAATATTCGCTGGTATCAAATTACAGACCTATTCCAATTCAATGATGAAACAAAAGCTTTTTATCAAAATAAAGAACGCATGCAAGTTATTATCAATGACTTAGGGAAAAGAGGAAGTTCTTTTACGAAAGATGATTCAAAGGGTATTGAAACATTTGTTGAGCTATTGCGTTCTGCTTTTTATGTAGGATTTTATAATAAGGAACTAGGTTATTTAAATGAGAGAAGTTTCCATGATAAGTGTTTACCAGCATTAAAGGAAATGGCTAAGAATCCGAACTTTAAACTTGGTACAGATGAGCAAGATAAAGTGGTATCCGCCTATGGGAAATTAATAGGTAATGCTTCTAGTGATGCAGAAACAGTTCAGTATGCTTCGAAGATTTTAAAACAATATAACGAAAATCTCTCTCCATATGAAAGCGATTCTTTAAAAGGGCAAGCTATCTATGATTTAATACATGGAATTGATTATGACTTGCAGTCGTTTTTGCATGAGACAGGTAAAGAAGCTAATACGACGATGTGGTATGGAAAGATTGATAGTTTCATCAATGAAGTGAATAAAATTGCTCTTATACATAATATAACAAATAACAATAGTTGGTTAATCAATAATGGCATTTATTATGCAGGGCGTTTAGGAGGATTCCATAGTAATCCGGATAAAGGTTTAGAAGTTGTTACACAAGCGTTGCATATGTATCCATATTTAAGTGAAGCTTATTTTGTGGCAGTAGAGCAACTTACTACAAATTATGGTGGAAAAGATTATAGTGGCAATACAGTAGATTTACAGAAAATGCGTGAAGATGGAAAGAGACAGTATTTACCGAAAACATATACATTTGATAATGGATCGATTGTATTTAAGACGGGAGAAAAAGTAACAGAAGACAAAATTCAAAGATTATACTGGGCTGCCAAAGAAGTAAAAGCACAATATCACCGTGTAATTGGGAATGATAAAGCATTAGAACCAGGCAATGCTGACGATGTATTAACAGTTGTAATTTATGACTCTCCAGATCAATATCGAATAAATCGTCAATTGTACGGGTATGAAACAAATAATGGTGGTATTTATATCGAAGAGAAGGGAACGTTCTTTACGTATGAACGTACACCAGAGCAAAGTATTTATAGTTTAGAAGAGTTGTTCCGCCATGAATTTACACATTATTTACAGGGAAGATACGAGGTTCCTGGTTTATTCGGAACAGGAGATATGTATCAAAATGAACGACTAACATGGTTCCAGGAAGGAAATGCTGAATTCTTTGCAGGATCAACACGTACAAATGATGTAGTTCCACGTAATAGTATTATTAGTGGATTATCATATGAAGCATCACAACGCTACACAGCTGAACAAACAATGTTTGCGAAATATGGATCATGGGATTTTTATAACTATTCATTTGCACTGCAGTCTTATATGTATAATCATCAATTTGATACATTTGTTAAGATTCAAGATTTAATTCGTGCGAACGATGTGAAAAATTATGATGCGTATCGCGACGTATTAAGTAAAGATCCACAACTGAATTCGGAATACCAAGCGTATATGCAGCAATTGATTGATAATCAAGAAAAATACGAGGTGCCACAAGTATCAGAAGATTATTTAGTGGAACATGAACCAAAAGCGTTAAATGAAGTAGTACAAGAAATTGCCGATGTTGCTAACGTAAAAGATGCAAAAATTACAAAACATAAGTCTCAATTTTTTAATACATTTACAGTCGAAGGTACGTATGTAGGTAGTGAAACAAAAGGTGAATCTAAAGACTGGAAAACAATGAGTGAACAAGTGAACCAAGTACTAGATCAACTGTCGCAAAAAGAGTGGAGCGGCTATAAAACAGTGACGGCGTATTTTGTAAACTACCGTGTGAATGCAGCAAACCAGTTTGAATATGATATTGTTTTCCATGGCGTTGCGACGGATGAAGGAGATAATCAAGCGCCTATTGTAAATATAAATGGTCCATATGCTGGAATCGAAAATGAAGAAATCCAGTTCAAAAGCGATGGTTCAAAAGATAAGGATGGAGAAATAGTTTCTTACCTTTGGGATTTTGGTGATGGAAAAACAAGTAAAGAGGCAAACCCTACTCATGTATACGAAAAAGAAGGCACATATAATGTGACATTAACAGTGAAAAATGATAAGGGAATAGAAAGTAAGGATCATGCAATTGTAACTGTACGGAAGGGAGCACAAACAGAGAATAATCATCCAGAAGAAGCAAAGATAATTCCATTTAATACGCCCCTAAAAGGTAGTTTGATTGATGATAATGATACGGATGTATACACATTCGATGTTACGTCTCCGGAAGAAATAGATATTTCTGTCGTAAATGAAAATCAAATTGGAATGACATGGGTGCTTTATCATGAGTCGGATATGCAAAACTACGTATCATTTGGACAGGAAGATGGAAATAGTATAGAAGGTAAACTTACTGCGGAACCAGGAAAGTATTATTTATATATTTATAAATTTGATAATGAAAATGGGACATATACAGTAAATGTACAGAATGAAGCAAAAACAGATATAGAACCAAATAATCGTCCAGAAGAAGCGAATATGATTCCATTTAATATGCCCCTAAAAGGTAGTTTGATTGATGATGATCATACGGATGTATACACATTCAATGTTACGTCTCCAAAAGAAATAGATATTTCTGTCGTAAATGAAAATCAAATCGGAATGACATGGGTGCTTTATCATGAGTCGGATATGCAAAATTACGCATCCTATGGACAGGAGGATGGAAATAATATAAAAGGTAAATTTACTGCGGAACCAGGAAAGTATTATTTATATATTTATAAATTTGATAATGACAACGGGACATATACAGTAAAAGTACAATAATTATATTTTTAAGCGTATACGAAAGATTTAGTTTCAATAGTAGAGGCTGATCTGATTTAATGCATAATCATATATCTAGTGTCTAACCATAAAAAAAGAGCAGCAGCTAACGTAGAATACATTAGCTATTGCTCGTAATTATAGTCTATATAAGCCGAGAGGGATTCACTTCCTCTCGTTTTTTACTGAGAAAAAATTCAGAATAATGTAACTTTCCTACTCTTTAGCAGTCTAATTAATAAACAAATTTATGAAAGGTAGGTAAATTGATGAAAAATAAGTGGATAGCAATTTTACTCATCACCGTATTAGCTATTTTGCCAGGAATTTTTATGTTGATGTCGGTCCCAAAAGTAGAGGCACAGACTGCAAGTGCGAGTATGACAACTCATAGCTGGCAAATATCCTTTACTAAGACACTAAATGAAAGCAAAATAACGGAAGACAATGTTTACGTAACAAATAGCAAAGATCAAAAGGTGTCGGCAACAGTAACATTGGGAGAAGATAAAAAGACAATGATCGTAAGCGATTTAGCACCTGGTAGTTATAAATTACATGTGAATAAAGAAGCGTTTGTACTAGGTGGACCTAAAACAACATCGCAAGTAATAGCGTTTACCATCATTGAAAAGCTTGAAGTTGTAAAATCAGAAAAAGAGCTACAACAATATTTCGAAGCACTTTTAGCTAACTCACAAAAAGAACTGAACTATGAAGCAACAGCAGAAATTGCAAAGAGCGAAGACAAAGCGAGTGCAGACAACTCCTCTACAACGAATAATCAAGTCGAAGGAGTGGAAGAAGGAGATATTGTCGTTGTCAAAGATGGCTTTATTTATGCTGTAAAAGATCATGGCATTACTGTAGTAGATGCTAAAGATCCGAAAAATTTAAAGCTAGCGACAACAATCAAGCTGAAGGAGTCACAGTATATTTCGAAGTTAGCATTATATGATAATTTATTAATAGCGATTGGGGATGAATATTTAGAAAAAGTAGGCACAAGCATGTCGACTGCTACTTTGTATGATATTTCAAACCCAAAGAATCCAAAGCTCATACGTGAAGTGGGGCAAGAGGGGTATTTACAAGATATTCGAATTACAAATGACACATTATATTTAATCGGTAATATGTATCCGAATTATTGGATGCTTAGAGAGCAAAAAACGCCGGATTTAAAACCGAAAACATTTGATAGTGTAGAAGGAAAAGAATATAAGAGCTTACCTCTAGAGAAAATTTCTATTTTACCAAATACAATGGATGGAACATATAGTTTAATTACAGCAGTGGATTTAAAAAATGGCGCAAAGACAACTGCAAATACTAAAGGATACTTAGGTGGTAGTAGTGGACTTTATATGTCGGAGAATACACTTTATTTAACAACACCCATTTATGATGGAAATCCAGTGCCTGCTGCTGGTCGCGTTATGGATATGATCTGGATGCCAAGAACAACTGATACACAAGTTTTTAAATGGAATGTTGATGGAACTGCTATGAATTTTGTAGGTACTACAGAAGTAAAAGGAACAGTGTTAAATCAATACTCAATGGATGAGTATGAAGGCAATTTCCGCATCGTTACAACTGAAGGAAATGCGTGGGACGAAAAAAAAATATCACGAAACCACCTATTTATTTTCGATAAAAATTTACAAGAGCTCGGTGCAGTAAAAGATTTAGCTCCTGGTGAAAAAGTATATTCAGCACGTTTTATGGGTGAAAAAGCATATGTAGTAACATTTAAGCAAGTGGATCCATTGTTTGTTATTGATGTCGCAAATCCGAAAAAGCCAACTGTGCTAGGGGAGCTAAAGATTCCAGGCTTTAGTAACTATTTACATCCATTAGACGATACACATTTAATCGGTATTGGCTATGATACCGAGCAACGCTATAATGAATATTCGAAGCGTGATTTTACGGTTACAACTAATATGAAAATGTCATTGTTTGATGTTTCTGATTTCAAAAATCCAAAGGAACAATCAACAGTAAAAATCGGTGGAAAAGGCTCGTACTCCGAAATTCAATACAATTCTAAAGCGCTATTCCGCAATAAGGAATACCATTACTTTGGTTTCCCAGTTGTCCTGTATGATGCAGGGAAGGGCGATGAAATTGTCTACAAAGGTCAAGGCGCACAAATCTATGAAATCACAGCAAATAAAGGAATCGTACTAAAAGGAAATATTGTTTATAAAAGCACTGGCGATCAGTATGAAAGTTGGGAACAGCGTGTACAGCGAGTAGTTTATATAGATGACGCTCTTTACACAGTAGCTAACAATGAAGTGAAGAGCTACCAGCTAACAGACTTCAAACCACTTGATACATTAACTATAAAATAAAAAGAAAGTCCAATAACTCATCTTTGAGCTTATTGGACTTTTCATGTTGTTGAAAACTATTATGTTAATGAAATTAAGGTGTCATAGTATATAAAGCTTGGCTCTTTGGCAAAATGAGGGGTTGATTTCCGTTCCGACTGGGCGCTTTGTCGCTGCCGCTACCAATTTTTTAGTTTTTTCGGGACATTTTCAGGAATTATCGCCCAACTTTTAAATTTTATCGATAAACTTTCACGTTTTATCGCCCAACTTCTGAATTTTATCGACAAACTTTCACGTTTTATCACCTAACTTTTAATTTTTATCGACATCCACCTTCCGAAGAGCAAAAAGGATTCATACACAAAACTGTGCGTGAATCCTTTTACTTTATTATGTTGCCCAGTCTCCACTCCAATCAACCAATTCATTTAGTTTAGCATTTCATTCTTTAATTTATAGTGATAATATGCAAAAGTATAGCACTGTAATTAAATGTTTTAGGTGCGCAGCAGATGTACAATAACATTCTCTATTCTGTTCGATTATGGTGCTCCAACATTCAAAAAGTCCAATAAACATTGAGTTCATTGGACTTTTTCTTTAATTATTTCTGACGATATGGAAGAATTTCCGATACTGTCACGAATTCATAGCCTTGCCCTTGTAAATAAGCAAGCACGGCATCAAGACCATCGGCAGTCGATTGATGAATATCATGCATTAAGACAATGGCGTTATTGTGTAAATTATTTTTAATATTAGGTAGTAACAGTTTCGCATTACGATGCTTCCAGTCTAATGTATCGATCGTCCATAAAACAACAGGAACTGGAATTTGAGCATTAATCGCATCGTTTGTTGCTCCGTACGGTGGTCTAAATACAGTAGGTTTTTGATTAATGGCCTTCTCTATCTCCGCAACCGTAGATGTGTATTGATTCACTGCCGACTCTAGTGACAGTTTTGTTAATACAGGATGGTTCCATGAATGGTTCCCTATTTCATGTCCTCGTGCAAGTACGTCTCTTGCGATATCAGGGTAATATTGGACACGACTACCAAGCATAAAGAAGGTAGCTTTTGCATGATATTTATCGAGCGTATCTAAAATCTGTTCTGTAACCTTTGGATGTGGGCCATCATCAAAAGTTAAGGCAATACGTTTTTTGTTTGGATCGCCTGTATTAATTGGCTTCGTCGGCTTTTCCATAGCAATTTGGAAATCAGAGGCTAACAACGGATTGATAAGTGAAAGGGGAAGCTTCACAATTGGTGAACCAGCTGCTCCGCTAGCAATCTCATACTCATCAAAATAGAATTGTAACGAATCATCAACGATAGCAAAGCGATTGAAGTTAGACCACTTCGGTTCAGTTGATTTTATTAAATCATCCTTGAAAAGCTCATCCTTTAACTTGAGGTTTTGTTGTAAGTCATTACGTACATGAGTAGCTAATGCCGATAAGTTGTTTTCATCGTTGTTCAACAATGTTTTAATGGAAATTAGTTTACCATTTTCATGATTGATGAAGAATGTTTTTGTTGAAACCTCGGGATTGGCTCCGCCTGTATACAGCATTTTTGTTAGTACAAAAGAATAGTATTGTTTTTGATATGGGAAAGTTTCCAAACTAATATTAAGCTCACCCATTACCTCTTTATCTTTATTTTCTTTCATAGATGACAGATAGTTTTCTTTTGAATCCGTTATGTACTGTATTACAGCATCGTTAAAAGCTTTATTATCTGTTTCTGGATAGTGAATAGCAAAAGGAGTTCGCTTATCATTAGAAACATCTGTTACAATACGTATACCTGGAAACGCAGAGCTTTCTGTGGATAGATTACTCGTTATTGAATCTGAATTTGTCTCTTTTGAGGCACTAATTTTTTGAAACTTAAAGTCATCCTTTGATAGGATAATAACTAAAATAATAGTCGTTAATGTAATGATGAGGCCAATTAATAGGAAATCAATCATTGGGCCGCGTCTTTTTCTGCGTTCCGGCATTTTGATGGATACGCTCCTTTCCATATTTATTTTTCTATACAATCAGACGTGTTAGCCATTGAAAAAGTTATACGAATCTACGAAGTTTTGCTATCAATTTATGGGAAACCAATCTTCATAAATAAATTACCCATTAGCTTACCATTTCTAACTTATGAAAGCCAAAGTACTTTTGTTAAAAGTTAAATTTTTTTTGTTGAGTTTTTATTTGCAGTTCGATACTATTGGCAAGGAACCTTTTGAAGGAGGCAGATAACTGTAATGGTTTTACATGAAGTGGATAATGAATCTACGATTGACTGTTTATTGCTTGCAGGGCGAATTATGATTGAAAGTGGTGCGGAAACATATCGTGTGGAGGATACAATGCTACGCATGGCACATTCTCAAAATATGCTGGACGCGCAATGTTATGCCACACCTACAGGAATCATTTTTTCGTTAGGCAAGACACAGCCGACGAGAATTACATCGATTTCCAACAGGGTAACAGATTTACAAAAAATAGCCTTGGTAAATTCAGTATCTCGGAGACTCACATCTCACATGATAACACTAGAAGACGCTTATGACGAGCTAAAGTCGATACAAAAAACAAATTATTTTTTACCAACATATATTCAAGTATTAGCATCGGCTCTTGCGAGTGGTTGTTTCCTTATAATGTTTAAGGGGGGATGGTCTGATTTCCTTTTTGCCTGTTTGGCAGGGGGATTAGGCTTCCTAGTGCTTTTATTGATAAATGACTTAACAAAAGTGAAATTTTTCTCAGAATTTACAGCTTCATTAGTAGTAGGATCGATTGCTGTCTTTTCAGTGAAATATGGCCATGGTACGGAAATAGATAAAATTGTTATTAGCTCTGTTATGCCACTAGTACCAGGTATTTTGATCACGAATGCAGTTCGGGATTTAATGGCAGGTCATTTTATGTCAGGGATGGCAAAGGGCGTAGAGGCATTTTTAACAGCTTTTGCAATTGGTGCAGCTATTGCCGTCACTCTATCGTTTTAGGAGGCAGATGACATGGACTATATCATACAGTTGATTCTTAGCTTTTTTGCGACTGCAGGTATCGCAATTATTTTTAATGTACCTAGAAAAACCCTAATTTATTGTGGTTTTGTTGGGGTAGTAGGCTGGATGATTTACTTCGTCCTAACAGAGCATGGCATGGATGTAGTAAATGCCTCATTCTTTAGCTCTTTCGTAATTGCTATCGTTTCTCATTTGTATGCTCGGCGCTTCAAAATGCCGATGATTATTTTTATTGTTGGTGGTATTATCCCGTTAGTTCCGGGAGGCATGGCTTATAATGCAATGAGGAATGTTGTAGAGGATGATTATATACAGGGGCTACAGTATGGATTAAAAGCATTTTTAATTACAGGTGCCATCGTTATAGGACTTGTATTTGCAGAGGTACTAATACAGCTTATTTTCCGTTCTGTACGTACCGGTAAGGCGAAATTCCAAAAGGTCTACAAGAAATAAGACTCTACATCAAATGTAGGTGGATAGAACAACTATAAAGAAGGAGGTTACGTTCTTAAACGTAGCCTCCTTTAAATTACTATTTAACTAGTAATGCTTCAATTTCCTCTGCATGAATTGGTTTACTAATATAGTAACCTTGAATTGCATCACAGCCATAAGAAATCAAAAGATCTGCTTGTTCAGCAGTTTCGACACCTTCTGCGACAACTTTAAGTTCCATAGATTTTCCGAGTTGCACCATACCGTTCATGAGCTTTTGGGTTTTTTCAGATTTTAATAAAGAACTTGTAAATGCTTTATCGATTTTCAATGTATCTATTGGTAGAATTTGCATATATCTAAATGAACCATACCCGGTACCGAAATCATCTAGTATAAAGGCGATACCTTCATTTTCAAGCTTACGCATTTGCTTTGTAATAAAGGTAGCAGCCTCTGCTTCTAGGGCAAATTTCTCTGTAATCTCGATTTGAATAAGATTAGCAGGGCAACTAGTTTTCGCTAACGTGTCAAGAACTGATTTTGCCATGTTTTTATCACGGAATTCGCGTACAGATGAGTTAATGGATACTTTTAGATCAAGACCAGCTTTTTTCCAGGATAGTGCCTGTTCACAAGCTTTTTCTAGCATAAAGGAACCAATATTATTAATAAGACCCGTTTCCTCTGCAATTGGAATGAGTTCATCTGGTGAGACAACGCCTATTACTTCATCTTCCCAACGAACTAGTGCTTCTACAGCTGTAATTTTACCTGAAGTAACATCAATTTGCGGCTGATAGAGAACTTTTAGGTTTTTTTGGTCAAGAGCTTGAAGTAAACGTTTTTCAATTAAAGCTTTACGATTTAATGCCTTATGTGTTGCTTTTGATAGTGAGACGATTTTATCGCCACCTGCTTCACGGACTGTTGTAATAGTAGCAATGGATGCCTTCATTAGTTGGGAGAATGTAGTTTGATCCTCTGGATAACGTGTAATTCCGCCACTAATAGAAATAGGGACCGCAACATTACTGTTATAAATTGGATGCTGTTGTAAGTAAGACAGGAAGCCTTGAATAAACCATTCACTTAATGGTGTAATCACGACAAAATCATTTTCGTTAATACGTGCCATTGTGCTATCTTGGAAGTACATTTTTATACGTTTGGTAAACTCTATAATAAGACTTTGATCGATTTGCTGATCATGTAACTCTTTTAATGTATAAAATTTATCTATACTTAAATAGACAAAAGAGAAGTTTCTTTCTTCCTCAATCATTTTGGAAATCACTTTTTCGAGTCGATGTGCATTCATAAGGCCTGTTTCTGTATCGATATAAGCGATTTTTTCAAGCTGATGCTGTATAGTCTTGGACTTCGTGATATCCTTTTCAATTAAAAAAAATTGTTGTTCATTTGTTTCAATATCAAATGTTGGGATAGCTGTTAGGAGTACCCAATAAGACTGACCTGTTTTTGTAACTTTTTCGACTTCACCTTGCCACGTATAGCCGTTGTTTAAATTACGCCAGATGGTATTAGTAATCTTTTCACTTTCTTTATTTTCAGGGAACAGCTGCCAAAACGTTTTACCAATAACGCGTTTTGGTGTCCATTGACTCGTTTTTAGAAATTCAGCATTACATTCTAAAATGAACCCATCATGATCAAGTGATACTGTCATAAATGTCGAGTCTAATCCCTGTTTTAAGTCTATGAGGGTGCTGCTACTTGAGACAGAATTAATCATTAATTCTGGTAGCATAAATATCATAAGAATGAAACGCTCTCCTTGTTCAGTAAATGGATTAGCTAGCAGCGCTGTTGTAATTTCTTCATTTGTATATGTGTTCAGTTGAATTTGGTTGATATACGTACTGTCATCATTTTGTAAAAGGGTTTGAAACTTTTCTAATGAAAGCTGACGTAGTAAATTTTCATGAATAAATGAAGCGGTATGTTCTTTAATAGTAGTAGCTGAAAAGCCAAATAGGTGTTCAGCAAGCTTTCCCAATTTTATAGCTTGTCCATCTTGATTCATGACAATTGCAGGAAAAGGAAGTGAATTTAAATAATGTTCATCAATCGTAAATGATTTATGCATATGACTCATGATTATCCGATCTCCTTGAGTAATCTATATATACTATTATTATAGTTAATTATCAGGAATTAGTCATTATGAATATGATTGTAAATATTTGATAATGACTAATTCCGGGACCTTTTTAGTGAAAAATAAGGAAAGAATTGATGAAAAATAACATTATTTAGTATTTATATAGGGAATGAGAATTGTATAAAACAATTAAATGGAATAGTATTTATCGTCTCCGGTGCGATGTTATGGGGAGCAACTGAACGTTTGATGAAGTGGTTACTCAACCATACGCCATTGACAGTCTACTTTATGTTAACAATTCGTTTATCGGTTGCAGGTATTATATTACTTACATATTTATCTTCATTCAGTAGGTGTCCTAACACCTACTGAAAATAGAGGAATTCAGTCTAAGAACGTCACGTCCTGTGGCAACGACTGAGTGGTCAACATCATGCTGTTGCCGCTGCCGCTACGCTTTCGCGCAGATGAAACCCTTTTGCTGTCGCTTCGCTTTTGTACAGACAAAACACGTTGCTGCCGCTGCGTTAGCACTACGCTTTCGCGCAAAAAACATCTGTTGGCCTAAAGCCTCCGGCGGATGTCACGGATTTTGAGAGGAATGAAGTGTGCAGAGGCACAATTCAAAATCCGGACGCATTGTTTATCTGTGCGAAAGCGTAGCGACAGCAACAATTACGCCAAGGCGAAATTGATTTTGAACTAGAAAAAATATTTTCGGCATTTGGTAACAAAAACTATGGAGTAGACAACTTCTTGTGTTCGGGGTAGCAGAAATGTTGGGCGTACAGTTTGCTTTCGCGGCGGCAATCAACGAAAGTAATGCTGTATTTTATACCTTATTACAGTTTCTAGCACTTATATTTGTTGTTGCCTATGTCTCTCTTAGTTTAAAGAAATGGTCACCGAAATATCAAGTATTAGGGATTATTGGTACACTTATAGTTCTTTACCTCCTACTAACGAACGCTTCATTTGATGCTTCGTTAGTTAGTGGTAAAGCCTTATTGTAGGGAGTAGAGGTTGGTCTTACGTTTGCCTTCTTTATGCCGAGGCATAATTGATGTAGCATGAAATACATTACAGCAGTTGAGACAAGTATCCTTTCTAGTAATGAACCGCTAACCGCAAAGGTTATTTCAGTTATCGTGTTTGGTACATCATTAGGTTTTGGCAATTCGTTGGTGTATTCGTTATGCTTGTTTGTGTAACGTGGCTTTCTGTAGGTAGAGGAAAAGCATAAAAATACTATCTATATAGGAGTTCTTCACTATATTTGAATTTTATGGAACTTCTTTAACTGAGAACGAGGGGGAAGAATATGAAAGAAGTTTTTTCCTATGTAAAGCCTTATAAATGGACGGCATTCATCGCGTTTAGTTTAATGCTGGTGGAATTGTTTGTGGAGCTCGCGCAGCCATTGATCATGGCGAAAATTATTGATGATGGCGTGCGAGCTCAAAATCAGGGGATGATTTGGCAATGGGGAATGGTGTTACTGGCCTTATCTTTCGTAGCTTTTATAGCTGGTGTCGTGAATTCATATTTTTCATCGCATACAGCACAGAGCTTTTCCTTTGATTTACGAAATGCATTGTTTGAAAAAATACAATCCTTTACATTAGCTACTTATCAAAAATTCTCAACGGCGTCCCTTATTACAAGATTAACGAATGATGTGACGCAAGTACAGACGGTGCTGTTTATGAGTTTGCGTATTATGCTTCGTGCACCACTTGCCGTTGTTGGCAGCATCATTATGGCTTTTGTTGTAAATGCTAAACTAGCGTTGTTTTTAGTTATTGGCGCACCAATTATTTTAATTTTTCTTATTTTTATGGTAGCAAAAGGCGTGTCTTATTTTGGACTTGTACAAAAGAGAATTGATCGTTTGAATCGTGTGCTACAGGAAAATTTACAGGCTATTCGATTAGTGAAGGCTTATTTACGCGGTGCATATGAAGCCTCTCGTTTTGATGAAGTTGCCTCACGCTTAAAAATAGATACTGTAAAGACTCTACGCACAATGGAGTATATTATGCCTGTACTGTTATTTATCATGAATATGAGTTTACTTGCAGTGCTGTGGTTTGGAACGAAGCAAATAGCTACAGGTACAACACCACTTGGAGATGTTGTTGCCATTGTCAATTATGCCATGCGCATGACAGGCTCGTTCTCGATGTTTGCCTTTATTATTATTTTTTATGCGCGTGCAAAAGCCTCAGCAGAGCGTATGGCAGAAGTCCTTTCAACTGAAAATGAGATTGAGCTACCATCATCTTCAGAGAAAACATCTAATGGCATGAGTTTTGGAGAATTAGCTTTTGATCGTGTGAGCTTTACTTATCCAGGGGAAGACTCGCCTGTCCTCTCCGATGTAAATTTCCGAGTGAAATCTGGTGAAAAGTTAGCCATTATGGGAGCAACAGGTGCAGGGAAATCTACGTTGCTACAGCTTATTCCTCGTTTCTACGATGTCACAGAAGGCAAAATAGTAGTAGAGGGGAAAGATGTACAGCAATGGGATTTACAAGAACTGCGCGAAATCATCGGCTATGTTCCACAACAATCTTTATTATTTACAGGAAGCATTGCTGATAATGTTCGTTGGGGCGATGCAGAGGCTGAAATGGATGCGGTGCTACAAGCTACAATGCAAGCACAAATCCATGCTTCTGTGGAGGATTTCCCGAACGGTTACGAGACAAGAGTCGGTCAGAAGGGTGTCAATCTTTCAGGTGGTCAAAAACAACGATTATCGATTGCGAGAGCGTTATTAAGAAAAGGGCATATATTAATGCTCGATGATAGTACAAGTGCGCTTGATGTTAAAACGGAGCAGGCATTATGGGAGGCATTGAGTGAAGAACAAGCAACGATGCTAGTGGTCACTCAAAAGATTCGGACAGCTAGAGGTGCTGATCGCATCTTACTCATTGATGCAGGAAAAGTGGTCGCATACGGGACGCATGAAGAGCTTTTGCAAACTTCTGCGCTCTATAAAAAAATCGCAATCTCCCAACAGGAGGTGGAGGAATAATGGGATTTTTCCAAAAACCTTTTGGCTATGAGCCGATTTTGACGAAAGATGATGTGAAGCAGGCCGTTAAGAAAAAGAAGGGACCTCGTGCGACAAATTGGAAAAGTACGCTACTACGTTTATGGAAAATAGTTGATGAACAACGTGTACTACTAGTTATTGTGCTGTTACTTGTCTTGGCGAGTTCCATTTTGGCTCTCCTCGGTCCGTATTTAATCGGTAAAATGATTGACATGTACGTAACGCATGGAGAGCTTGTAGGACTAGAGAAGGGAATTATGCTGTTAATCGGCATTTATGCTCTATTAGCAGTATCATTATTTTTGCAAAACTATTGGATGATCGGTATTGCTCAACAAACCATTTATAGATTACGAACGAGTGTATTTGCTCATTTCCAAAGACTACCGATTGCCTTTTTCGATCGCCGTCAACATGGGGAATTAATGAGTCGGATGACGAATGATATTGAAGCGGTTAGCTCCACATTAAATAGCTCCTTTATCCAAGTGTTTTCTAGTGTATTAACACTTACGGGAACAGTGATCATCATGTTAAGTTTAAGCCCTTTACTTACGGTATTAACAATGATGATTATACCAATTATGTTTTGGGCGATGCGTTGGATCACCCGGAGAACCGCACCATTATTTAAGGAACAGCAAGCGGCTATAGGAGCTTTGAATGGCATGATTGAAGAAACGATTTCGGGCCAGAGAATCGTGAAAGCTTTCTCACAAGAGGAACGCATGAAAGAGGAGTTTAAAGAGAAAAGTTTACGCTTAAAAAGTACTGGCTTTTGGGCACAGACATACTCTGGTTATATTCCAAAGGTCATGAACTTTTTAAACAATATGAGCTTTACAATTGTGGCTGGTATTGGCGGTATACTTGCTTTTTATGGGCATGTGTCAATCGGAGTAATTGTTATTTTTACAGAATACGCAAGGCAATTTACACGACCGTTAAATGATTTGGCCAATCAATTTAATACCGTGCTGTCAGCGATTGCTGGTGCTGAGCGTGTATTTGCGTTACTGGATGAACTTCCTGAAGAGGAAGCTACTTCTGCGCAGAAGCACAAACTATTAGGCCAGGTGAGCTTTCAACATGTGTACTTTAAATATGAGCAAGGAGAAGAAGCTTACACTTTGAAGGACATTAATTTTAACGTGGAGTCCGGACAAACGGTAGCTCTTGTTGGGGCAACTGGCGCAGGAAAAACAACGATCTTGCAGCTTATTGCAAGATTTTATGAGGTATTAAAAGGTGAGGTTTTATTTGATGGTGTAAACGTTCAGCAAATAGAACGACAAGCATTGCGCGCACAAATGGCCTTTGTGTTGCAGGACCCATTTTTGTTTGAAGCATCTGTACGTGAAAATATTCGTTATGGTCGATTAGATGCTAGTGATGAAGAGATAGAGGAAGCGGCGAAGCGTGCAAATGCGCATGACTTTATCATGACGCTAAAGGATGGCTATGATACAGTACTTGCCGCAGATGGCAGCGGAATTTCGCAAGGCCAAAAGCAGTTATTGTCCATTGCTCGAGCATTGATTGCCGACCCGAAAATTTTGTTGTTGGATGAGGCGACAAGTAGTATTGATACTGTTACGGAACTTGCGATTCAAGAGGCTCTTGATATGTTAATGCAGGGACGCACTAGCTTTGTCATTGCACACCGTTTAAATACAGTGCACAATGCCGATATAGTGCTTGTTATGCACAAAGGTGAGTTAGTTGAAGCAGGCCCACAACAAAAATTAATGGAATCCGGTGGCATCTATGCGCAGATGTTACAATCTTCATCCCATCATCTTGATGAGTAAGTTGAAAGTAACGATGTAAGTGTCAATCACATTCCTCAAACATAAGAAAGAGCGATTTCAAAATTCTTGGGATTGCTCTTTTTTAGTTGAAACATTGACTTTTATCTCATAATTTAACTTCTTTCAGCAGATGTTTTTTGTACCGAAAGCATAGCGACAGGTACAGAAGTCTCCCATCTCTATAAGTGGTGAGATGAATGCGGTTTAAGTTACTTTTTCAGCAGGTGTACAAACATCCACTGAAAGAAGTTAAAGCCTCCGGCGGATGTCACGGAAATCGGAAAGGAGTTCTTTGTGCAAGCACAAAGCCGATTCCGGACGCAATTATGCCGAGGCATAATTGATATGTAATTTATCTATAAAAATAGTATAATTATGGATAAATATCTAAATGAAAATAATTTTCTTAGATAAGGGAGCGACTTGACGTTCAATCGCAGCGGAAATCGGGCCTTCAGATGAATGGTAGTGTATAAAAATGCATACCTTATTCTAGTAATTTTGTAGTCTATAACCGTCAAAAATCATATAAAACCTTTTAATTTCACTATATTTGAAGTAAAATTGTTAATAATTAGAAGTTGTTAGTATATTTTGTTGCCAGCTTATTTTCTTTCTTGCTACAATAGGGCAATAGGCTGATACAAGAACGGAGTAAATGATGAATATTTCAGTGATGACAGTGTCTTTTCCGTTAGATGGGGAAACATTAAATGAATTAAAATTATTGTGTGAAGAAGCGACCACAGATGATTATCGTGTATATGAAACTGCTATGGGTTTGCCTATGGCGAGTTCCTTTGAATCGAAGGGCTTTATGGTACTTGCTTATGAAGATGACAAAGATGTATTAGTTGGTGCAGCTAGTGCAATAGATTTAATGGGGCTGCATACTTATGAATGGTCTTTGGTTGTAACACCTCCGTACCGTCAAAAGGGAATCGGAACCGCTTTAGTGGAAGCTTTACAGGCGGGCCTCGAAGAGCGTGGGGCAGAAGGGCAATTGGCGGTAGTGATAGATGGCTCACCTTTTGGACATACATTTATTGAAAAGAAGGGCTTTGCATATAGCTTTTCAGAGGCCACTTTAGAAACAAGAGCAGAGTCAGTAGAATTAAAGAATGATATCGAAATTATCCCTTATGCAGATGAACAGGAAGAGCTGCTTGCTATTTATAGTGCAGCGTTTGGAGACCTACCTGAAGAGTCTGAGGAGCTAATCGCTTTTAATACATCAACGACTGGAAGAAAGCTATGGGTAGCACGTAAAGACGGAGAAATCGCTGGAACAGTGACGACTGCCCAGGAAAATGAAATTCAATGGGTAACGGCATTGGCAGTTCATCCAAACTGTGAGGGGCAAGGAATTGGTACTGCGATGCTTTCATTTTCCAAAGATTATGCGAGTAAAATTGGAGCAAAATTCGTCATGCTGGATGTAGAAATTGACAATCGAAAGGCGCTTTCTGTTTATGAGAAGGCAGGCTTTATGAAGGCTCAGCAAATAGACTATTATGTAAAACAATAAGTGAAGAGTGAGGGGTGTGCTTTATGCATCGCTCCTCACTTTTTTGTGTCCAGCAATGAAGTCCAAACACCAGAGATAAGGAAGCAGGGATTTTTCGGATGGAGAGACGACATAAACTAGTGGGTAAGTCCGTTCTTTCAAAGGAGGTTCCAAGAAAACATGATCCGACCCTTTAAGATAAAGTTGAAAATAATTTCATAATGATCCAAAAAAGCAATTTATCAAATTTAAATAACGATAAAACATTAAATTAACTTCAGATAGTCATTCTAATATTAAATTGTTTTTTCAATTATAATATAGGAAGTTTCTCGTTGAAGTTAAAAGCCATAAATTTTTTCGGAAAAAGTATTGACCTTTTTAAATTAAGAGTGTAGTATTATACAAGTCGTTAAGGCAGCTACTGAAAAACAATTAAATTAAATAAAATTAGTAGTTGACATATAGCGAACGACATGATATTATATAAGAGTTGCTATTGAAGAAGTGGCGACGAAATGAACCTTGAAAACTGAACAAGCAAAACGTAATCAATAAAGTTTTTAGTAGCTAACCTTGAGTTGGTGAACGAAACAAAATTTTGGACATCAAA
>NZ_JBNNVG010000035.1:0-47990 GCF_050280425.1 Lysinibacillus sp. NPDC093190 | reverse complement strand
ACTATATCAACAACCGACCAAGAAAATGTCTTGGTTGGAAAACTGCAAACGAGGCTTTTAATGAGCAATTGTTGCACTTAATTTGACAAATCATCTTATAAAAAAGATTGATTAAAATCAAAACTTTAAAGAAATATTTATACTACTTATTAACAGATAAAGCTGATATTTACTTGTAGTTGTCTATATTATCAATTATTTCTTCCACCCTGTTTCTTTCTTCGCTATTCATATATTCATCAGACATTAACAATGTTAAAGCCTTATTATTTTCAGCTATTAGTAAATATCTTTTCATTAAATAAAGATATAAATTTTCTATATTTACAGTAGCCTGTCTTATATCATTAGCTGTTTTAATATTAATGTCTTGATAAGTAAGTGTTGGTGTAGCCCTCTTAGTTTCAGTGTATTTTGTTTCTTCTGCTGATGTTCTTTGCCCTACAAGCTTATCGTGCATAATTGTCAAATTATTAAAAAAATACTCAATAATAATCTGCTCCAATTCTTCCTTTGGCATATCTGAAGAAAAACCTTCTAAAGGCGTTATCATCGAATTCTTAAATAAGTACATAGGAGCAAATCCGTGCTTTAGTTTATTATACATATCATAATATGTAACATCTTCATCTGAATTCCTAAGGATCGCACTAGAAATATTAAATAAGCTATCATTAATTCCCTCAACAATATTTTGAACTGCTTTGTAAATCAGTTCCTCTTCATTGTTAGTTAAATTCTTAAAAATCTTTCCGATATCCCCCTTTGATTCAGGGAGCGAAAAAATCCTTTTGATTTGTCTTTTTCCTTTATTAGATGCTATAGAACTATAAAAGCCGATTGGATTCGAATATGCTAAAAAAGTCTCAGCGATATCTACTTGATTATTCTTATACTCTGCACATGCTACACACATACCTGCGAAATCCTCTAAAAATGTACCTAATTTAATTACCATATCCGCATAAACAGCTTGAAGAGTTAAAAAATCATTTATTTCTTTGTTTTCCTTATTTAAAAGGTCTACAAATGTATTGTAAAGAACCTCCAGCATACCACTTCTCTGCTTTATACCAAAATAATACTTACTTTTTAATAAAGCGACTGTTTCAAAACTAAAAATGGCTACAGCTTCATTGAATTCATTCACTTGATCTGGATTAGGTAGGATTAATAAAGTACTGATATCTTCTTTTTGATTTTCAAATTTATATCCAAAAGGTATATTTAGAATATTAATTTTGTTAAATTCCTCTAAATATGTTGCTTTTGATTCTATTGTCATATAATCTCTCGCTCTCTTATAATGTTAATTATTCTTCGCATTATATAAAGAAATATTTAGCAATATCTTTTTTTCACTGCAAATTTTATAAGCAATATACCACTAAATTGGAATTTCCTTTGTTTTGAGATGTCTAAAGCAAAATCAAATTCCAGAAAAATGTTTTTTTAATAAAATTTTTTCTTAATGAATATTCAGAAATAACACCTTCCCCAAAAAATAGAATCATTTTTTCTGAAAAATAAATAAAAACATACCTCTTGCTGTCATTCTAGTTTGTTATCGTTTTTGTATGTCTAGGAATAAGGAACACTTTATTCCCAATCACCAGAGTTCCTTAACCCAAAGGGTTTTTCTTCCCCAAATTTTTCCCAATATCCAATTCTTGAAACAAGAAAATTCTTCCGCTCTACGTCTATTTGCGAATTATTAATTGCTTCCACTTTGTTAGTAATTTCATTTAATTCTTCGGCAAATACTGGCCCCAATTTAAATGTTGGTGAAACATATTTAGCTATATATTTTCTATCCTTAACCTGACAAGTAATGGTGTTACGAGCTTTATACATAGGAGTTAATCTATCAAATGTCATATATACTTCATTTTCTCTATGTAAATGCGCTCTTTTTTGATTTAAATCAGGTTTTCCTTCAAATTCATTTATGGAAGAACCATAAATTAAAACGAATTGTGGTTTAACTACTTTACCATTAAGTATTTCCCGATCTATATCGTAGTACTGATAAAATAAACTTTGATGTGTAGGATTTTCGTACCATTGTTTCCATTCGCTAAGCTGATTTTGAGCTTGGGTAAACTCTGCTGTTGGTTGACCATTTTTTCTAAACCATTTTTTATTTGGTTTCTCGATTTCAATAAAAATAGGGGATATATTCAAACTATCAGTGGACAGCCATAAAAAATCAGGTATCTTAGTTGTCAAACCTTGTAACAATGGCTGTGTAATTAGAGCATTATTATACGGTGCATGACCGGATTCGCCATATATTCCGAAAGCGCCTGGTAACAGCGAAGGATTTCTTTCGAAAAATTCTTGGAACTTTTTTTCATCGTCTGCATTTTCTTCTATTAATATTTTATACTCATTCATTACCTTTTTTTCATAAACTTCCCACTCGATTGCTTTAGGCGCATCATACACGAGTTCATATGCCTTTTTGGAAATAGAGCCCTCTCTAAATGTCATAAACTTATCACTACTTTCAATGATATTCTACATAGAATTATATACTAATTACTGGGAATTTGAAAGGCGAATAAAACCTTCTACATCTGATAAATAAGATAAGGACTTTTTCATTCCATGCGTAGAAGATGGTAGTATTCCAAATTATGAATAACTACCATGATAATAAGAAAGTGGAAGAAGGAAAAGGTTATTTTTCGTATGTTTAACTAGTGAAAAAACAGCCTGTTAATTATTAATGTCAAAAAAGATGTATGGACATCCAAAACAACCTCACTGAGACTTTAGTAGATGAGTGACTAGTACCAAACACAGCAATTCCGTCAAAATACTAATAATTAAGAGCAGCTTTTTAATAGAATTTAAAAGCTGCTCTTTTTTGATAAATATTTTAAATATACATTTTTTTAAATCTGTGGACATATTTTATAATTCTAATAGTCACTAAACAAGTGGTAATAAATATACTAAAAGTTAAACCTATATTAAATGTATAGGTATTGTTGAATCCTTTTAATTCATTTACAGATGCATCTTTAGATATGAAATTAATCGGAGAAGATAATATTAATGACCACCAGGATAAAAAGTTCGGTATTTCCATTAAAATTAAATAAAATATTAATTTGAATTTACTTGATAAATTTTCCCAAACATCAACTAAATAAGCATTATAAATTAGAGTGTAAAATCCAAAAAATAAACCCCTATAAACGCTGTCGTCCCATTAATTTTCATATAAAGGAGGTCAATATTATATCCCACACTTAGAATGTACAATAGTGCATTCCAAGAACCTAAAAAACCCAATATAAAAATTGAAAAATTCCATTTAAAATCATCACTGAAATCCCTTTTAAATAATTTTTTAATTAAAAAAAATATTTAAAAAAATTGTAATGAGAGAAAAAAGTAAGTAACTATAAGCAGTAGGTTGACCGTCAAAAAATTTTAATGATATACCTAAGTTTGCTTTTAGACTCAAAAAAACTAAGAATGCTAACGCTACAAAAACAATAAACATTGTTGTAGCTCCGATACCTTGTACAAATATGTAATTTTTGGGGTATTTAATTTCGGGTACATGTTTAATATTTATTGAAGGCTCTATACTATTTTTATTTCTCTTTTTCTTTTTTTTGCGACTGCGTTTACCCATAATTTATCAATCCATTTCTTTTAATAGCATATAAATTTATAGAATTATGTACAAAATTACTTTTATAATTATGTGCATTTATAAAATCAAAGATAATATTTAAATATAAATAAAAAAAGTGTTTTAGGATTTATGTGCATATAGTTTTTATAGAGATACACCAGCATCAGTAGCCACAATGATTTCATTGACATCATTACGCGTTAACTGTGATTTGACCGCATTAAATTGCTTACCCGTCTGCTTCATCACTACTAGCTTCATTCGTTCTGGCACATTGGAAGGTCTTCTAAATTCCATGTTTTATATTTATTATCGTAGGCTTCTGGATCAGCTAATGTCACTAAATGACCTAATGCCCAAGTAACTATATATTTGTCACCTTCTAAAAATCCGTTCCCCTTTTTATTACATTTCAAAACATTTGCTATATCACGTGCAACTGAAGGTTTTTCAGCAATAACTACACTTTTAACCATATATTCGTACTCCTTTACTAACTATTAATTTCTAATATACCATAAGTTCGTGGCTGAAATTATTTAGAGGCATCTACTTAGTCTTCATTGTTGGAAAACTGATTAGGTAGCGATGAAAAATGATCTGGTATATCAGAAAATTGATCGGCTAGCTGGAAAAATGATCAGGTACGCCTGAGAACTGATCGGGTAGACGATTAATTTAAAGAGCAAATTCACGTTAATTGTGAATTTGCTCTTTTTCTATGCTTCAAATAAAAATATCGAAGATGAACTGCATACTCAAGCTCTTAAAACATATGTTGAGTTAACAGAATGTTCACAAAATCGAAAGGAGATAAATTAATGGATGCTCGAACTTTCAGACCTCGGAATGTGATTTGTATGACCATTGTTGTTTTTATATCGGTGTTAATTGGTTACGGTATATATATAAATTTTATTGATGTTCCCTTTCCATGACGGCCTTATTTCTTTAACTGACTTAACAAGTATTTTCGGTTGTCTAGTATGCGTTGATCGTTTGGCTTAAATTTACGTGCTGCCTCATTATGCTGATATGCATTTTCATAGAGACGTAAGCGATTGTATAACAAACTTAACTGTAAATGAGGAAGCCATGTAGAATAAGCATGCTTTTGAATACCCATTGTTTGTTCTAAAGGATGCTGTAATGCTTGTGAATACCAGTAAATAGCCTCTTTATTTTTCAATTGCTCCTTAAAAAAATGACCAATTCGACAGCATGTTTCTGATCTTGGTCGATCATATAATAATGATTGTAAAATAGCTTGTGTTGCTTGTTTTGAATCGTGTAGCTGTTGGTAGCAATCCGCTAAATTTAAGCACGCTTCGATATTTTCATCAGCATTGCCTTTTGTGGAATCTAGGAAAATATTATAGTGATTGATAGCTTCTAAAAATCGCTGATGATTTTTTAGCTCATTTGCGTAATGAAAAGTTTCTCTAGCTGAAAATGGGTGCCCTTCTTTCATTAAACGCTCATAAATACGAATATTGCGATGAATATCACTTTTTCTTGGCAAATGTGTAACCGCTATATCGCTATGATAAAGCTGGCCTGTTACATCTAAATACTCATGGACGGCACCCCGCCACTGAAAATTACGTGCACGTTTTACGAGACGAAACCTTTTTTCACTTGATTCTACACAGCCATCAGCATCCAACGTTACATAATAATCCATGGAAACAGCATCGACATTTGGATGATAAAGTGACTGTTTAAGCTGTAGAAACTTTTGCTGATGTTCTGTTGTGATCACATCATCTGCATCGAGCCATAAAATAAAATCTTTCGTAGCTTGCTGAAAGGAAAAGTTACGAGCTTTGGCAAAGTCATCACACCAGGTAAAGTCGAAAATTCGAGAGGTATAGTTTCGGACGATATCTTTTGTACGATCAGTTGAACCTGTATCTATAATATTGATTTCATCCACTAAATGTTGAACGGAATCTAGACATCTTTCAATAATACATTCTTCATTTTTGACAATCATACATAAACTAATCGCAAACATCGGTCCCCTCCTTTTTTTGTAATAATATATGCAAGCTTAAAAATTTATCGAGGCGTTTTATCATTTTATCGCCCTACTTTTTTGAATTTATCACTCAATTTTTTAATTTTCACAAAAACATTGACGGAATTATAATAAATGTTTACCTTTTCCATAATTGTATGTAATCATATAAATATATGGCTCATCACCAAAAGTTGTGGATGACATTTGTTAATACATATGCCCTGTATATAAGTTGATTGGAGTGAAGGCTGGACGATTCCTTGGGGATTATCGTCACAGATTATGAAGGGGTAAAAATAGAAATTACAATATAAAAAGGTGAGACTATGATTAAATTACTAATATTGGATGATCATCCCGTTGTTCTAGAAGGTACAAGAACATTATTGAAGGGCATAGATGAAATAGAGATTGAAATTTCTTCTAACATCACTGATATAATGCCAAAAGTTCAAGATCACTTTTTTGATATTTATTTATTAGATATACATATGCCTCAGAAAAATGGTGTACTACTTGCCGAAGAAATTAAACAAATAGATCCTGAAGCCCGTATTATTCTTTACACAGGATGTAACATCACAGATTATTACCACTTAATATTAAATTATAAAATTGATGGTATTGTTGATAAAACGGCCAGCAGGGATCAACTACTTAGGGTAATTTATTCCGCTTTAAACGAAGAATTGACTGTTCCAAATGATTTTATTAGTTATGTAAAAAGATTCATGGATCAAGATAACAATATTTTTATCGGAGGCATCAACGAAAAAGAAATCAAAATATTAAGACTAATATCACTAGGATATACGAATAAAGCAATTGCTGCCGAACTGGATGTGACACAAAGAACTGTTGAAAAATATATCGCAAAAATTTTATCAAAATTAGAAGTAGATTCTAGGATAGCGGCAACAATTAAAGCAAAAGAGTTAAAATTAATTTAAAGGAGGACTAAAGAGGACCTCAATTAGCTCTACTTCTCTACTAACAGACATTTTACGGAAGACGCATATAACATAAAACCTCTCCTTGTCGATAGTTTATCATCATTAGGAGAGGTTTTATCATTATTGATGAAATTCCCAGCTATAAGCACCGACCTCCCCCTTGTGTTGCCGTCAATTTTTGCACATTTAGAATTATGAGTTTTATTATTGCAATACCTTTAAATCATACGAATAAACCTTTTTACTTGAGGAATGATTGATAATTTCATCCAAACCATTGATATCAAATGAATCTGTCAAATTCCCCTTATCAAGTGAATAAGTTTCTAAATAATAGTAGCCATTTTTATCTTCACTGTACCTTAATACATATAAATTCCCATCTTTAAAATAAGTCTCTTCATTGTGACGGATTTTAGATTGGCTTGCTTTTTTGAGTTTAAATGCCTTTGAGACTGCATGTGTTTTTAAATCAAAAGAATAAATTTCGCCTAATCCATTAGCATAAAATAACTTATTTTGATAAATTGTTGCTGAATTTTTATAATTATAAGGAATCGTAGCTGTTAAATCTACATCATTGTATTCAATAAACTTAAATTTCTCTTGTTCTAAAGTCTTTTTATTAATTCTATAAATTGATACACTTTCCTTAGATTCACTTATTATAGTTGATAAAATTAAATAATAATAATGCTCATCAGTTAAAATTGGCGCCAGTGCTTGCGTGCTATCAATAGATAATCCTTGAAGAGTAGTAATATCGTTAATTTTTAATTCTTTATCAAATGTTACTTCTCTTAAGTTAAAAGTCTTTGTTTCAAAGTCTTGTGTGAGTATATTAATCCCTTTTTCCGTTACCCCAGAGATCAAAATATAATAAGGAATACTGTCTACATTGATTTTCTCAGCATTACCATACCGAACGTCTGAATTGTAACCCGATTCTTTAAATCCACTATTATAAATACTAAAAAATAAATCTTGAGAGGGTAAATAACCCGTCCGTTCACCGGTATACTGTGGGGTGTCCATATTAATCTGTTTAATATCACCATCTACAATTCTTATAGTATTTTTATCTTCTAATAATAGCTGATTCTTACCGACAGCTATACTCCCTAGTTCAAGCCCATTCATAGCGAGCGCTTGAGTTGAATGGTCCTCCTTTACAAAAACACTATAACTTAACCCCTTATTATCAAAGTCTTGGTCAGCCGTTGTCGAAAAATAAATAACTGCTTTAGTAATTTTTAATAAATCTTTGTCAACGTTTTCAGCTGATAAAAATTGTGAGGAATCTTTTATATTTTGCTGCTTAACAAGAATGATAACTATAAAAATTATGATTAAAGTAATCCCTATAAATATAATTTTTTTCAAATTAGTTCCTCCCAAAAATAAAGATCGTCTCTAAATAATTAAAGACGATCTTTATAAAAGAATTAAATATTTCTTACTAACACTGTATCTGGTGCATCTCGAATATCACGTGGATATACACCTAGTCCACCGTTCACGTCTAAATCTAGATTACCGTTTAATTTATATGCTGACCAAATTAGTTTAGAGCAATTTTTAGCCCCATCATGTCCAGTTAAACGGTTTGTAGCAAAATTGTAAGAATATAGTTGTCCGACTTGGGAATATGTCCAATCCGCTGCATTATTACGATTTGTTGTAGATGTTGAAACAGACTTTACTACTGCTCCAGAGCTATCGACTTTACGTGCACTAGTTGAAATTGTTCGAACTCCATCAGAAGGTACAGATTCTACAATTGTTGTTGACGTATAATACATCCCAACATGTCCATGATCTAAATAAGCTGTTTCTGACGGTGTATAATAGAAGTTCCCTTTTGTACTAGATCCTACGCTAACAGTCCCTCCACTTCCACCACGAGTTGATATTCCATACTTTTCTTGAGAATAAGCTGATTTTTCTGCAATACCTTTTGCTTCATCTTCTTTTAATTCTGTATAAATTTGTTCAAGAATAACTTGTTCTGATTGTCCTGTATTTGAAGCAATCATTTGAACATCCTGCAACAATTCTTCCCTCGAAATGTCCGGTTGGAGTTTTAAAATGTCGTCTACATATGATTCAGCATCCGTAATACTTGCGTGACTAAATAACATAACAGTAGTTAAAGAAAGTGCTAATATTGCTTTCTTCATTTTTACAGCTCCTTTAATCGTTTTAGAAAAAGTTAAACCCGGGTTAATATTAATTTTAGGCTATATAATACCGAAAATACCACTTCGCTTTTCCGAACAAGACTATGCAATTTACCGACTTGATTTTGTACAGCATCTGTCCCCTCTTTTTTATAGCAATATATGCAGGTAAAAAAAATTTATCGAAACTTTTTTCGTTTTATCGCCTTATTTTTTGAATTTATCGCCCAACTTTTTTAATTTATCACCTAACTTTTTATATTTATCGCCCAACTTTCACTTTTTATCGACACTCGCTCAAAAGAGTATACTCTTCGGCAAAGCAAGTGGTTAATTTCCGTTCCGACTGAGCGTTTTCTTGGAGCGTCCATGAGCCGTTTCACATGGCGTGTATTTTTTGGACAACATCACAATGATTTCAACTATGAAAAAAAAACGAAGCTGCACACGTTCGTTTTTTGTCTTATAAGTATTGTTCACGCCAATTTAGTTGTTCTTTTTCTGTGAGCTGTTGTTCTAGGTGTGAATCCCATTGATTTAACAGTGCATTCCATACACGAACGAACACAATGTCTTGTTCTTTATCGTGAAGGACAAATTCCAGGCATGGGCTATCATTAATTTGTTTAGCGTCTGTTTGAACAATTTTTGCAACTATTTTTTGTGAAGCTCCAGCTTCTTCGCCATCCTCTTGCTGTAGCGCATCTATTAACATTGCTTCTTCGAAATGCTCTTGCTTCTCAGCCTCTTCATCCACATAGCGATATAGCTCTGGTAGATCATCGTATTCGTCTATATTGTCCTCGTCGACAGCAAGAAATGCAAGATGGCATGGGCTATAGTAAAGGTTGGACATTTCTGCATCTAATTCCTCTTCAAAGATGCCACGTTCCAGTTGCTGCTGTCCTTTAGATGTTAATCTATAGAAGCCTTCCGTTTGCTCAATAAGACTTACTCGAGACATTAACGATACTAAATCCTCAATAAATAACGGATCGACTAGTAATAACTCACTTAATTCTTGTGCGTTTGCAAAATCCGCTTCCTGTATGCTCATTAACAGCATTGTCATCAAGACATCCATAGTGGAACGACGAACTGGCTCATAGGTCACTTCTACTGTTCGAATTGGGATGCACCATTCATCCGTTTTGACGATTTTAATGTTTCGATTTTGCTGAAGTTCACGCATTAAGCGCTGCTGTAATTTTGACAATCTACATCACCTGTCCTTCGTGATTACGCAAGCCGTTATAAGATTTCACTGTCTCTAACAGATTGCTGTACATCTCTCGCGTATCTTGATGCTTCGCACGTTTGGCAAACATCTCAGCACTTCCGACAAGTAGTAATAGCTCTCGGGCACGAGATAAAGCAACGTTTAAGCGGCGATAATCTCTTGCAAAGCCAACGTCTCCCCCTTTAGGCGTATTACGTACCATACTAACTAATATGACGTCCATCTCCATACCTTGGAACTTATCGACTGTCCCGGTTCTAAATTGAAGATGTGGTAGCTGTAATTCCTGTTGCAGAAGGCGATTAATTTTCTTTACTTGCTCCCCGTAGAAGCTAATAACTCCAACGCTTTTTTGTGCATCTTGAGGCATGCGTCCCGCTTCTTTAGCTTCAATAACAGCCTTATTCAAATCTATTAAAATACGTCGAATTGTTTGTAATTCACCCTCATTGTAACGACTCGTTCCGCCCTTTACCTGCTCCTCTAAATAAGGTTTTTCGGTCGGAATATCAACCCATAGCAAATGATCATCACGGTTAACAAATTGTCCTTCCAAGTAATGGTCTCGTGCCGCATCTGAATCTGGTAAACCACATTGCAGGCCATTTTCCTCTTTCGCGTAAAATGGTGTAATACTGTGCATAATTTTTTCATGCATTCGGTACTGCAATGCCAGCATTTGCTTATGTGTTTGCGGTAAGTTATTAAATAAACGTTCAAACAGTGATTCACGCAGCAAATTTTTTAATTCCTGCGCACCATCGAAGTCTGGATTTTCATCGAGCATCGCTTTTAACGTTTCCTCCAACGTATCATCTCCAAGTAGTGGAGGTAGCTGATGATGATCGCCTACTAAAATAACTTTCTTACCCTTAAGCATCGGTAATAATAACTCTGGTGGTGTTGCCTTTGATACTTCATCAATAATGACAACATCAAATGTCGGGTAGTTTTCCATAAATTCCTTACTTGCTGAAGCAACACATGTCGTACCGATAACATTCGCATGACGCACATATAATTTACGAATTTCATCTAAATCATATTCAGTAGCATTTTGTAGCTTGTCACGCCATTGCTCTTGTAATTTTTTTCGAAGAGGTAGCTGCTGTTCCTTGCGCTGTAATTCCACAATTGCTGTTTTGGAGGATGCAATTGTTTCCACTACTTCCTCGGAAGTACGCTCTGGTGTTGATTGTAGAAGCTTTGTGCATGCTGTTAGCTGCTTCTCCTTCTTTAATCCAGTTATATTAATTTCTTTTATATTTTCTTCTAATTGTGTGAGCTGTTGTTCAATCTCTTGTAAACTAGTCTGCGCTGTTTGAAGTGCCGCTCTCTTTGGTAGAAGCTGTGTATTAGCCTGCTCCACTGCCTCCAGCTGTTGACGTGCTATTTGAAGAGAAGATTTTGATTGCGATACAAGTATTTTTAAATGTTCTACAGACTCTTCTGGCTCAGCATCAATTTGGAATGTCTCTGCTAGCTGCTGCAGTCGTTCTGTATGCTGTAAATATGGTTGTAATTGTCGCTGTATGCTTTGAACGTCGAAGCTTGTAATCGCACATTCTTGATGTAATAAGCCTCCAATACCTTTACGTAACGACTCAAATTCCTGATCTTTATGCTCTTGTTGTTGTTTAAGAGCTATACCTTTTTGCCAGACAAAATCACGACGCATATATAACCCGAGCAAGAAACTTTCAATTTGCTCGGCAGGTGGTGTTTGATCATCTTGAAAGGCTGTATTGAGTTGTGCAAAAACACCAGTTAGATTTTGCAATGAAAACGATTGAACTGGCTGCAATCTACTTTTAGCAAGGGCATGTTCTTTTTCTTCATCAGATACCAACGACTCAAGCTTTGCGATAGCTTTTTGTAGTCGTGTATTGATGGTTGCCCATGCATCTAAATCTTTGGCATCCTCTAAATGCTGCAAACGACTAATTTGCTGTGACAGCACATAAGATGGGCGAATTTGATAGTGTTGTAAAAATCGTTCGATACGCTCATAGGACGTTAAATTACTGACATATTTTTCGGCTTCCTTCATTAATCGAAGGCGATTATTTTCCTCTTCATATTTCGATTGGATATCTTTGAACTGCAGTGCCAGATGCTGCTTTTGCTCTTGCAGCTCCTTATATTGAGCAGCCGCTTCCAATTGCTCAATTTTTTGAGTAGTTTCTTCTATAGTAAGCTTTAGCTGCTCTATAGATGGACTTTCAGCAAGGGTCTGCTCAAGCGACTTTACAGCAGGCTCGATTTGCGCCAGCTGTTTTTCGTAATGCTCTTTATGTGCCTCGTTCTCCTGCTGCTCAGCTTTTGCAGCCTTTAATTCTTTCTTTAAGGCTTGTATTTCCTGCTGTAAGATTGGCTCGTCAATTACGGCCTGCTCTTTTGCAGCTATTTCCTTTGTTAGCTCCTCAAGCCATGCCTCAAGCTTTTCTAACTCTTCCTCAACCTTGCTAATACTTGATTTCAGTTCTTGTTCCCGTTCCGTAAAAGCAGCGATTTCCTCTTCAATCGCTGCGAGAGTTTGCTCACGCCAATGAAGCGCAACATTTTCCTCAATAAATTTTTTACCCTCTTCTTCAATACTTTCCGTTCTACCATAGCGCAAAATTCGAATTTCTTGATTAGAAAGTAGTCGTCCTAAAGCATTATCCACGGCTAGATTTGATTGAGAAGCCACGAGTGTTTTTAAGCCAGCCTTGACATTTTGCTGACAAATTTCAGAAATAACAGTTGTCTTCCCAGTGCCAGGAGGTCCTTGAATCACATACAAATCTTCAACGGACAATGCTCCTAAAACAGCCCGTCGCTGATATTCGTTTAAATTATTGTGAAAAACAATATCCTCTCGAAGCTTTGATGTTCGGACAGTTGGACGTTTTTCAAATAGTATTGTCTCTAAATTAGGGTTAACTGCCTCGCCTTTTTCAAGCTTTGTAAAACCATTGCGTAATCGTCTAATTTGACTCAATGTCGCAAAATTACTAAAGCTCGCTTGCTTTGAACGAAGGTTAAGTTGATCTTTACGTGCTAAATCCTGCACAAAAGGCTTTAAGTCAACTTCTATTGTCTGCTTCCCTGCATGAGTCTTTAATACTTGTCCAATTTCACCGCGTACCCCTTGAATGTTCACACTTAACCCTTCAAGCTTCTTCCATTCCTTCGATTTTATATAAGGGCAGACAATTGTCAGTCTAGTAAAATCTTCATTAAAATAGCTTTGCTTAAACTCTGTATGAATATCATCAATAGTCGCATCACGTTCTTGAATTTTTAAATAGCCTTCCCAGCTCGAGATACGCTTTTTCACATATTCTGTGCGCTCCTCGGCTATTGGTAGCTCTCTTATTTTTTTATGAAGATCGAGCGGAATCCCTGCTCCATTATTAGGTCTTGTGACAAGTTGTAATGCTGCAGGTAAGCGTCGGTTTGTATTAATTGGGCCTCGCATATGTACAAAACGAATATTTGTAGCTAGCAATCCTTCAACCTTTAGCACACAATCCATAATAGCTGTTTTCTCAGCGATAACATCGGATAACTTGTCATTTTGCTCCGCATTAAAATAAATCGATAAAAATGTTTCACCAAGCTTTTTTGCTTTGCGCTTTTCGATATAGACGGTGAATGTTTTCTGTAAGGCAAAAAAGGCATGCTCATTTGCTGAGCATTCCTCTACCGCTTCCTTCGCTTTATTAGTCAATATTAGACTACAGCGTTGTTTTTCTAGTACAGCGATGTCCTGCATGAGCAGCCCTCCCTTCCGTTTCACTAAAATTCTATTTTATCACATCGTAAAAGGATTCTTGAACAGAAAAATCCCCTGCACAGTGATTTCCTTCCACTGCACAAGGGATAAAGATATTATTTTAATGTTGATCAATCGGTTCTTTCGGCAATGTTTTGCTCATTTCACAATATTGCACAAAAACACGTGCCAATTCACGTAAACGATTATGAACATCTTCGTCGACAATCTTATTATCTGCATCAAAATGAGATGTGTGTGTGTAAACATAGTTCGGCGTTACAAGTGCACGGAAGTAGTCTAAAATTGGTTTTAACTGATTTTCTACTACTAAATGGTGCTGATACGTGCCACCATTTGCCACGATCGATACTGGCTTATAGCGCATTGTTTTTGGATGCAAGAAGTCAAATGCATTTTTTAAAACGCCCGGAATCGATGCTTGGAAAATCGGTGTTGCGATAATATATGCATCGGCTTCCTCGAACTTTTTAATCATTTCCTTCATGTCATCATTTAACGGTGAACCGTCTACAATTTGATGCTTATATTGACTAAAATGCATAATTTCTAACTCGAAACTAGCATCTAATTCTTTAACATATTGCTCCACTTGCTCTAAAATAGCACCTGTTTTACGCCCAAACATTGTGCCATCAACGAGTAAAATTTTCATTATCACTTTGCCTCCACATTCATCTTCTACAATAATATTGTAACAAATGAAAAGAGGCACGAAAAGAAATGTAGTGGTTAAAAACGTAAATTCAGTCTTTAGGCGGAACGTAGTCTACTAAGAAATATTGCTTTAGAAGAAACTTTGGTATGTCGACTACTTGGGGATTAGCGGTAGAGGAACGGAAATCAACTCCATGTTATGGTGATGGACCTTTATTTATCCTCACGACGTTGGAATTTTACTTCTTTATCTACAACGGTTTCCTCTATTTTATATTTATCTCGATTAATCACGACTTCACGGTTTACTTTATTTCCTTCATCGCTAGAACCCGATAATTTGCCCTTATCCCAATTAAATAATTGCTCCCTTGAAATATCCTCATCATGCGTTTCAGGGAAATCTAACTTAGCCAAATCCTGAGATTGATAAATTGTAACTGGCTGTTTATCGCCGTACAGTGCAATAACTATCATTGCTTTCGCAACCTGAGAAGCTTCTATAGCTCTTGAACGCTTTAATGGCCCAACTAATAGTGGCTTTGCGAATTTTAAAACTTTCTCTCCCGCCTTTTCACCTAAGCGAAATTCCTCTCTCTCCCCAGACAATAAAGATGGGCGAATAATTGAAAGTCTCTGTAAACCTAGCTCTATAAGATCATGTTCAAGCTTTCCTTTTACTCGATTATAGTAAATTGGAGATTTTTCATTTGCCCCCATTGCTGTAATAACTAACATATGTGGGATTCCTCGATTTTTTGCTAATGAGGCAATCGTTAGTGGATATTCAAAATCAACTTTCTCAAATTCCTCACGAGATCCTGCTTTTTTAATCGTTGTTCCTAAACAACAATAAAGCTCATGTGCAAATTCGATATCTTTTTCCTCTAAAGTATCAAAATTACGAATTTTTACTTCTAGCTTTGGATGCGTAAATGCTGGCGCTCTTCGTGCAATAACCGTAACCGAAACATATTCATCATTTTCACATAATTGTTCTACAAGAGAGGTACCAGTTAATCCAGTAGCCCCTACAACAATCGCTGCACGCATTCCCATTGGTTGAACCCCCTTCAAAGCTCGTTTGCTCCAGAAGCCGCACTGCCGGAACAAAATCATCTAGCTTCTATTTTTGTTGAAAAACTGAAACAATCCTATGTATCTTTCCACAAACTCTACTTTATTTATCGGCCAAAGAAGGCGCTCTTACTCATTTAATTTTAGGTTTTTATCAATTATGCCAAGGCGAAATTGATTTAATAATCCTATTTTTTTACACATACTTGCCCATTATTCACCATAGTCTAAATAGACGAATGAAAGGATGGGATACATTTGCAAAACGAAACTCAAGCAATGGAATTAAAAAAGACGATAGTTTTCATTATTGAAAGCTGTATCGATAAAGGGCTGTATCCTTTTGAACGGGTTGCAACGCTGGCAAAGCTACTTACAAATGAAAAAGTTTTCATATTTGTAAAGACCCCTTCAAATGATGGGATTCAAATTTTAATGAATGAAAATCTCTCGCCAATCTTATTTGAACATTTCGATGAGCTACCAAAGCAAATGAAAGGTATTCAGCCTGATTTAATTGTAAGAGATGGCCGTAACTCTGAAAGCTGGCAAGTACAAAATTTACGACCGTTTTGCAAAACAATCATTCATTTTGATGATTTTGGTGAAGGTGGTCAAGCCTGTGACTGTGTATTGCTAGCACTCTATCAAGAGGTTAAAGATTATTTACCATCTCATTATATTGGTGGCAGCTTCAACTTTGCATTACCAGAAGCTTATCAGAATTTTGATGATAGACCAGACAGTAAAATACCTGAAGATCCACCTCATATTGTTGTTGCTTTTGAGGATGGGGACGAGCATAACTTAACCTACCGTACTCTTCGACACTTAACGCAGCTACAAATCCCACTACAAATTACAGTGATGATTGATGAAAGCTATCGACATGCAACAGATGATTTGCAAATGATGGTGCTTAGTCGTCGTAACACAGCCATTCTTCGTGATAAAACCGCACTCCTAAAACTATTGCCAAAAGCAGATATTATTATTTGTAATGCAAACTATACGCCTTATAAAATCGCCTCTTATGGTGTGCCTTGTATTACACTTGCACAAACTGAGGCTGAGCTATTACATGCCTTCCCTCGCGAACAGAATGGCTTTATTCATCTTGGACTTGGTCGCAAAATGAAGCAATCACAGATTCAAAATGCTGTCATGGAATTTTTATTACACGAGGCCCGAAGCGAACGCTCTGTTAAAAAACAACGACAGCTCAATCTTGCAAGTAACAATGATGCACTACAGTCATTGCTTTTAGATTTCGCTTATGATCGGCACAATATCGCTTCTACTTAATGATTCTTTGCAGGTGGATATGATACAATATAGTAGAACTTTCACTTTCACTTATCTTTCATTACAAGAAGTGAATTCAAGCATCATAAGTACCCGATTGATAGTAACTAATAAGCGGTGGGGGATAAAAAACCTCCATCGCTTTTACACGCATTCGTTATACAAATAAACACATAAAGGAGCAATCATCATGCCATCAAAAAGTGATATTGAATATCAAATTAAAGAGCTTAAAATGGATTATATGAATTTACAAGGCGACATCGAAAAGCTTGAATCTACAGGTCATAATGATCAAGTAGCAAAAGCAGAGCAACGCCTTGCAAATATGGAAGCAACTCTAGCGGAATTAAATAAACAATTAGCAGAACTATAACTTCTTTTAGCGGGTGTCCAAACACCCGCTGAAAGAAGTTATAGCCTCCGGCGGATGCACGGAATCGGAAAGGAGTTCTTAGAGGATGTTAGCCTAAAATCATCGCATCCATGCGATAACGGCTAACTGACCTGCATCACGCAGGCCTAAGCACAAAGCCGATTCCGGACGCAATTATGCCGAGGTATAATTGATAAATGAAATTAACTAGCGGTCATAAAAAATCTTAGCCGCTATCTCGGAGGAACATATATGGCAATATTAACAGTTGAAAATTTAGGTCATTCTTTCGGTGACCGCACGCTTTTTAAAGATGTCTCTTTTCGTCTAGTTGAAGGAGATCATATTGGTCTTGTAGGTGCAAACGGTGTTGGTAAGTCAACATTAATGGGCATCATTACGGGCCAAGCAATCCACGATACTGGGAAGGTTGAATGGCTTCCAGGAACGCATTATGGTTATTTAGATCAGCACACTGTTTTGACAGCTGGTCGAACTATGCGTGATGCATTACGTGACGCCTTTCTTCCTTTATATAAAAAAGAAGAAGAGCTTAATGAAATTACAGGAAAAATGGCTGAAGCAACACCTGAAGAATTAGAAGTTTTACTAGAGCAAATGGCTGAGGTGCAAGATGCTCTGGATGCAGGTGATTTCTATTCTCTTGATATGAAAATTGATGAGGTTGCACGAGGTCTTGGTCTTGATGCAATCGGCTTGGAACGTGATGTCGCTGCTCTTTCTGGTGGCCAACGTACAAAGGTTTTACTAGCTAAGCTATTACTTGAAAAACCAAAAGTATTATTACTAGATGAGCCGACAAACTATCTTGATGAAGAGCATATTACATGGTTGAAAAACTATTTAAAGAACTATCCACACGCTTTCTTATTAATTTCGCATGATACAGAATTTATGAATGAAACGGTGGATGTTATCTTCCAACTAGAATTTTCAAAATTAACTCGCTATACTGCGACATATGAAAAGTTTTTAGAGCTTGCCGAAATCAATAAACGTCAGCATATCGATGCCTATGAAAAACAACAGGAATTCATTAAAAAACAAGAAGATTTTATTGCGAAAAATAAAGCTCGCTACTCAACTACTGGTCGTGCAAAATCTCGCTCCAAGCAGCTTGACCGCTTAGAGCGTATCGACCGTCCTGAAACAGCTGTAAAGCCTGAATTCGGCTTTAAAGAGGCACGTTCTTCTGGTCGTTATGTAGTAGAGGCTGAAAACTTAGTCATTGGATACGACAAGGACAAGCCATTACTTCCTCCACTTACATTCGCTATTGAACGTGGGGAAAAAATTGCTCTAGTCGGTATGAATGGTGTCGGTAAATCAACATTATTAAAAACGATGTTAGGCAAAATAAATCCGCTAGATGGAAAAGTGATTCGTGGTGACTATCTTTACCCATCTTACTTCGAACAAGAAGTAAAAGCTGAAAAAATTACACCTATTGATGATGTGTGGAACGCCTTCCCTTCTATGGAGCAAGCACAAGTACGTGCAGCATTAGCACGCGCAGGACTAAAAACGGATCATATTACTCGCCCACTTAATTCTTTATCTGGTGGTGAGCAAGCAAAGGTACGTTTATGTAAGCTCATGATGGATGAAGCAAACTGGCTTTTATTTGACGAACCGACAAACCACTTGGATGTCGATGCAAAAGATGAACTAAAGCGTGCCATGAAAGAATTTAAAGGCACAATCATATTAGTAAGCCATGAACCTGATTTCTATGAAGGTTTAGCGACAAAGGTTTGGGATGTCCAAGACTGGTTTACTTCAGGACAACAAAGCTAGAAATATTATCAATGTGGGCTGCTACCAGTGTGATTCATGGATCACTCGGGGCTGCCCTCTTTTTTGTGCTTAACATTTGGCATGGGTAAAGTTTTGGAGTACCTGAGCAGTTTTCCTTGTTACCCGATCAACTCTTCAGGGTACCCGAGCAGTTCTCTAATCTACTCGAGCTTTTGGAAACGGCCCTCTTCTTAGCCCAAAATAAAAATTTATTTATCTAGGCATAAAAACCTGTATTTAATCATATTAATAATGAGTGGATTAATAATATATCTATCGACTATTTCTCTCTATATTAGAACAGCTCTCTTTATTCTATGAGCTTCTATTAGTAAGATTTAATAAATCTTACATCATTGTAAGCTGAATTAGTGAAACTTTTCGCTCTTTTGTGCGTATATTTTAGTGTAGTTAAAAAAATTATCGTTTCTGTTTAAGTTTTTTCAAATAACTATTGATTTATATATAGCTTACTAGTAAGATATATGTATAACCTATTTAACTTACTAATAAGATATATATTAAATATAATCCTAAAAAAGAAAGCGGGGAATGAAGAATGACAGTTACAATTTATTCACAAGCGAGCTGTTCTTCATCCAGAAAAGCACTAAAATGGTTAAAAGATCATAACATCGAATATAAAGAAAAACGTATTACTTCACATCCACTAACACTTGCTGAATTTAAAGAAATTTTAAGCATGACAGAAGATGGAACAGACGAAATTATCGCAACTAACTCAAATGATTTTAAAAACCTAAATATCGATATTGATCAGCTCTCTATTCAAGAGTTGTTTGCAATCATCCAAGCTCACCCAAGAATGTTACGAAGCCCTATCTTAATTGATGAAAAACGTATTCAAGTTGGGTACAATGAGATGGACATTCGTCGTTTTATTCCACGCAGAGTACGTGCCTATGAGTTAAACGCGATGACAAGATTGGCACAAGAAAGTTAAAACAGTTTTGGAGTTGACCTTATATGGATCAAGAAAAAGAAAGAGCCATTACCTCGTTGTTTGAAGTAGTATCTTCCATTGAGCGTAAGTGGGCAAACGAGTGGAATAATCATAATGTACTCGGCTTTTCAAAATCCCATATTTTAATTTTAGACTACTTATCGCAGGAGGGACCGAAACGCCCTTCTGCCATTGCTGATCGGTTAAAAGTGACGACAGGTGGTGTCACTGTTTTAACAAGTAAGCTCATTAATGCTGGCTTTATTGAAAAAACACAGCATGCAACAGATCGACGAGCATCCCAATTGAAAATTACAGCTGATGGCGAAGGTATTTTAGAAGATTCCCGTCAGCAAGTTAGCGAACTTATACAAAATATGTTTGGTATGCTGTCAGCTGATGAAGTACAAACATTACGTAATATTTTTGCAAAATTACTCAACGTCGAACCTACTCGACATGAGTAAAAGCTTCATTTTCACACCTTAAAAAGTTAGACATGTATCTAACTTTTTAAGGTGTTTTTCTTTTGGCGCGATTTTTCGGATGACTCCCCCTCCCCTTTCCCTCAGTTAGTGTGTACATAACATAGCCGAGTCTTGGTTGGTAGTTTCTCGGTAGGATTTGTAGATTTGAAATAAAGTTTGATTGTTCCCTGAATGACCTATTCTACAGTACAGATCAGATAAATCATTCGTTGAAAAATATAACTATTTCATAGAATGAGAGTTTATTTTTAACCCTATTATGTAGCTGCTCGTTCTTCAGTGTTGTGCTTAGGAATAATTATTGCCCCCGAAGCAGTTAAAACACCTAATATAACTAACATAGCCCCAATAATTTGAAATACCGTTATCGGTGTTCCAATAACAAATGAAATAATCATTGTTACAACAGGAACAAGATTAAAAAATAGAGATGTTTTACTTGCCCCAATCTCCTTTATCCCCTGATTCCACCAAAGGTAACCCAAAACACTTGTAAAGAAAGCCATGAAGGCAATTGCTCCCCAAGCTCCAAGCGAAATGTTCGGTAAAGAGACAGGATTTGAGGTAAATAAAGAAACTACTATTATAAATCGACGTCCAAGTACACCGTAAAGTGCCCAGCAAACGTTGCCTGCAAAGATTATTAAATCACCGCCTGAAATTGATAGGTTTTTTATAGTCTCAATAGAACCATGTGTAATAACTAACAAAACACCAAGAAGAGCAAAGAGTATACCGACTACTTGCTTTTTTGTAATACTATCTTTTAATATAATTCGTGCGAAAATCATCGTTAATAATGGATTCAGTCCCATGATTAATGCCCCATTAACCGGAGATGTATATTGCAAACCTACAAAAAACAAAGTATTAAATCCAAAGATTCCTACTACCCCAAGAACAATATATGAAATGGCATTCTCTTTTAATTGATTTTTATTGATACCTTCACTCTAAGTCAAGTTAATAAAATAAAAAAACCTGTACCTTAATTACGGAATACAGGTATATCAGGATTTCGGGTTTTAGCGGCGTTCCTCCTTGGTTAGCGGCGCAATTTTATGTTTTGGCGACGTTCCTCCTTTGGTTAGCGGCGCAACTCACACTTTTAGCGGCGAATTCCAATATAAGCTGGAAAATTTACCAAAACTAAAGTCAGGGTTAAAAAACTTTGTATAGGATTTGACTCGGTTTACCGGCGTTTCTAGCACTTTTATCAGCGATGTTCGGTGTTTTATCAGCGATTCTGAACCTTTTATCAGCGATGTTCATCCTCGCGGCTATAAAAATCCATACAAAAAAAAAGATGCACCGCAAAGTAATTTTGCAATGCATCTTTTTTGGGGTTGGCCGAGCGAATACTTCCGTCTAAGTAATTATGCTAGTGCGACCAATGCATTTAATTATGCTGGCAGCACAGACTCTACTATGGATACATCAGCCATTAGCATTTCTTTTAAACGAGCTTTAGCACGGAATAAACGAGATTTCACAGTACCAATTGAAACTTTCATAATTGTAGAGATTTCTGCAAGTGAAAATTGGTCTATGTAGAAATACCATAATGTTTTACGATAGATTGTATCTAATTGACCCATTTTATCCTGTACTAATTTAGTAACAATATCTTTTTCAATTTTTTCTTCTGTTGAAATGTCATTGTTGGGAACCAAATCTAAAATCGGTACGTCTAATGTTTCAGGTTGGTTCATCATGTATTTACTACGTCGTGTTGTTTTACGATAGCGATCTCTAAATGTATTCATTGTAATTGTTGTTAGCCAAGCTTTAATATGCTCCACCTCGGCAACGCTATCCTCATAGCGCACAACTTTTACCCATACTTCTTGCATTAAATCTTCAGCTTCTACATTATTGCGAGTAAGTTTTAAACATAAGTGGTATATGTAACGATTGTATTCCTCATATACGCCTTCTAATTTTTCATTCATTGTGTATTCCTCCGCTTCTTGTTCTTGCTTCTATACACATTCTCGCAAAATAATGTATTACACTCTATCGTATTGGCTTTCAATTACATTACAATCATGTAAGCTTAAATGCTTTCACTTGTAATATTCGTAAATAATGTTTTATTACTATACTTCTTTTTCGAAGGAAAGATTCATACCAAGCCCCTACCCCATCTTTTTTATTGTACATTCAATAGTATTCCCTTAAATTTCCTATCGCGAAAAAATCCGGATTTTTCACACGATTTTTTTGTTAAATACTCAATTCAACAGCCCTAATCGAAAGGCGGAAGCGACAACCTGTGTGCGATTCTTCGCTTTTAGCTTTGTCATTAAACTACTGACATAATCTCTTACTGTGTGCTCGCTTAAAAACAGTAAGCTACCTATTTTTTTATTGTCATACCCTTCTGCTAGTAAGCCCAAAATCATAGCTTCCCGTTCTGTTAAGTGAAACTCAGAGAAGTTCTCCACTTTTTCACCTTTTCTTGATAAAAATAACCCCAAGCGTTTCCCAACTTGTTCAAGTAATTGTAATTCATCTTTAGTGCAATCAAATTCTTCACCTAGCTGATCAAATGTAAGCCACCCAAACAATTGATCTTCATGAATAATCGGTATAAAGATAACAGAGGACAAATTAAATAATTTTATATGCTCTTCTTTCACAAAATTTTTAGGGTCTTTTAAATAAATTGGTTTCTTTGAGCCAAAAACTAAATGTTGTTCAGTGAGCTGTCCCTTCATGCTCTGTACTTTTGAAAGTTCCGCTCCAATAACACCGTAGAATTGATTTGACCATGGGACATATGCATAAAAGACACATCTTTTATATTGAAAATACTCTTCACATTTTTTTAATATATAGGCTAAATCTTGATATCCAGAACAACGAATCAGTAGCTTATTAAGCTGATCTAACAACAGGAGGTTTTTCAGTTCCAAACTTTCATGTGATTCGGACTTTGTCTTATGCTCTTCCTCATATTTGTTATAACTTTGAACAAGATAAGTAAACATCGATAGTAAAAACAGTAATATTGCGTTCATTCGGCTATGTTTCTGTTGAATCATAAAGGTAATCAAGGACTTCTCAAAAATTAATTGAAACAGGTTTAAGCTTCTCACATCTATAATGGATAATTGTGATTGAAGCCACGTATCTAAATAACCTCCATATGCTTCATTTATATCTTCAATATCAATATTAGTTAACAGAAGAATAAACGAATCCAACAGCATTGTAGTCCTTTTTCGATCTAACTCAGAAATAGAAGGCTCTAGATTAAGATAGATATTTATATTTTCTTCTAGCTGTTTGCTATAGATTTTAATGAACAAGACGAATTCTTGGAATGTAACTTCTTCATTTGAATGGGTCATATAAATCCTGCTCCTTCATAATTAATTACCCTATAAATAGACGATATTTACTCAATATTATACAGCATCTTATAGGATAGTATTTCAGAACAAAACGGGTATGATGGAAGTATCACTAGATATACCCATATTAAAATAAAAGGCGGGATTAAATATGAAATTAAAAGATAAAGTAGCAATCGTAACAGGTGGTGCAAGTGGCATTGGTGAAGCGACTGTTCGCCTATTTGTTGAAGAAGGAGCAAAAGTAGTTATTGCTGATTTTTCGCATCGTGGACAAAGCATCTCAGAAGAATTAAATAGTAATGGATATGATACTCTTTTCGTTAAAACAGATGTAACAAAAGAAGAAGAGATTCAAAATATGATCAATGAAACCGTCAATAAATATGGTAAGCTAGATATTATGTATGCAAATGCTGGCGTAGCTGATGATGCTCCAGCACATGAATTATCCTACGAAAAATGGAAAAGAACGATTGATATTAATTTGTCGGGTGTATTTCTTTCTGATAAATATGCAATTGAACAGTTCCTTAAACAAGGGACAGGCGGTGTTATTGTTAATGCTGGCTCTATCCATAGTTTCGCTTCACTACCAGTTGTAACAGCCTACTCTTCTGCAAAAGGTGGCGTAAAACTGTTAACGCAAAACTTATGTACTGCTTATGCAAAAGAAGGCATTCGTGTTAATGCTGTATGTCCGGGATACATTGACACACCCCTACTCGCTGAAGTAGATGCTCAAAAGAAAGAATATTTAGCTTCACTTCATCCACAAGGCAGACTTGGTAAACCAGAGGAAATAGCAAAAGCTGTGCTATTTTTAGCAAGCGATGATGCAAGCTTTGTCAATGGGACTACCCTTCTTGTTGATGGTGGCTATACAGCTCAATAATTTATCTTCATTCAGCAATGTTTTTCTGTGCGAAAGCGTAGCGACAGCAACAAATGTTTTGCTGAATGAAGATAGTGCCTCCGGCGGATGTCACGGATTTTGAAAGGAATTAATATAAGGATGTTAGCCTAAAACCTTCACATCCTGCGAAAACGGCTAACTGACCTGCATCGTGCAGGCCTAAGCACAATTCAAAATCCGTACGCAATTACGCCAAGGCGAAATTGCTTTAACATGATCTGAATTCGGTAATTTACCGAGCTCAGATCATTTTTTTCTCTCAAATTCAAAAAAATGTTATATGATGAATGAAATACTATAAAAGGAGCTGGCTATATTATGATCTTTTCACCATTATTTGAACACGATGTACCTGAAGTTATTCTCCCTTAACGGAGAATCCTCATTTCTCCGTTAAGGACAGGCATTGTCTAGAGATAACGGAGGGGAAAACATGAAAAAAACCTTATTAGGTTCCTTATATTTATCACTTGCTGCTAGCATTTGGGGCGGCATGTATGTAGTAGTAAAGGTAGTTGTCGATACCGTACCACCTTTAGAATTAGTATGGCTACGCTATATGATTGCAATAATTGCTTTGATTATCATTGGCATTATTACAAAGCAATCATGGCGAATTGATAAACGGGACTGGCTGTTAATTTTTATGATCGGGCTAATTGGCAATACGATTTCTATCGTTGCCCAAGAGATAGGTACTATGCTGTCTACTGCTCAAATGGGAGCTATCATTACTGCAACGACACCGGCATTTATGGTTGTATTTGCGAGATTCATTTTAAAAGAAAAAATCACTTTTAAAAAAGCTGTTTCTATTATTCTAGCGACATTCGGAGTCTATATGATCGTCGGTAGTGCACATATCGATTCCTCCCATCAATTAGGTGGGGTTGCTCTACTAATCGCTGCCCTAACCTGGTCACTGATGTCCGTCCTTATTAAACGGGTACCGGAGCAGTATTCACAAATCGTTGTCACTAGCTACGGAACACTTGTCGCTATCATTGTCTTAACACCTTTAGCCATTCCACGATTAAAAAATTTAGACTTCCATGCTATGGTAGAACCATCAATCTGGGGTGGCCTACTCTACTTAGGAATTATTTCTACAGCGTGTGGCTTCTTACTGTGGAATCGTGGATTACAGATGCTCAATGCCGCAAGTGGTGGTTTATTTTTCTTCTTTCAACCAATCGTCGGCACCTTCCTAGGATGGCTATTACTAGGCGAACAAATCGGTGTATCCTTTTGGGTTGGAACTGTATTAATCTTTAGTGGCGTACTATTAGTTATTCGAGAATAAGCATACTAAAAGCTGAATGATTTCTCTCATTCAGCTTTTTATTAGAATGTTGGTGAAGACCCCTCTACTTAAGTTCATAGAATAGTCTATTTCACATAGCGTCGTAAGTGTTTTGCTGTATATGAGTTTTCTATATCCAATAAATCGCTTGGGTAACCTTCAAAGAGAACATTTCCTCCTAAGTTTCCACCCTCTACCCCCATATCAACGATCCATTGTGCTTGGCTTAAAATTGATAAATTATGTTCCAACACAATTAGTGTTTTCTTTTCACTTAAAAGTTTATTAAACAACACTAATAAATTATCAATGTCAGCTTCGTGCAATCCTGTACTTGGCTCGTCCAACACAATAAGGTCATTACTTGCGTCACCCAATATTTTTGCTATTTTTACTCGTTGAAGCTCACCACCTGAGAAAGTGTCTAAACTTTGACCCAAGTGTACATAACTTAAATTCGCCATAATTAAATTGGACATAATCCTTTGAATGCCGTGGTCACTAAAAAATTCTTTGGCCTCTAAAGGCGTCAGTTGGAGTACATCGTGGATGCTCAATCCTTTCCACTTAACTGAGAGTGCTTCGTCGTTATATCTTTTCCCATTGCATTTCTCACAAACCTGCTCAACGTCTCCCATATAGGCCAAATCTAGTGTTACATGACTTTTCCCTTTACAAACTGGACAAGCACCTTTTCCATTGAAGCTAAATAAAGAGGCACTTTTATTGGATGCACGGGCAAACAGCTCTCTTATCTTATCGAATACATTGAGATAAGTTAGCAGATTGGATCGATTGCTCCCATGTATAGGACTTTGATCTAGCACTCTAGTGTTAGGATATTTTTCAGTGAATAAATAACGTATCAATGTACTTTTTCCGGAGCCAGCAACACCTGTCACAACAGTTAAAGCCTGTTTTGGTATTTTAACTGTTGCATCCCGAACATTATGAAGACTGACTTGATCGAGTGAATAAAATGATTGAAAAGCAATTTTGTTTGTGTTGACCGTATGTTTTTTTGATAAAGCTTTACCAGTGAGCGTATTAGAAATTAGGAGATCAGGATAGTTTCCTTCAAACGTTATTCTTCCTCCATTTTCTCCCGCAAGCTCGCCAATGTTGATGATATGATCAGCAATTTTAATGATATCTGGATCATGATCAACTAAAACGACCGTGTTTCCTTTTTTTTCAAACCACGAAAAATTTGATTGATGCCAACAATATTTTCTGGATGAAGCCCAATACTTGGCTCATCAAAAATATACAAAACATCTGACAATGAACTAGTCAAATGCTTAGTCATCTTTATTCTTTGAGACTCCCCACCTGAAAGAGTTGTGGTATTTCGATTAAGGGTGAGATAATTTAGCCCAACTATTTGTAGACTTTCAAGTTTTCGTATTACATCTTCAATAATAATTGAAACGGACGAACTATCAATGGATTGGATGAACAACAATAGATCATCAATAGACATATCCACACAATCAGCAATAGATTTACCTCTTAATTTAACTGAGCGTACTGTTTTATTTACTCTAGTCCCCAAGCAATCCGGACAGGTACGAATTTCGAGGATTCTCTCTAAATTAGATTGATATTTGGCATCTTCCTTTTCAACGAAACTTTTTTGAATCCGTGGAAGCACTCCGACATATGTAGAAGTCTTCGGCCAACGCTCAGTAGGATTCTTCGGGGCACTTCCTTCATCATAAAGTAGGATATTCAATTCTTCTTCTGTATATTGAGAGATTTTTTTATCATTATCAAAATTCCCTGTCTCCGTATATCGTGTTAGCCGCCAACCGCCAGGCTGAAATGTAGGAAAACGAATGGCTCCCTCATTAAGTGATTTATCAAAATCAATCAATCTATTAACGTTAATCTGTTGCATCTCTCCAATACCTTTACAAACCGGACACATCCCATCCGGATTATTGAACGAATACGCCATAGAATAACCAATAAACGGAGTAGCCATTCTAGAAAATAGCAACCGCAGGCTTGTATAGATGTCTGTGAATGTACCAACAGTCGAGCGAGCATTTCCTCTGACTTTTTTTTGATCAATGACTATTGAAACTGGCAGATTTTCTATCTTATCAACGACTGGCTTATCAAAATGCGGCAGTAATTGTTGAATATAACTGGAGTAGGTCTCGTTTAATAGTCTTTGAGATTCAGCAGCTAAAGTATCGAAAACCAAAGACGATTTTCCTGATCCAGATACACCAGTTACAACAGTGATTTTATGCTTTGGAATCTCTAGAGAAATATTTTTCAGGTTGTTTGTCTTTGCCCCTTTTATTGAAATAAACTCATTCATGATCCTTCAGCCTTTCATCTTTAAGAGCCTTAGAAAACCTCATTGATAGCTCCGAAAACAACACCAACTCTTCCTCCGAGAATACACTACCTGCAATTTCGTAAAGTTTGTCATGACCCGTTTCTATGTTTTTTATTAGCGCTTTTCCATCGGCAGTCAACATAGTGATTAACTCTCTTCCATCTTGGACATTTGGTTTTTGTTCCAGATAGCTTAATTGTTTTAGGTCTCTCAAAGATTTAGACAATTTCGTTCTACTTATCCCAAGAATAGTACTTATTTGCGACGGTAATAATCTTTCCTCTTCTGATAACAGATGCAAGATATCATATTGTATCCAACTTATATTTTGCAGATTCACTTTATTTCTCTCTGCAACCAATTCACATTGCAAATTAATCAGAGCATTTTTTATATTTTCCACTTATTTCACCTCGAATATAGTTTCCTTTTAGAAATTATATTTCTTTAGCAATCAATATTCAAGAATATACACTCCACCATAATAACCGGACAGCTTCAATGTAAAGGTGATAATCGGGAAATATATCAAGATGAAAACTCATCATGTGAGGTTAATTTCCGTTCCGACTGTGTACTTTTCTTAGGGGTTAAGTGGGCATCCGTTTAAAAAAATGTCCTGCCCAACTTTAAATAATGAACCAAGATGGACCCTGCCCGCTTCTCAGGCAAAATAAAAACCACTCAAATACGAGTGGTTGAATACCTAGTTTGATAAAGATATAGCATTACCTCAATTAGTTAGAGATAAAAGATTCCAAATTAAGGTGCTCACAATACTCCCTTATTAAATTCCATTCATCATTTTGTTCTTTCCTAAATCTCTGAACAAATAATTTCACTACATCTATAAATTTCCCATCCAATTCAAAAGTACCCAAAACGTTGCAATCACTCATGTTTGTAAATAATTTGAAGACAAAAAGACTGCGACAAAATCTAATAGCAACAAAAAAAACATCCCCGAGAGTAGATGCTTTTTGCTTTATGGAAATTATAAATTACATTTGTAAATGCTAAACAATAGATCTTGTTTGAAGAGAAAAAAAGATAAAGTTAAGCCCATATTAGTTGTATAATGCTTTTTTCAATGCTCGATAAGTTTCTTCCGTAGCCAATTTACTTATAGCCGCATTTGGAACTATTGCTTCAAACTCATGGAAACATCCTGGATAGAGATGAAATTCTACTGGTACACCTGCATTTATTAAATTTGTAACGTATTGTAATGTTTCATCTCTAAAAGGATCAAGTTCTCCGACTGCTGTATAAGTAGGAGGCAGATTTGAATAATCTTTTGCTCTAGCTGGTGCAGCATAAATAGGCGTCTTCTTTCCAATATTATTTTTTAAATATTGAGTCCAAGCAAGTCTATTAAAATCGCCGCACCACACACGTTTATCAATAATCTCTTTACTAGATTTTGATTGACAGCTGTCATCGATCATAGGAAATAAAGGCATTTGAAATTTAATTTTTGGCCCCTTTCGATCTCTTGCCATTAGAGAAAGTGCTGCTGTTAAACCACCTCCTGTACTACCTCCTAAAACAGCTATGTTATCAGGATCAACATTGTATTGTTGAGCATTTTCAGCAAACCATTGCAATGCAATATAGCAATCTTCAATCGCAGCAGGGTATGGGTGTTCAGGAGCTAACCGATAATCTACTGAAATAACTACACAATTTACCTTCTCTACAATTTCCCCGCATTTTACATCGTTACCTTCTACTAATCCAAAAATATACCCACCGCCATGTATATATAAAACACCAGGCAATGTATCCTTTTGATATTTTGGACGATAAATTTTAATCCTTAACTTTTCACTATCATTTATCCATTGTTCTTCTAAAATCAGATTATTATTTTGATAGGGTACTATCATCTCTCTATTTTTTCTTCGGATATCTTTTATATTCTCAACTGTCAGTGTCATTTCTTTTAAAGATGAAAATGGTTCTTTTAAATCTGGATGTACTCTTTGATCCATAAATACTTCTTCCTTTTTAATTATTTTTTAAATACTCTAAAATCTCTGCTAATACTTTTTTATTTTCAGATGAAATAGAAGTATTTAATATCGTTTCGGCTGTTTGTTCATAAATACTACCTTCTATATAATTTTTATCTTCCTCCACTAATTGCAACAACGTATTTTTAGTCATTTCTAAGTGAAATTGCAAACCAATTACATTTGAATTATAGATAAAGGCTTGATTTGAACAAGCATCAGTTGAATACAGTCTCTTACTTTCTTTAGGAAGTTCGAAAGTATCTCCATGCCAATGCAAAACTTCAAGCGCACTAGGTAAAAAATCATATTCGTTAGTAACTTTTTTTACCTGATAAAAACCTACCTCTTTACCTTTCGGATTTTTATAAACCTCTGCACCTAAAGTTTCTGCTATGAGTTGTGCCCCTAAACAGATCCCTAAAATTGGTTTATTTACTTTGATTATTTCTTTTATAAATATTTTTTCCGATTCTAACCAAGGAATTGAATCATTTACACTCATAGGTCCCCCTAAGATAATTAACATACCTACTTCTTCTATTGAAGGTAATTGTGCATCTTCGTACATTTTAATAATCGTATATGATTCGATTTCTTCTATAATTCCAGGAGTTTCGAATGGAACATGTTGTAAAATATATGTCGACAATTTTTATCTTCTCCTTAAATCCATATAAAGATATATGTTAGTCTTTTGTAACTCGAATAATGATAGAATAAAATAGAACTGTCATATTGAAAAGAGACAGTTTGTTATTTTTTTAATAGGACAGTTTAAGGAGAAAAATATGTTTTTTTATTTTGATCGAAGTAAGAATCATGAGCCTTTTCATGTACAATTATATAATTATATAAAAAATGAAATACAATTAGGTAATTTAATAGCTGGTGAAAAATTACCTTCCATTCGATTTCTTGCTCACGAATTAAATGTTAGCAAACAAGTTATACACTCTGTCTACCAGCAGTTGCTTGCTGAAGGATATGTAGAAAGTAAACCAAGAAGTGGAATTTTCATTCTACCTTTCGAAAATTTTAAATTTATATCAGACCCTAGCCCCATCAATAATGTCAAAGAAGTCGAGTCACCTAACATTTCAATCGATTTCTTTTATAGTTCATTAGATCCCTCCAAATTCCCTCTTCGGGCTTGGAGAAAATGTATGAATAGAGCTTTAGAAAATATTAATAATATGACTAGCTATGGAGAAAAACAAGGCGAGTTACATTTAAGAAAACAAATATCACATTATGTCCGTAAATCTAGAGGTATTAATTGTTCGAGTGATCAGATTTTTATTTTTGGTGGTACTCAACAAAGTTTACAATTCATTACGCGCTTATTAGATTTAGCATCAACTATGGTAGCTATCGAAAATCCCGGCTATGAAGACGCGAGAGCAGCATTCGTTCAGAGTCAGTGCAAAATTTGTGACATTCCATTAGATGAAGATGGTATTTCTGTTTCGCATTTAAAACAGACTTTAACAAAAGCTGTTTATATTACTGCTTCACATCAATTTCCGATGGGAATGGTTTTACCTATAAAAAAAAGACTGGAACTGTTAGAGTGGGCAAAGAGAAATGAAAGTTACATTATAGAAGATGATTATGATAGTGAATTTCGTCATATTGGAAAACCTATACCTCCTTTGAAATCATTAGATAATGAGAATCGAGTGATTTACTGTGGCACATTTTCAAAAAGTTTTTCACCTTCCATAAGATGTAGCTATGTAATTCTACCTGATGATTTAGTTAAACATGGGATTCAACATCTTAAATCATATAGTCAAGGGGCTTCACTGATTATTCAAGATGCACTTGCACATTTTATGGAAGAAGGTTATTTTGAAAAGCATTTACGTCGCATGAAAACAACATACCAAAAGAAACATAAAGTACTATTAAAAGCAATTGAAAATTACTTATATCCTTTTGTTGAAGTAATAGGAGAAAAAGCTGGTCTGCATGTATTACTTTATTTAAAACATATAAAAGCGGAGGATTTAATTATTGAAGCTGAAAAATTGGGTGTTCGAATTTATTCCCCAAATGCCCATTGGTCTCTTCAAAAGCCAGAATCCATTATTATGTTAGGATTCGGAGCATTATCAGAACACCAAATCGAAAGTGGAATTCAATTATTATCTTCCATTATTAATCATGGAGCTGTTCCGAAAGGAGACGATAAAAAACCTTTTGAGGTCAGTTCATTTCAAACATAGACATTTTTGACACAGCGGGCAAAACATTCAGTAAATGATGAAGAATTTCGTATAAGGATTGCCATAGCCTCTGAAGTTGATCCAAGAAGTCCCTTTTACAGACTTTCTAGATCAACTTTTTCCTTTTATCTAAATAAAATAAATAATTTTTATATCCCCATATATAAACCTTAGATTTCTTATCAACAGTTTGATTTACACCTGGGGAATGTATACCCAACTTGAGGTTAAATCAAATTCATTGAACTACTCCCACCCTAATGCAGTCTCACAATCTATTACTCCCTAATTCCGCCAATATTTTATATGACGATAAAAAAATTTAGTTACATTGATTGACCCTCCACTTACAGGAAGCATTATATTTAAAACAGGAGGTGATTGTTATGCTTACGATCGGTGAGTTTTCAAAGGTCTCACATCTCACATTGAAGACTCTTCGCTACTATGATGAAATTGGACTTTTAAAACCCGCTTTCATAGACGCTAAAAACAACTATCGCTATTACGATATTTCTCAATTAGAAACAGCTTTATTGATTGCACGCTTAAAAAGCTATTTATTTTCATTAGAAGAAATCAAGGTTATTTTAGCTAATTGGGAGAATACCGAACTTTTTAACTCTAAAATGAAAGCCAAGCAAGAAAATCTGACACAACAGATTACATTTTATTCTTCGTTGTCAAAAAAATTAAAGCATGATATTCAACTATTAGAAGAAGAGAAAAATATCATGGGTTATTTAGATCAGATTGAGATTAAACTTGTGGATCACTTAACCTATCATATATTATCTCAACGAAAACAAATAAATACCGCTGATTTTCTAATACATTTTAATGAGTTGTTTAGTAAAATTTTGTTTGAAAATTTATCACCTATTGCCAAGCCACTTGCTATTTTCCATAGTTCAGAATATGAACCTGAAAATTATGATGTAGAAATTGCCATTCCTCTTGCAATGGCCACAAATAAAACAAAAGTGTTTAATCCGGGCCTTTGCGCAATGGCTACGCTTATTGGCTCTTACGATGAATTACCTTCTATTCATACAAAGCTGCATGTTTGGATTGCTGAAAATAACTATAAACTGAACGGTGCTCCGTTTGAAGTTTATCAAACGGACCCCTATAGCACACCAGAGGAGAATAATATTATAGAGGTATATTTCCCTATTAAATAAAAAATGAAGGAGCGTCTTACAATGTATGGTATAAGCAAGTCAACGATAAAGGAAAAAATCTTGATTTTAGTTGCTGAGATTATCTATTTAATCATTGCCTATTATTTACTTTTCATTACATATGACAAATCAGGCATTTCACTAGGGCTTTTTATTGCTTTAATTATTACAGCTTTACGATTAACAGCTATGATGTTTATATGGTTGCCTAGGGGTATTGCATGGCAAGAAGCTATCATGAATAGTCTAGCTTTCGGGATTTATTATTTAGGTTTCCCCATTTTAATGATTACTAGTAATCAGGATCCAAACTTAACAGTACTTATTGTAGGCTGGATATTGTTTTTAGGGGGCAGTATGTTGAACACAGTTTCAGAGTTACTTAGAAAACCTTTTAAGGACAATCCTGAAAACAAAGGTAAACTATATACAGACGGTTTATTTAAATATGCGATTCATATTAATTATCTTGGAGATTGCCTTTGGGTACTAGGCTTAGCGCTAATCTCTAACAATATTTATAGTTTGCTTATCCCTCTAGGTTTATTCTTAGTATTTGTTTTTGGCTATATTCCAAAATCTGATGATTACTTACAAAACAAGTACGGAGAACAATTTACATTATATAAACAGACAACTAAAAAACTAATCCCTTTCATTTGGTAAATGGTAACAAACTTTGAAAACGGAGTATTCAAGATCATCTATTGTAGGGTGATCTTGAACTCGTTAACCAATTACCATTTCAACCAGTTATCTAAAGTAGCATTTCCTAACTCAATGTTGTAATCAGCAAACGCTTGTTGTTCGGTGTTAATTTCTTTTCCACAAAAGAAAAAGCCTTACTGTGCTAGAAGTAAGACCTTTCTACTACGGTAAAATATTTAATTGTCGATAGCTAATTTTAGATACCTTGGAAGAGCTACGCCACCATATCGTAAGGTAGAATTGTGCTTTATAGTGCATCCGTGCACTTGTTGATTATGTTATTTATTAATCTCGTACACTAAACTATTGATAAGGTCAATAAGTGATTGCTTGGTGCTCTCGTCTTTCACTGTGGCATTATCATTAAATTTAGTTCCGACAGCTGGAACTAGCAACGATCCATTTTCAACAATAATCGTATCAAGCATGCCTAGAGTAAGTAGTAAAGATTCATGCGCTTTGTCTCCTCCAGTAACTGATGGAGAAGCTGTTATAACAGCTACGGGTTTTTTATAAAGTTCGGCAGATGAAACAAGCCACTCTAAAGAATTTTTCAAGACTCCTGGAACACTTTTTGCATATTCTGGCGTACAGATTATAAGTGCATGTGATTCAGCTAACGTTTTTCTAAAATTCTCTACAACAGCTGGTGGTTCCGTTCCATCTATATCTGGGTTGAAATGCGGAATATCTTTTATTCCGTTATAAATAGAATAATCAATATCTTCAGGAATAAAAGCTGCTAAAGCCTTTAATATATTCGTATTGGAAGAACCTTCTCGAATGCTACCTGAAATAGCTATTATTTTTTTATGTTTCACCATTCTATCACCTCCTGAATAGAATACTTGCACAAATACATAAAAATCAAAAATATTGAACTATCTTATTGAAAAGTAACTTAATCCCGCATTCATCATTGAGGTGAGAGACTTCCATACCTGACACTTTGCTTTCGCTTCGTATGTTTAAGATATCGTATCCCCTTGTATTGGCTCTTTACCATCTTTAAATAGAATACGAATGGACTTTCCATATACAAGATCAGGGGAATCCATTACCTGAAAATGAATATGAGGTTCTGATGAATTACCAGAGTTTCCGCATTTCCCAATAAGTTGCCCTTCTGTTACGATTTCGCCTGCTTTTACTAAAATTGAGTTATTTTTAAAATGTGCAATCATACTAAACTCATGATTCGCATGTTCAATCATGACATAGTTTCCTGCTGGATTATGTTCATCCATTTTCCCTGGTACATTATCTTTTTTTCCATCTACAACTTTTACGATTTTACCATCTGCTGGTGCTATAATATCTTCATCAAAAGCATAAAAATTTTCATTTCGAATTTGGCTATTTTGATAAGATTGTCCATCTTGAACTTTTACTAAATCGTAAGCATATCGCTGATTTTCATATACATAATGATAATTTACAAATTCATTCGTACCACCCCAAAAAACAAACCACTCACCTCTAATTGGCATTATAAATTTATTTTCTGTATATTGTTGATCCGTTTTTGGATAAGCAGTAAAAGGCTTTAAATAAAAACGCTGTATTTGATTGAATTCATCAAAGGAAGCTACAACTACTTTCTCTCGTTTATCATCTGACCATACGTAATGCGTTAAATTTTGTAATTTCGTCTTTGTTTCTAATTGATATTTTTTAACACCCTTATTAAAAAATGTGCTTAGCTCCATGAATTGTTCTAAAGTGACCATCTTTTGAAAGTCTTTTGATGTAGCATCATAAACTTTTTCGTAACCTTCTCTTAACCAGATATCTATGATTTCTTCTGGACTACTGAACTTTTCCACAACAACACCCCCATTAATGTATAAATAAAACATTTACTTGTATTTACGAGGTTTAATTTCGTAAAGTTTCAGTAACTACCTTTTTTCCAAATTAACTAGTTTGACAATCCCTCTCATTTGGATGTACAAAAACACCTGTTTATCCCTGTTTTTATTATATAAAACAGAAAAACGCCAACTTGATAGCTGACGTTACTAAATAATACAATTTGATTATTTTGTGGCTGAATCTTGTGTGCATTGATCCAATAGTTCAAGGAGAGACTCATAAATCAGTTTATTTCCCTAGCTTTTCATCCTTAATTGGCAAGTCGTTTTGTAAAATATCTTGAAGGACGATTTTCAGCTGCATATACTGCTGCTCTGAAATGTTCGTTTGCTTCATTACTTGACGTGACACTTCAGGTAGCTTTTGACGTACTTCAATCCCTGCTTTTGTTAAATAGATTTTCATATGTCGCTCGTCTTCCTTGGAACGCTCACGACGGACGTAGCCTGTTACCTCTAACTTTTTTAGTACTGGTGTTAATGTACCAGAGTCTAAAAATAAACGTTGCCCCAATTCCTTCACCGTAATTTGCTCATCGTCCTCTAGGGCTAGTATGGCGATATAACTTGTATAAGTTAAATCGTATGGCTTTAATAACATCGTATATTGTCGAATGATTTCCTTTGAAGTCGCATACAAAAGAAAGCATAGTTGATTATCTAAATGATTCGGCATAGGAATCCCCTCTTTAAGTACTTTTGATACTATTAATATTAAAAATAAAGTTTCTACTTGTCAAACACAATTAAATTGTATACAATCAATATCGCGCAATTAAATTGTGCACAATCTATTTGAATGGTTCAACAGAAGAGGAGGTTAATCTTATGAAAGAATTATATACAACAACAATGATTAATGATGGTGGCCGTAATGGTAAATCGTATGCAGAGGATCAATCATTATCATTAAATATTGCACCACCTGGCTCAAAATTAGCGGATGTTACAAACCCAGAACAACTATTTGCAGCAGGTTATAGCGCTTGCTTTAATAGCGCGTTAGATTTAATTAAACGTCAAAAGAAAATTCAAGGGGCATCAACAATTAAAGCAACGGTTAAACTAATTGAGCAAGCTGCATTTGACTACGTGCTTGCTGTTGACATTGAAGGACATATTGAAGGCTTATCAATTGAAGAAGCACAACAATTATTAGAGATTACACATACCGTTTGTCCCTATTCAAAAGCGACAATGGGCAATATCAACGTAACAATTAAAGCGGTTTAATTTATATTTAGTAAAAGAGGGAAATAAAATGACAACTACACCAGTAAAAAAAATTATGCACGAGCGTAAATCGGTTCGTAAATACAATGCTAACACAACGATTTCTCGTGAAACGATTATGCAACTGTTAGAAGATGCAACTTCATCTCCATCTTCAAGTAATATGCAGCCATGGCGCTTTATCGTCATCGATGATAAAGAAATCCAAAAGAACATCAATATTTTTTCATTTAATCAAGAACAAATCGAAACAGCATCTGCCATTATCGCTGTCATTGGAGATACAGAAATGTATCTAAATGCAGAGGAAATTTATGCAAAAAACGTTGAGCTAGGCTATATGCCTGAAGACATTGCAAGTAAGCTTGCACAGGACTCTCTAGCAATGTATGGTGCAATCCCAAAAGAGGCACTACTAAATATCGTTCACTTTGACGCAGGCTTAATTTCAATGCAAATTATGCTATTAGCGAAGGAAATGGGCTATGATACAGTCGCAATGGGCGGCTTCGACAAATCAAAATTTGCTGAATATATGGAATTACCACCGAACGAAGTGCCTATTTTATTACTAGCCATTGGCGAGGCAGCTGGACCAGCTTATGGTTCTTCACGTCTTCCAATTGAGCGCCTTGTACGCTTCAATAAATAATTCATCGGTTGTACGATAGATTTTAGCAATGTCCTAGAATGCATTTGGAGGACATTGCTTTTTTATAAATAGAAAAGAACAGTGATGAAAGCATGTGACAAGCATCCAGCAAGAAATGGTCTGTGATTGGTAAAGGTACATCTCTCTGTTTCGATATTCTGTGGGGCTAATCAATAATAAAAACGTCTGAAACCATTGCTATAACAAGATTCCCCAACCACATTATGCTATACTATTTCTATTATCGAAATATTTGAAAAGAGGGATGCTAGATGACAAATTTACAGCAATTAGATGCGTATTTCTCAGAACATCGCGAAGCACACTTACATGAATTAAATGAATTTTTACGTATTCCAAGTATTAGTTCTTTATCAGAGCATAAAGGAGATATACAAAATGCCGCTGAGTGGCTGGCAAACGCTTTTAAAAAGCTAAATCTTGAGAACATCTCCATTACGCAAACTGCAGGTCACCCTGTTGTTTATGCTGATTGGTTACACGCAGAGGGTAAACCAACTATTCTATTTTACGGTCATTATGATGTACAGCCGGTTGACCCATTAAATTTATGGGAAACGGAGCCATTCAACCCTACAATCCGAGATAACAAACTATTCGCTCGTGGTGCTAGTGACGATAAAGGACAAGTGTTTATGCACTTAAAAATGATTGAAGCATTATTTGCAACAACTGGCACTTTACCAGTGAACGTGAAATTCATCTATGAAGGTGAAGAAGAGATTGGTAGTCCTCACCTTCCTGCCTATGTCGAAGAGCATAAGGAGAAACTAGCTGCTGACTTAATTTTAATTTCTGATACAGGTTTATATGGACCTGGTAAGCCTGCTGTATGCTATGGATTACGTGGCTTAACGGGGGTTCAAATTGATGTTCGTGGTGCAAAAGGAGACCTTCACTCTGGTCTTTACGGTGGCGGTGTACAAAACGCTATTCATGCATTAGCTGACATTTTAGCATCCTTCCGTGATGAGCATGGCACAATTCAAGTTGAGGGCTTCTACGATAAAGTTTTACCATTATCTGAAGAGGAACGCGAAGCTTATCGTGCGCTTAGTTTTGATGAAGAATCCGTGAAGGAAGAAGTTGGCGTGAAGGAATTATTCGGTGAAGCTGGCTATTCTTATTTAGAACGTACTTGGGCACGCCCAACATTAGAGGTCAATGGTGTGTTTGGTGGTTTCTCTGGCGAAGGCATTAAAACAGTGCTTCCTGCTGAGGCTGGCGCAAAAATCACATGCCGTCTAGTACCAAATCAAGAGCCTAATGAAATTGTAGCACTATTAAAAGCACATATTGAAAAACATAAGCCAACTGGCGTTGAAGTGACTATTTCTGAATTCGATAAAGGTCGTCCATTCTTAACACCATTTGATCATCCATTTATCCAAGCTGCTGGCCGCTCATACGAAAAAGTATATAACGTGCCAACTGCTTACACACGTGGAGGAGGATCGATCCCTATCGTGGCTGCCTTTGATGAAATTTTAGAATTGCCAGTAGTGCTAATGGGCTTCGGCTTATCAAGTGAAAACTTCCATGCACCAAATGAACACTTCCATTTAGAAAACTTCGATAAAGGATTACGTGTTTTAAGCGATTATTTATTTGAGGTAGCGGAATTAAAAAAATAAATTAAACAAATCCCCTCGCCAATTTTATGAGGACTCAAAAAAAGTCGATTTGCATCACATCTTTCGTGGCAAATCGACTTTTTAGTGCCCCCAAATTTTAACGAGAGGATTTTGCTATGTTATTCTCCGAAAAACGTGACGATATCTGCTGATTTTTTACGTTCTTTCCCTTTTGGTACTTCATCAAAATAGCCAACTTGTAGCATCGCGATTACGCGCTCACCCGGCTGAACCTTTAAGGCTTCACGGAATTTCGGATTATCTAGGAAGCCAGGTGTTTTCCAGCATGAGCCGATTCCTTTATCCCAAGCTAGCAATTGAATATTTTGAATAAAAATACTTGCCGCTGCGTAATCTTCTAATCGCTCTTTTTGTCGTGCATCCTCTGGAACGATTACAAAAGCATAGCCACCCGGTAATGTGAATTTCGTCATTTGCTTCGCTAAGTCTTCACTTGAAAGCTCCTGCCATTTCGGTATCGCTAGATCACGCAATAAATTATGAAGAGCAGCTAACTCCTTACCACATGCAGCGACTAAACGCCAAGGCTCTCGGTTTCCATGATTCGGTGCCCATACTGCATCGTCAATAATGGCCATTAAATCTTCACGATCTACCGGCTGGCCATTAAATTTTTTAATAGAACGACGCTCAATGATCGCATCCCTAACAGACAAAAATTGTTCACTCATATACTCTTATCTCCTTCTATAACAATACAATAATTAAAATTTATCTTCATTCAGCAGAAGACTCCCTCCTCTGAAGGTGGTGAGATAAATTCAGATATAGTTCCTTTTTTTGGGTGTCCAAACACCTACTGAATGAAGATAAAGCCTCCGGCGGATGTCACGGATTTTGAAAGGAATGAATTGTGCATGCACAATTCAAAATCCGGACGCAATTACGCCAAGGCGAAATTGATATCTTCTATCCTTCACATTATCATAAAATGATGAGCTTTAACACTACTATCACCTTAAACGAAACTATCGTCTATATGAATGAAATAATAAGTCATGCTTGGCGTATAGGCCGTTGAATCTTCATAAAAATACGGTCGATTAATACTATCTGAAGTGTGTGCGTTAACATATGGAATACCATTTTGAATACTTGTCACGATTACGGAATGATCAATCCTTCCATCTCCTTGAAAATCTAAAAAAATGATATCTCCAAGATCTAGCTCCTCGGCAGATTGTACACGCCTACCCTTCAACCCAGTTGTAGAGCCTTCCAAATACCATCTAAGGGAATGTGCAACAGACCAGCTAAAGCTCCAATTTCCATGTTGAACCCACCAACCCTTCCCTCTGTTTGGAGCACCTCGCATTGGTGCTCCTCCGGCAAGTAAACATTGAGATATATAGTTCGTACAATCAACAGTAAAATTCGGAAATGCTGGATTACGTCTGTTCCACCACAAGTTCGCATACTGTACAGCGGCCTGTCTGTTATACATTTTTGCCACACTCCTCCTCCTTATGTTCAACATATGTATAAAGAGGTTTTTCTATTAGTTAGGTCCTTATTCATAAAAATGTCGAATGTGGTCTTAATTGGTACTAACTTTGCCAATTTTAAGATTGTTTTTGCTACAATAAGGGTAAGGAATTATAGATTTTTACTTTATGAATCAGAAGGGATGTTGAAATTGAAGCAGCATGCTGAGAAAGAAATTATACAACCTACTCTTTTATGCGATAAAAAAGGTAATTTAAATCCAGCTGCCATCGGATTTGCTCGTAAACCTCTCATTAACAGCAATTTGAGTGGCCATATCATGCGCAAAAAGAAATGGAATTATTGGTGTGTCTACGGCGATGAGATCATCTTCTCAGCTACTATTAGCCATCTAGACTACGCAGCGGTCTGCTTCGTCTATTTCCTTGAATATGAAACACAGCGCTACTTTGAAAAAACAATTACAATTCCATTAGGTGGAAAATTAAAAATGCCTACACAGGTGCTAGATTCAGTATCCTTCAAAAATAGCGACATGATGATTGATATGACATATGTACAAAATGAAACACATCTATCAGTTTCAATCCCTGACTTCGATGGAGATGTTTTACGTGCAAAGCTTGTTATTCAGCATCCGTCTACAGATGAATCATTGAATGTAGTCATCCCTTGGAACCGTAAAACATTCCAATTTACAGGTAAGCATCATATACTCCCTACTTCTGGATTCGTGACAATTGGTAATCGCCGTTTTACATTTTCCCCTGAGGAAAACTTCTCTGTACTAGAATACAGTCGAGGTGTTTGGCCGCGTACATCCACATGGAATTGGGGCATGGCCTCACAACGAGTTCGAGGTAGACGAATCGGACTCAATTTAGGTGGTAAATGGACAGACGGAACTGGAATGACCGAAAATGCTGTTTTCGTTGAAGGTAAAATGACAAAAATACATGAGGATGTACTGTTCAATTATGATCAAGAGGATTTAATGCAACGGTGGAAAATTAAGACTAAATTCACTAACCAAGTTTCATTAACATTCTCCCCATTCTTCGAGCGTGTATCCGTCACAAAAGCTGGTCTCATAAAATCTGAAGTACATCAAATGTTTGGCTATTACGACGGCTCCGTATTACTAGACAATGGCGAAACACTTGTAATCAAGCAAATGCTAGGCAGCATCGAAGAAAATCGCGTCAAGTGGTAGGAACAGAAAAATTTAATTGCTATCTTTTCATACTAGGATTTAACGCACTGATATACGCGCACCCTCAGCGCGTTAAATCCGAAAAAGCCCACGAATAACGCCTAGCCAGTGCTTTGGCGGTTCTATCCGCTACTTTTGCCTTTCTATCCGTCGCTCTGACTTCTATCCGTCACCTCGGCTTTTCTTTCCGTCGCTCTCGCCTTCCTATCCGTCGCTTTGACCATTCTTTCCATCGCTCTGACAGCTCTATCCGTCGCTCCTATCCTATGCCAATCCCGACACTATCTTTTCCGGGTCATCTGTAAATATTGCCTGTACACCGAGCTGCTGTAATTGTTTTGCGTGATCGACATCATTAACTGTATACACACGTACAGTCGCTCCTTCATTTAGAGCTTCTTGTATCGACCTGCGAAACGCTGTAGGTAAGCTGACATGTATAGCATCTGCCGGGATTTGAGCTGTATAGCCATTAAAATCAACTAAAATTCCCGCAAACAGCGCCGCTTTTTCGATATACGGTGCCCTTTGTGCGACGATCTGAATAGATTCATGATTAAAGGAGGAAATAATTACTCTCTCTGTCATTTGATATGCAGCTACTTCCCTAATAACAAGCGCTTCTATCCCGTCATATGGAAATATATCTGTTTTGAGCTCAATATTAATGCGATGATTTGTGCCTGCAAACAGCTCTAAAATGTCTCCTAGAGTTGGAATGCTTTCACCCTCAAATTCAGAAGAAAGCCATGAACCAAAATCAAATGCACGAAGTTCTTGTAGCGTATAATCCTTTACGTAGCCAGAGCCGTTAGAAGTGCGATTGATCGTTTCATCATGAATAACGACTAACTCCCTATCCGCTGTTAAATGAACATCTAGTTCAACCCCTGTAATTGGTAGTTTTGATGCGGCCACAAAAGCAGCCATAGTATTTTCAGGGTAATGTTCTGAAACGCCTCTATGGGCAAAAATATCCAAATCTGATAACCTCCTGTTTCGCCCACCTCTCAACAGAGTAGCTGGTGGGCCATTATATTTCAGTTTCCCTTTTTCCTATATAAGCCTAATACAATTTCACTTGATGGTAAATATTATATATAGTAGTATGATAATCTATTTGAAAATGCAAGTACTTAGGAGGTGCTAAAGAATGACTGCACAACATCCAGATTTTCAAGCTGAAGTGGAACGGCTAGCTTCCACTAAAAATTACATGCAGCAAATTTTAAATGAATCACAAAGAGGTTTGCAATCTGCTCAGGAAAATATTCGTAAGTCGATGGCTGATCTTGATTATTTAGATTCAAGTTTGGGCTATATTAATATCTTAGCAAATGCTCGTTTCTTTGAAATGGCCCGAAACCAAAAGGAAGGCTTAGAGGCCATTCAAAAAAAGCCATACTTTGCCCGAATTCATTTTCAAAAGACAGGAGATCCTGAAGAATTCCTTTATATTGGAAAAACCTCTTTGTTTCACCGAGAAACCCACGAGCCTATTATCGTCGATTGGCGTTCGCCGGTAGCAAACGTCTATTATGATGGTCGCCTTGGGGATATGGAATATGATGTTCGCGGAGAAATCCATAAGGGACACCTATTTGCCAAGCGACAATATAAAATCAAAGATGGTGAATTGCTTGATATCCGGGATATTGATTTAACAACCAACGATGAATTACTGCAAGAAGCATTAGCTGGAAAAGCAGATGTGCGTTTGACAGAAATCGTCTCTACCATTCAAAAGGAGCAAAACGAAATTATACGAGCACATCTTCGTCAGCCTATTATCGTACAGGGTGCTGCTGGTAGTGGAAAAACAACCATTGCCCTACACCGAATATCTTACTTCCTCTACACAATGGGCGAGCATTTTAACCCAGAGCAGCTCATGATTTTAGCACCGAATAAGTTATTTATCGATTATATTGGTGATGTTTTACCAGAGCTTGGTGTCGATAAAATTTGTCAAACAACCTTTACCGATTACGTTCTAGCTGCAACTAAGCTAAAACTGAAACTACAAAACCCAAATGAGCAGTTAGAATCGCTTGTTGCAGGAGAACCCCAACAGGCAGCTTCTTGGATATCTGAAATGAAGGGCTCTCTTTATTACCGTGATGTAATAGAACGATACGTTCAAAAAATAGAGCAGGAAATCGCCAACCAATTTGAGGATGTTTTCATTGAAAAATATTGCATTATGCGCGCCTCCCATTTAAAGAAGCTATTTTTATATGAATTTTCTTATATGCCGATTGAAAAACGACTAGCACATATTAAAAAAGTGCTAGCAAGCCATGTCCGTCAAAAGAAACAGGCTATTTTAAATACGCTTCATAAAAAATATGATGAAGCACTTGGCAGAGCACTTGATGGATTTCGTGATGATGACAAACGACGTCGTGTTGTCACGAAGTTTATTGATGAGCGCGATGAACGCATTCCTGCCATTGAAAAAGAGGCAAAATCAACTGCAACAGTTTATATGCGACGCTTTTCTAAACATAACATCAAGACTCTCTATCGTACTCTTCTAACTAATGCTGAGCTTTTAACAGAGCTTGCACCGGAATGGCATTACATTGAGCAACAGCAATTTTTACAGGCACACGTTAAAGAACAATGGGTGCTTGAAGATTTAGCTGCACTTTATTATTTACAAGCTCGTATAAAGGGCATTCCAGATGAATGGAAAATGAGAGTTGTTTTTATCGATGAAGTACAGGACTATAGTTTATTTCAGCTTGCTGCTTTAAAAACAGGGCTTGAAACAGATATGTTTACGATGGTTGGTGATTTAGCACAAGGAATTCATAGCTATCGTTCTCTTACTGCCTGGGAACCTGTCCAAAATCTATTTCCTAGAGCAAGCTTTAGAACACTTCAAAAAAGCTATCGAACAACAATTGAAATTATGGATGTTGCGAACAAGGTTTTAGCACAAATGGATGAACAGCTTCCATTAGTAGAGCCAGTAGTTCGTCATGGCAATGTCCCTACCTATATAGCGGCTTCATCATTCGATGCCCTGCAAATACAAGAAATTTTTGATGCCATTCGAGCCAATGGACATCATTCCATCGCTTTAATTTGTAAAACGACTGCAGAGGCGCTAACAATGCAACAAGCATTAAAAGACAAAAAAATTGCTTCTCAGCTTTTAACTGAAAACGAGTCTATTAATCAGGATTTATTGCTCGTTGTTCCGAGTCATTTAGCAAAAGGTCTTGAATTTGATGCTGTTATCGTAGCTGCATTCGATACACCTTTCTACGATACGAAGGTTGATCGCAAGCTACTTTATGTGGCACTTACTCGAGCCATGCATGAGCTTTATTTAATCGGCCCAACAAAGAATACATTTCTATTAGAAAATGAACAGATGTAATAATCAATTTTACCTTGGTGTAACTGTAGCTGACGCTTTGCTTTCGCTACAAAAACATTTGCTGAAAGAAGATAAAAAAGTCGCTATTAAGGCGACTTTTTTGCATCGAACATTGAATGCTCATTTATCAATTCCGAGGCGGTATACGGTAAAACCTCCCTCTGGATAAGTACGCTTTCACAACTTTCCACCATGACCTTGGTGCTTCCCTTGGAGGAGACTTCTTTTTAGGTAGTGCCGGCATGCGCATGATAACGACTCCTTTCATAGGCTTACTAATACTATATGAAGATAGTTACAAATTTATGATAAAAAGACTCCCAATAGCTTAATTGTTCCTACGACTCCCCGATTTATTCGCAAATAATTAATGTAGTACCTATTTTTCTTTTCATTTATCAAAAAATTGAAAGAAAGATGTATCGAATATACGATACATCCCTCTTTTTCACGTTTTATAACACAAGTGCTCGATACATAAACGCTGTAAATTGTGCGCGTGTTAAGTTTTCATTTGGTCTAAAATTACCGTTTTCATCGCCTACTATTGCCTTCTGGCGTTAAGCCAAATGCAAGCACCATCATTTTTGCCATTTGAGCACGTGTTATATATGCATTTGGAAAGCTCCGTTTGAACCATCCACGATACCTGCTCGTTGCAGTCGTGTAATTTGTTCATAATATACATGCTTTTAGGTACATCCGAAAATGATACAGCATCTCGAATTAGTGTTGGTTGTAATGCACGGTCAATCATAAGTACCACATGTTGACGTTGAGCCAAATCGTTTGGTCGGAAAGTGCCATCTGGATAACCTTTAATAATGCATCGCTTGGCAATTTCTTTAAACACATTTTCCCTCTTTTAAGTCTTTTTTTACTTTTCATCTATTGCAATGACCGATTATATAGCATTTTACAAAATAATAAAAATCAACTTTTGTTGCTTTTCTTGCATAATTTGATAATAGTGAATTTGAAATTAATGAGTTTTTATAATTCACACTTGATTTGAATGATTTTCAACGAGTATTGTTGAAAACTATTAGTCCTATTTGGATTTTGTGTATGACATGACCCTAGGGTTAGTGATGGTACCACCTCTGTATTACTTGCAACAGTCGAATCATCAAGAACCGTTTTTCAAGCTTATCACCATAACGTGTGGTTGATTGATTTCCATTCCGACTGCGCGCTTTCCTGGGGGCGTCCGATGATCCAATGAGCCGCTTCGTATTCGCACAGATAAATTGCCATAGGACGTGGCATTCTTAGACTGAGTTCCTCTATTTCAATAGTTATTTGGTTATCTACTGAATGAAGATAAATGGTATACATTTTAACAGATGTCATCCACAACTTTTGGTGATAAGCCATTTTTCAACTCTTTATACAAAATTATTCCACTTTCAAAAAGCAAAAAAGGACATCCTTTTATCTTAATGATTATGTTTATTAAGGTGAAAACTTCTGGGGAAAGATGCAAATCAATCTTTGCTTACTTTTGAACATATTTTGAGAAACTGCTTATTTGCATTATTAAGAGTAATTATTTTCAACTTTATATGGTGCCCCTACAATGTGGTGTTTTTTGTTACAACACCCTTTGTAAAATCCCATGCTATTGTATGCTCTATATCCTTATACCATGTTTGTCGGTGCCACTGGGGCTAGCAGCAATTCATCTTCTAACACTTCCTTAAACAATACTTCACTATCTCTCATTGCATCAAAAGTAACAATATAACTTTTATTTTCCATAGAACAAGAGATTATTTATTTTCATAGAAAAAAAGCCGAGGAATAAATCCTCGACTTTTCCAGGTGCCTAGCGACGTCCTACTCTCACAGGGGGAAGCCCCCAACTACCATCGGCGCTAAAGAGCTTAACTTCCGTGTTCGGTATGGGAACGGGTGTG
>NZ_JBNNVG010000034.1:271-51660 GCF_050280425.1 Lysinibacillus sp. NPDC093190 | reverse complement strand
ATCCAATGAAACGCTCATGAAGTGTTTCGAAATAGTTCGGTTTTTCTATTTATCGTGTTTTGTTAATTTAGAGATTATTCGGCTTTATGAAGGAAGTATTTAGTTATGTCCCAGCCTCTTCTTTTTGTGAGTCTGAATTAAACAAACTTCACCATATGGTATTTTTTCTTACCACGACGAACAATGCTGAATGCATCTTCTAAACGATCTTTGCCGTCGATTACATATTCTAATTCAGTGACCTTTTCACCATTCACGCTAATCGCACCATTCGTTACGTCTTCACGGGCTTGACGTTTTGAAGGTGAAATACCTGCTTCCACTAGTAAGTCCACGATGTTTTTATCTTCTTTCGCCATTTCAATAGAAGGAACATCTTTAAATGCATCCTTCATTTCATCGGCAGAAAGTGCTTTTAAGTCACCAGAGAATAAAGCAGCTGTAATGCGGATTGCTTGGTCTAATGCTTCTTGACCATGAATTAAGCGAGTCATTTCTTCAGCTAGTGCTTTTTGTGCCTTACGTAAATGTGGTTCCTCATCTACAGATACTGCTAACGCTTCGATTTCTTCACGAGAAAGGAATGTGAAGATTTTTAAGTATTTTACAACATCAGCATCCGCAGCATTAATCCAGAATTGGTAGAACTCGTATGGAGATGTTTTCTTACTATCTAACCATACAGCACCACCTGCTGTTTTACCAAACTTCGTACCGTCTGCTTTCGTTACTAAAGGAATTGTTATGCCAAATGCTTTCGTCTCTTCCTCATGTGTTTTACGAATAACTTCTAAACCTGTTGTAATATTCCCCCACTGGTCAGAGCCACCTACTTGAATGCGACAGTTGTAATGGTTGTATAAATGATTGTAATCAATACCTTGAATTAAAGTATACGCAAACTCAGTAAATGAAATCCCTGTATCAAGGCGTGATGCAATCGTATCCTTTGCTAACATGTAGTTCACGTTAATTAATTTCCCATAATCACGTAAAAACTCAATCGTATTTATATTGCCAATCCAGTCACGGTTATTAACTAACTGAGCACCATTACCATCTTCTGCAAAATCAAAAATACGCTCTAATTGACTACGGATACCTTGAACATTTTTATCAATTTGCTCAACTGTTTGTAATTGGCGTTCTTCAGAGCGACCCGATGGATCTCCAATCATACCCGTTGCACCACCAACTAACAAAATTGGACGGTGGCCTGCTTTTTGGAATCGACGTAGCGTTAAAAGAGGCACAATATGCCCAATATGCATAGAATCCGCAGTTGGATCAACACCACAGTATAAAGATACGGATTGTTCATCTAATAATTTGGTCATACCTTCAGCATCAGTTTGTTGGTATAACAATCCGCGCCATTCTAAGTCTAGTAATAATTCGTTCGTCATTTTTATTCCTCCTAAGTGTTTAATATTTCGTGTAGGGAGAATTATTTTAGAAACAAAAAGTCCCTACACGCAAAAACATTGCATGCAGGGACGTTAATAACTAACGCGGTACCACCCGGCTTGAAGATGTCATCCATCTTCCTCTTCATTCAATCGCCTTTATCGCAGGCGCGCACGTCTAAGCTCCAAGCACGTAATTCGTCTCTACATTATGACCAGCTTTCACCAACCGCTGGCTCTCTAAACAGGGAATAATAGACACTACTGCAAGCTCTTCATCACTAGAAAACTATAAGCATTATTCTATACGATTCTTTTTCATTGTCAATAACTATGTTCGACCTAAATCAATATGTGCTATAATAGACAAGATTTTAGGAGGTCGATACATTGAAAGATTGGATTGAGAAAATCAATGCAAAGATCGATGAATTAATTCAACAAAAATGGATGAAGAAATTACGTATTTCAGGAAGTGTTGCCTGGAACTTATTTTTACTATTTTTAGTCTTTGCATTGGTAGGTACTGTATTTGCTGGTTCAGTTGGCGCTGGCTATTTTGCGTCACTTGTAAAAGAAGAGCCACTACGCTCAAAGCAAGAATTACGAAATGAAATTTTTAACTACGATTCAACAAGTGAGATTTATTTTGCCAACGATATTTATATCGGAAAATTACGTACAGATTTGGACCGTCGAGCAACAACATTAAGCAATGTCGCACCTGATGTTCTTAATGCGGTATTAGCGACAGAGGACGAGTATTTCCGTGAACATAACGGAATAGTTCCGAAGGCCGTCATCCGAGGACTACTTCAAGACGTAACAAACTCTTCCACTCAAACTGGTGGTTCTACATTAACACAGCAGCTTATTAAAAACCAAGTATTAACAAACGAAGTATCTTATGAACGAAAAGCAAAAGAACTTTTACTTGCTATGCGTATAGAGCACTTTATGTCAAAGGAAGAAATTTTAGAGGCCTATTTAAACATAGTTCCTTATGGTCGTAACTCTTCCGGTCGAAACATTGCAGGAGTTGAAACAGCTGCTGAAGGTATTTTCAATGTAAAAGCAAAGGATTTAACGCTTCCTCAAGCAGCGTATATAGCTGGTATTCCTCAATCACCTTTTACTTACACACCTTTTACAAATACAGGTGTACTTAAAAGTAAAGAAGCACTTCAACTGGGTATTGATCGTATGAAAATTGTACTTTATCGTATGAAAGACGCTGGTTACATTAACGAAGCTCAATATAAAGAAGCACTCGCTTATGATATTACTGCTGACTTCCGTTCACCAGAGATGCGCACGGAGGATCGCTACCCATGGCTAACGTATGAGCTTGAAAGTCGCGCGACAGAAATTATTGCTGAAAAACTAGCAGTAGAAGATGGTATTGATCCAGAACGCTTAAAAAATGAAAAAAAATTAAAAGACAAGTATATGATCCTAGCAGATCGTGATGTCCGCTCAAAAGGTTATCGTATCTATTCAACAATTAATAAGGATATGTACGATTCGATGCAAAAAGCAGCGGAAAATTTTCAAAATTACGGTCATACTTACACCGTTAAAGACAAAGATCCTGCAACAAGTGAAGAAGTTGATGTTCAAATGCCTGTACAGGTTGGTAGTGTTTTAATTGAAAATACTACTGGACGTATTTTAAGCTTTGTCGGTGGTCGTGACTTTGAATTAAAAAGTTATAACTACGCTACACAGGCAAAACGCTCAAATGGCTCGACAATGAAACCACTACTCGTATATGCACCTGCAATAGAATACGGTGTAATCGGTGCAGGTAGCCCCTTAGTCGACGTAAAATTCTCTGTTGGCGGTTGGAGTCCTAGTAACTATATTACTAGTGATGAACGAGGACTAATCCCTGCTCGTGAAGCATTAGCCGATTCACAAAACTTATCTGCTTTACGTCTATATAATGATATTCTTAACAGACGTCCTGCCGATTATTTAGTAAAAATGGGGATCTCAAGCTTGCAGCCTGATGACTTCACAAACCTTGCAGCTGGGATTGGTGCAGTAAAAGATGGTATTACTGTTGAAGAGAACACCAATGCCTTTGCAACCTTCGCAAACGGCGGACAATTCATTGACGCTTATATGATTGATAGAATTGAAGATCAAAATGGAAATATCATATATAAACACGAAGTCAAACCTGAACAAGTATTTAGTCCTGAAACTTCTTATATCGTTACAGATATGTTACGAGATGTGTTAACAAAAGGTACTGGTACAGTTGCAAGAAATACGCTGAAATTCTCTGCAGACTTTGCCGCTAAAACAGGTACTTCACAAAATTATAAAGATGTTTGGCTAGTTGGCTATAACCCGAATGTTTCTCTTGGTGTATGGATGGGTTATGATAACAATCAATCACTGTATACATTTAATAATACGTATCAGCAACCTAGTGTACGAATTAACAAACTATGGGGAACATTAATGAATTCTGTGTATGATGTTGATCCACAATTAATTGCCCCTAAAACTAGATTTAAGCAACCGAAAAACGTTGTCACTGCATCATTCTGTGGTATTTCTGGTTTAGCGCCTTCTGCAGCATGTGCTAATGCTGGTCTCGTGCGCTCTGACTTGTTTAACGCGAAAGTATTTTTACCTTCTCAGCCTGATGATAGCTTAGCTTCCTCAAGCGTTGTTACGATTAAAGGTAAAACCTATAATGCACTCCCTAACACACCGCCAGAATTTGTAAAACCAGGTGGTGCAGGTATTAATCAAGCATTTATTAAACGTATGCTAGGTAGACTTGGCGGTAACCCAGGCAGCCTATTACCAAAAAATTCGTCATTATCGAATTCATCGGTATCAGCTGTTGATTTCCCGGCAGATAACAATTCACCAGCAGCAGTAACTGCTTCAATTAATGGTAATACATTATCTTGGACAGGCTCTTCAAATGACGTAGTCGGTTATCGAATATATAAAGTAACAAACGGTGGTAGAACTCTTGTCGGATCAGTGCTTGAATCATCACAAAGTATGACGGTAGCAAGTGGTCAAGCCTATGTTGTTGTAGCTGTAGATATTACAGGTTTAACTTCATCGCAATCTAATGTCGTTTCTACTGGTGGTAGTGCGGATGAAAGACAACCTGAAAAAGACAATCAAGAAAAAGTTCCACCAACTACCCCACCTACTAACGACAATGATTCGAACCATAATGGAAACGGTTCGGAAAATGGCAATGGCTCAAATGGTAGTAACGGGAATGGCTCGAATAGTGGTAATGGTTCCGGAAATAACGGAAACGGCTCTAATAACGGCAATGGTTCCGGAAATAACGGAAATGGCTCTAATAACGGCAATGGTTCCGGGAATAACGGAAGTGGCTCTAATAACGGCAACGGTTCCGGAAACACCGGGAATGGCTCTAATGGAGGAGACAACGGAAATACAACTCCTCCGACTGATCCACCACCTACCCAATAATAAACATGCAGGCATACTACAAAGTAATTGTAGTATGCCTGTTTTTTTGTCATTATAAAGGGGACTACTAATTTGAAGGGGTGGAAATAATTGAACATTTTAGTTTTAGGAGGCACTCGTTTTTTCGGTAAAACGCTTGTTGAACTCTTTCTTCAAAATGGCCATAGCGTAACTATTTTAACGCGTGGACAAAGCGGAAATCCTTTTGGTACTAAGGTGAAACAGCTAATTGTTAATCGAGATGATGCTGATTCGTTGTCACAGACACTATCAAGTACAACATGGGATATTGTCTATGATAATATTTGCTACTCTCCCAATGAAGCTCTTAAAATATGTGAAATTTTAAAAGGTAAAACGAAAAAGCTCGTTTTTACATCTACTCTATCCACCTACGAAATAGACGGCATTGTCAAGACTGAGAAAGATTTTAATCCATATGATTATGAAGTTCGGATGGGGAACCGTGAAGATTTTTCATATGGTGAGGGTAAGCGTCAAGCAGAGGCAGTACTCTTCAAGGAGGCTACGTTCCCTGTTGTCGCAGTACGTTTCCCAATTGTTATGGGTGAGAACGACTATACACGCCGTTTACATTTTCATGTTGAACGAGTTTTACAGGAACAGCCTATTTCATTACCAAATATTGAAGCAAAGATGAGCTTTATTACGGATGACGAAGCAGCTGCATTTTTGTATTTTGCTGGCATTACACCAATTGAAGGACCTTATAATGCGACAGCTGCAGGTGCAATTTCATTAAATGATTTACTAGGGCTTATTGAAGAAGCAACCGGAAAGCATGCAAAAATTTCTCTAGTAGGTGGCGATGAAATGTCACAGTCACCGTATGGGGTTCCAGCAGATTGGTATATGTCTACTACAAAGGCAGAAGATGCAGGCTTTACATTTAGTCAACTTCATGATTGGCTCCCTACTCTAGTGAAAATATTAGTAAAAGAGCTGCAATAAGATTTTACTAGATGTAAAACTTATCACCATAATGTGGGATTGATTTCCGTTCCGGCTGGGCGCTTTCCTGGGGGCGTCCGATGAGCCGCTTTGCTTCGCTGCAGGGTCTCGGGCCAACACGATGTTGGTCACGAAGGCGTTATCACAGGACGTGATGTTCTTAGCCTTCGTTCCTCTATCGCTGATCCCCAAGGAGTCGCCCAGCCTCCACTCCAATCAACTTATTCACATGGCATACGTTTTAACAAAATGCCATCCCAAACTTCCGATAATGGGCCATTAAAAATCTGCTAGACTTCTCACCAAAGAAAGTCTAGCAGATTCATTTTCATCGTATTTAATTGACCAGATACTATAACAGTATCGTTTTTAAAATCACAACCGCTTCATCGATTTCTGCTTTTGACACGGTTAATGTTGGTAGTAGACGAATAACGTTTGGTCCTGCACCTACTAATAATAAGCCGTTTTCCTCCGCCGCAGCTATATACGAGGCTACCTCAGTATCGCCACAGCCAATGCCAAGAAGTAAGCCCTGGCCCTGTACCGTATACGTAGACGGTAGATTCGCTTTCAACTGCTTAACAAAATAAGTAGATAGCTCCTGTACATTTTGTAAAAATGCAGGTTCAAAGACATGATCAAGCACGGTTTCAGCAACACTCATCGCAAGCGGGTTCCCACCAAATGTTGTTCCATGTGTGCCAGGACTAAATGTATCATATAGTTCGGCTGTTCCAAGCATCCCACCGACTGGGAAACCACCTCCTAGCCCTTTTGCCAATGTCACGATATTTGGTTTTAAAATCGTTTGCTCATAAGCATATCTTGTTCCCGTTCGTCCAATCCCTGTTTGAACCTCATCGATAATTAGTAATATTCCTTTGTCGTCACAGGCTTTAGCTATTGCTGTTGCGAATTCTGGTGATACGCTGTTAACACCACCCTCACCTTGAATCATTTCCAGCATAATTGCTGCGACAGAATCATCAATCGTTGCTTCAAGTGCTGCCACATCATTAAAAGGAAGTATCGTAAATTTTTCAACAAGTGGTCCGAAGCCATTATGTATCTTGCCCTGACCTGTTGCAGACATCGCTCCAAAAGTTCGCCCATGAAAAGATTTCTCAAAAGTAATAATATGATTTTTCTCTGTATGCTTACGTGCAAGCTTGATGGCTGCTTCATTCGCTTCCGCACCACTATTACAGAAAAATGCATAAGAAAAATGTGTTTCGGCTATTAATTTTTGCGCAACTTTTTCCTGACCAGGAATATCAAATAAATTAGAAATATGCCAAAGCTTTTGACTTTGATCATGAATAGCCTTTACAATCGCAGGATGCGCATGACCAAGACTCACTACAGCAATCCCACTTGTAAAATCTAAATATTTTTTCCCAGCAGAATCTTCTACAATAGTTCCTTGCCCTTTGACAATTTGGGCGCGGCGTTTGCCATAGTTTCCAAATAAAGCACTCATTTTATCAACTCCTACTAATTTTGACTATAACAATCATCTTCTCTAAACAACTATATTGCTACCTCTATGCCATTAGAACGGTCACTCTTATCTATAAAGAAGTGAGGATGAAGGGAACTTTATTCATTCGGGTTTTCTTCATCCCCCGGATAAAATCGTCGTACCTACTAGCGATTCCCCAACAATTTGCACTGTTGGAATACCCGCACTTAAACATTCAAGGGCTCCTTGAACTTTAGGTATCATCCCACCATAAATATGTCCCTCCTCAATCCATTGATTGATGACGGAAGGTGTTACTTTCGATTGATATTCATCGTTAATGCGAATACCACTTACATCCGTTACAAGTAATAAGCTATCTGCATCTATAGCTAGTGCTATTTCACTTGCTACCGTATCCCCATTAATATTTAATGCCTGACCAAGTTCGTTTGCTCCAACGCAAGCAATAACCGGTACAACCCCCACACTAATTAATGCTTCCAGCAAAGATGTATTGACGGTTTTTACTTCACCAACAAAACCGTATACATCTTTGTCTAAATAATCCGCTACAATTAATTGACCATCAAAGCCGTTTATTCCAATTGCAGCGATGCCAGCCGTTATTAATTCATGAACAAGCGCAGGATTAACCTTTCCTATTAACGTTGACTGTACAATATCAATTGCAGCTTCGCTCGTTACACGAATACCGTTTAAAGCATGTGATTCAATTCCGCGCACTGCAAGTTCACGGTTAATGGCTGGGCCACCACCATGGGTAATAATAAGCTCTACTCCGCTCTCTTGGAGTTTTTTAAAATTCTCAAAAAACGACTCATTTAAACCTTCAAGCGTACTGCCACCAAGCTTAATAACCATTCGTTTACGAGCGGTATGAGGCGTTGATTTGAACGTAGTCATAAGTTAGATCACATCCCCAAGCATGCCCCTTGCCGTCCCCAATACCAAGTGACACATAGATTTTCACTTCATGCATTTTTAAAATTCGAATTAACTCATCCTCTGAAAATGGAACCGGCTCACCGTTTTCAACCATTGTTACACCACCAATTTGAATCGTGATTCTTTCCGGATCAACCGTTGCGCCACTATAGCCTACAGCGGCAATAATACGTCCCCAGTTTGCATCACAGCCAAAAACTGCCGTTTTCACAAGCGGAGAACCAACTACTGTTTTAGCAATTTTACGCGCCTCTTCATCCGAAATTGCCCCTTCAACTTCAGCCTCAATCAGCTTCGTTGCACCCTCACCATCTTTGGCGATCATTTTCGCTAAGTCTTGAGCTACTGTTTTCAATGTATAGTAGAAATTTTGCCAATCAGGATGATTAGGAGTTAAAGCTTCATTACCCGCTAAGCCGTTTGCCATCACAACTACTGTGTCATTTGTAGATGTATCCCCATCTACTGTAATTGCGTTAAAAGTCAAATTTGTTATATCAGATAATGTAGCCTGGAGGACATCTGATTCAATATGTGCATCCGTCGTTATAAAACCAAGCATCGTTGCCATATTTGGTTCAATCATACCTGAACCTTTTGCAACCCCAGCGATAATAACCTCATTACCATCGATAATAGTGCTGTAGCTTGTGTTTTTCATAACCGTATCTGTTGTCATAATCGCTTGTGCAAAATCAATAGCACTTTCTAAACTATCTTTTGGCTCTAACTGATTAATCCCATATGCCACTGGCACCATATTCATAATTTCACCGATAACACCCGTTGAGCAAACACCTACTAAATTTACCTCGATACCAAGCTTTTCTGCCATTAGGGCCTGCATTGTTTGTGCATCCTTCGCCCCTTGCTTCCCTGTACATGCATTAGCATTTCCAGAGTTGACAATCATCGCCTGCATTTTCTTCGTTGTGTATACAACCTCTTGCGTTACTTTTAATGGTGCTGCCTGCACAGCATTCGTTGTAAAGACGCCCGCTACACTTGCCGGTACTTCACTGACTAATACAGCTAAATCTTTTTTCTTATGCTTTAAACCACAATGTAAACCCGCAGCTTTAAAGCCCTTTGGTGAAACAATATTTTTACTTGATAATTTTTTCATAATACTTGCAGATGCTATTAATGTCATAAAATCTTTCCTCCTTAGTTTTCTAAATAAAAGAAGCATACAGTTTCCTTCATGCTATTAAAGAAAGAACGGAACGACAGCTAATCCTGTCGTTTGTGGTAAATCAAATTGAACGTTCATATTTTGAATCGCTTGCCCTGCAGCCCCTTTGACTAAATTATCGATAACGCCAACAATTGTGGCACGATTCGTACGGCTATCAACTTTCACCAAAATGTCGCAATAGTTCGAACCTTTAACGCGGTTTGTTCCTAGACTATTTACATCTGTAACAACCCGTACAAATGGATGTTTTTCATAGGCATTCTGTAAACAAGCTACTAGCTGTTTCTCTGTAACACCAGACATAACAGGTGCATATGAGGTAGATAAAATCCCTCTAGTCATTGGCACTAAATGAGTATTAAAAGAAATGGTTGTATCAATCCCTGCAAACATTGAAATGGCCTGCTCGATTTCTGGTATATGCTGATGTGTATTCGTTTTATAGATTGAAAAGCTTTCATTTGCCTCACTAAAATGCGTAGTTTGCGATGGTTTATTTCCAGCTCCTGAAATCCCACTTTTCGCATCAATCACTAAAAAGCTCGAATCTATCAATCGTTCTTTTAGCAATGGTAACAACGAAAGTAAAACGGCTGTTGGATAGCACCCTGGATTTGCGATAAGAGGAGCATGTTTAACATTTTCTGCGTTCCATTCAGTTAAGCCATATACACTTTGTTGAACGAATTCCAATGGCGCCGCTTTTTTACCGTACCATGCTTCATAGCTCGCTGGATCTTGTAAACGGAAGTCACCAGACAAGTCTATTAATTTAGGACCTTTCCCTACCAATGGAGGTAATAGCTCACTTGTCACCCCTGAAGGTGTACTTGTAAAAACAACATCAAACTTCTCTAAAGCCCCATAATCAATTTTTTGTAAAGGTGTATCGGCAATATGAACGAGATGACCAAACTTAGAAGAAAAAATTACACCTTCTTCTGAAGATGTGAATAAATCAATCCGTTCCACCACTTTATGATTATGTAAAAATCGAATAAGCTCTAAGCCACCATATCCGGTTGCACCAACAATTCCTACTTTCAATGCACTCACCTCTGAAATAAGTTAAAATTAGTATACGTCTGCATATTTATTAAGTCAACTGAATTTTTATTTATATTCGGATTTTTCGCAATCCTTATTAAGAATTGATTTCGAGAATAATTTGAATAACTAAACGCTATAAAAAATAAAATCCCTAAAAGGGTGACCTATTCACTAGTAAGGAATCAGTTTTATCTTCTGCATTTTAATGATTAAGCAATCCTCATCTCCATAATGTGGGGTTGATTTCCGTTCCGACTGGGGGCGTCCGATGAGCCGATCCCCAAGGAGTCGCCCAGTCTCCACTACAATCAACATCGCATTGTGTTGAAATAATTTCCTTTTTATAAATGCGCCCAAAAATAAAAATAGTTTTACACCTTACTTATCTTTTTTTATATTATTGTATTAAATAATAGCAATATGATTTTTTCCTAAAAGGTATAAAATGAGGAAACTAATTTCTCTATTATCGAGTAAGGCATTGAAAGGAGATGTGTTATTATGCAAAAAAATTTAGTATATTCCTTTTTGTTTCTATTAGTACTTACAGGATGTTCTTCTGTTATACCAGATAATCCAACAGCCAAAACTATACTTAAAGAAGATGCCCAAGCAGATATTTTACAAATTGATCAATTAATCTATATTAAAGCAGCCGATCAAGAATCTCTAATAAAGAATATTTTTATAAAAGGAGACAAAATCGGAGAAATAAAAAAAACGACGACATCCACTCTATTTTTCAAAGACTTTTGTGCTACTAAATTGCCAGTTGGATCTGAAATTTTCACTACAAATGATCAAGACACCTACACGATTATTGTCGAAATAGATGGTAAACAAATATTATATAAGGCGCTTGTAGAGGGCTAATCCTAACCTAAAAAAAACTCTGTTGAATGAAGTTTTACTTTTTCAAAAAAGAAAGCAGGAATTTTTCGTCGATCGAATAAATTCCTGCTTCTTATAATTACTCTTCCATCGTAGATAAATCACCAGTTGGTAAATTTAACTCCCAAGCCTTTAACACACGACGCATAATCTTACCACTGCGTGTTTTTGGTAGCTTATCCTTAAATTCGATTTCACGTGGTGCTGCGTGTGCAGATAAGCCCTTCTTAACAAAATTACGAATATCCTCAATCAATGCATCTGAAGGTTCAACACCCTCACGTAATGATACAAAGGCTTTAATAATTTCGCCTCGTACAGGATCCGGCTTTCCGATCACCCCTGCCTCGACTATATCAGGATGCTCTAGTAACTTACTTTCCACCTCGAAAGGACCTACACGCTCACCAGCTGTCATAATAACATCATCTACACGTCCTTGGAACCAGAAGTAACCCTCATCATCCATATAGGCAGAGTCCCCAGACACATACCACTCACCTTTTAAGAAATAGGATTCATAACGCTCTGGATTTCCCCAAATTTGACGCATCATTGCAGGCCAACCACGTCGAATTGCTAAATTCCCCATTGTAAAAGGTGGTACTTCATTGCCAGCATCATCAACAATTGTCGCCTGGATGCCTGGTAATGGTTTCCCCATAGATCCTGGCTTAATATCCATAGAAGGATAGTTACAAATCATATGTGCTCCAGTTTCTGTCATCCACCACGTATCATGAATACGATGACCTAGCTCATCAATCCCCCAACGAATTACCTCTGGATTTAACGGCTCACCAACAGATAATATGTGGCGTAAAGAAGATAGATCATAATTCTCGAGCATACCACTACCAGCTCCCATTAACATTCTGAAAGCTGTTGGTGCACTATACCAAACTGTTACACTATAATCCTCAATTGCTTGATACCAAGCTTGTGGTGAGAATCTTCCACCAACAATTAGCATTGTGGCACCATTTAACCATGGACCAAAAATACCATATGCTGTTCCTGTTACCCATCCTGGATCTGCCGTACACCAGTAAATATCATCTTCACGCAAATCTAGTACCCATTGCGTTGATTGATATTGTTGAAGCATTGCGTTATGAACATGCAATACGCCCTTTGGAGCTCCAGTTGATCCAGAAGTATAATGAAGAATCATGCCATCTTCTCTGTCCACCCATTCAATGTCAAATTGAGAAGATGCTTCTTTCAAGCGTCTATTAAAATCTAAAATTTGTGTTGTTTCCTCTGTATCATCTCCTACTAAAAAGACGTGCTGCAAATGCGGTAGCTTTGCTAAAGGTACTCGTTCAAGTAACTCTGGTGTTGTCACTAACACTTTAGCTTCACTATCTGCAAGTCTGTCATAAACAGCACCTTCCATAAAAGCCTCGAATAATGGACCTACAATAACACCCATTTTCAATGCGCCTAATAAAGAAAAATAAAGCTCAGGTGAACGCGGCATGAAAATAAATAATCGATCACCTTTCTCTAAATTTGTTGCTGCCTTAAAAACATTTGCGGCTTTATTCGTCAGTTTTTTCATTTCATTGAAAGAATAAGCCTCTTTTCGCTTTCCATCATTAAAATAAAGTGCAACTTTGTTTTTTCGATGCGTTTCTGTATGACGATCAATTGCCTCATATGCCATATTCACAAGCCCTGTTTCATACCAACTAAATCCCTTTTCTGTCTCTGCCCAATCATGTGTTGCCGCAGTTCCCTCATAATTAGGCAAATTATATTGCCTCGGTAAAGCATTCAACTTCTCCATCATTTTCATCCCCATGAAACTACCCCTTTCTTTGCTATCGCTTCAGTACTTTAGTAAGCAAATTTCAAATCGTATTTCTTTATTTTCCCCCTTCAAAATCCGCCACCTTCTCCAAAGACAAATACGTTACGTAGCAATTGTTATACAACAGTTAATGTAATTTAACATTAGTGAATGCTTATTCACACTACATTCATCTGTTGAATAACAGATGCAGATAAATATATTTTACACGAATTCACCGATAATGTCTTAATATTTTCATTTCTCTAAAAACACAGGTATATTTCGCAAAAGATAGCGTTTTTTCGCAGGAAATCAGCTATAATGGAATTATTAAACTCAGGTGGTGTAATTATGGAACATAAAAAAACTTTTTTTTCTGTCACAAAGGAAACTAAGCATGGTACTGTGTATGTGGAAGGACCTGTTCCTCCAGAAAAATTAGCTACATATTCATTCCACGAAGGCTTGGTTGCTTTTAGACCTCCAAAGCAACAGCAGCAAGCCATTATAGAAATTGCAGGACTTCCTGAAGGACGAATTATTATTATTCGAAATGAAAACATTATTGTTGGCTACGTCACTTATCTATATCCCGATCCACTCGAACGATGGGCGGAGGATCGGATTGATAACATGATTGAGCTAGGTGCTATTGAAGTCATTCCAGACTATCGTGGTACAGGTGCAGGTAAGGCACTACTAGCTGTGTCTTTTATGGGAGATGAAATGGAAGACTATCTTGTTATCACTACCGAATATTATTGGCATTGGGATTTAAAAGGGACTGGTTTAAATGTTTGGGATTATCGCAAAATGATGGAGAAAATGATGGGCTCTGCCAACTTCGAATATTTTGCTACAGATGACCCTGAAATTACATCACATCCTGCTAACTGCCTGATGGCACGTGAAGGAAAACGCGTTCCTCCTGAGACAATAGAAAGATTTGATAGACTTCGTTTTAAAAATCGCTTCATGTATTAAAGCCAACACAAAGGGGATGAGTATATGATCGTAGAAGAAATTATGAATGAAGAGCCCTATACGTTGGCTCCGACCAATTCAGTGTTAGAAGCGCTGAAGTTAATGCGTGAGAAAAAAGTACGTCATTTGCCAGTTATAGATGAGGAGCGTCATGTTCTTGGTGTTATCACTGAACGAGATATTAAAGAGGCTTTGCCTTCCTCGTTACGGGATGAACCTAATTCTCCTGTTTTTAATGCAAAAGTGGAAGAAATTATGGTTAAAAATCCACTTGTCGGTCATCCACTTGATTTTGTAGAAGAAGTTGCTCTTACTTTTTATGAATCCAAAATAGGGTGTTTACCAATAGTCTCTGGAGGAAAACTAGTTGGAATTGTCACTACCACAGATTTACTCTATACATATATAGAGTTAACCGGTGCCACTGAACCTGGCTCTAAAATTGAAATTCGTGTATCTGATACACCAGGAATATTATTTGAAATCACAAAAATTTTCAATGCACATCATGCAAATGTCCAAAGCGTCTTAGTTTATCCTGACTCTGAAAATACCCAAAATAAAATTTTAAGTGTCCGAGTAAAAACATTGAATCCACTAGCTATGATTGAAGATCTTCGCAAAGAAGGCTTTGATGTATTATGGCCTAATTTACCAGGTGTTTCGTTACAATGAAAAAAGCAGTATTTGTTTACTCGCCAGAACAACTCGGATATAAATTTTCAGATACCCATCCTTTCAATCATAAACGCTTGACGCTTACAATGGAGTTATTAAAGAATATTGATGCTCTTGATGATTTAGATATTGTTCCAGCTCGTGTCGCAACAGAGAATGAGCTTTTACTTGCACATGATCCAAAATATATTGAAATCGTTAAAAAAGCAGGACATGGTGAGCTTTCAGAGGCACAATGTGAAAGCTACGGCATAGGCACCGAAGATACACCTATTTTTGAAAATATGCACGAAGCAAGTGCACAGCTTGTCGGCGGAACATTAACAGCTGTCGATTATGTTATGGAAGGAAAAGCCGAGCACGCCCTCAATCTAGGTGGAGGGCTACATCATGGCTTCCGTGGCCGTGCATCAGGTTTTTGTATTTATAACGATAGTACAGTAGCTATTCGCTATTTGCAGGAAAAATACAATGCTCGTGTACTTTATGTAGATACCGATGCCCATCATGGAGATGGGGTGCAATGGAGTTTTTATGAAGATCCAGATGTTTGTACATTGTCTATTCATGAAACAGGTCGTTATCTTTTCCCCGGAACTGGTAATATTACGGAACGCGGAAATGGACAGGGCTACGGCACTTCTTTTAATTTCCCAATTGATGCTTTTACAGAAGATGAGAGTTTCCTAGAAATATATGAAAAGGCTATGCGAGAAATCTTTGAATTTTTCAAGCCGGATGTTGTGCTAACGCAAAACGGCGCAGATGCACATTATTTTGATCCATTAACACATTTATATGGAACAATGAACATTTATAGAGAAATTCCAAAGCTTGCGCATAAATTAGCACATGAATATTGTGGGGGGAAATGGATTGCTGTTGGCGGTGGAGGCTACGATATTTGGCGTGTTGTGCCTCGCGCATGGTCTATGCTATGGCTTGAAATGACAGATCAGCAATTACCAACAGGACCCCTACCTCAAGCATGGTTAGATCGTTGGCAGCCTGAAGCACCAGTGCCTTTTATTCCAACTTGGGAGGATCCAAATCCATTGTATGAGCCGATCCCTCGAAAGGCTGAGATTGAAGAAAAAAACGCGCAAATGCTAACCAAAGCGCTTCATATTATTCGCAATGAAAAACACATTTAACACTATGCCTCACGACAATCGTGAGGCTCTTTGCATTCTATCCGACTAAAAAAACACGTAAATCCATTATCAGATTTACGTGTTAAGTACTGTTATTTACTTTTGACAGATTGTCGATGTTCAATACGATGAGGTAAAATAACCGCTTCGTCCTCAACAGGCTCTTTGTTCATCAATTTTGTCAGCAAGCGCATTGCGACAGCTCCGATATCGTACAGTGGTAACGCGACACTTGTTAACTGTGGACGAACCATACGTGCTAATTTTGAATTTTCAAAGCTGATCACTTCGATATCCTCAGGTACATCTTTGCCTGCATCCTGTGCACCATGAATCAATCCAATTGCTAATTCATCACTACCTGCAAAATAAGCAGTTGGAGGATTTTCAAGTGAGGATAATGTTTCCCATGCCTCTAAGCCCATATCATAGCTCGATTCCTCTGCAGCAATTAGTGATTCATCTATAGGTAAGCCTGCGTCTTGTAAGGCTTTTTTATAAGCTTCAAGTTTGAATTTTCCATTAATAGTATACGAAAGCGGACCTGTTACGAAAGCGATTCTCTTATGACCATTTTGAATAAGTAATGTAATCGCCTCATAAGCTGCTTGGTAATAATCAATGTTAACAGTCGCAATTGTTTGCGATTCATCTACTGAACCTGCAAGCACAATTGGTACAGGTGAATGATCCATAGTTTGTTGCATTTTTTCAGTAACTTCATCACTCATCATAACAATACCGTCAACCTGTTTTCCAAGCATTGTATCCAGTAGCTGAAGCTCTTTATCTTCATGTTGGTCTGAGTTGGCTAAAATAATATTGTAACGATACATTGTTGCAATATCCTCTACACCACGTGCCAGCTCCGCATAAACATTGTTTGCAATATCCGGGATAATCACGCCAACTGTTGTTGTTTTCTTACTTGCTAATCCACGCGCTACTGCGTTTGGACGATACTCTAATCGTTCAATTACTTCTAGTACTTTTTTTCGTGTTGCCGGTTTTACGTTTTGATTACCATTGACTACACGAGAGACCGTTGCCATAGAAACATTTGCTTCTCTTGCAACATCATAAATTGTAACAGTCATCGTACGTGCCTCCCTTTTTTCCTTTTATAGCCTTATCATACGATAATTTTCATATTCTTTTCAAGAAGCAGTATGTACATGAAAAGAAAAACCAAGTACAAATAGTACTTTTCTAGTCATTATTTTGTCACTATATAGTAAACACCGCCTGCCGATTAAAGCAAGCGGTGTTTATCAACATATCAATTATGCCCCGGCATAATTGCGTCTGGAATCGGCTTTGTGCTTAGGCCTGCACGATGCAGGTCAGTCAGCCGTTATCGCATGGATGCGATGATTTTAGGCTAACATCCTTTCCGATTCCGTGACATCCGCCGGAGGCTTTGGGCCAACAGATGTTTTTTGCGCGAAAGCGAAGCGTCAGCAGCACGATGTTGGTCACTCAGTCGTTGCCACAGGACGTGGCGTTCTTAGACGGAGTTCCTCTATTTCAGCGGGTGTTTGGACACCCACTGAAAAGTAACTTAAATCTGCATTTATCTCACCACCTATAGAGGTGGGAGACTTCTGTACCTGCCGCTACGCTTTCGGTACAAAAGTGATTTGTAACTGCCGTTTCACTTACGTTACATAAATCATCTGTAGCTGACGCTTTGCTTTCGCTACAGAAAATAATTGCTGAAAGAAGTTATGCATTGATTTCATGGCTCTTCATGAAATTTTGTAGTGTTTGGTAGAAAGCATCAAATGTTGGAATATCCATTTGTTGTTGTGAATCAGAAAGTGCTACAGATGGATCTGGATGCACCTCTGCCATAACGCCATCAGCTCCAATAGCAATTGCTGCCTTAGCACATGGTAATAGTAAATCACGACGACCTGTTGAATGCGTTACGTCTACAAATACTGGTAAATGCGTTTCTTGTTTTAAAATTGGTACAGCAGAAATATCTAATGTGTTACGAGTTGCTTTTTCGTAAGTACGAATACCACGCTCACAAAGAATGATGTTCTCATTTCCTTTAGACATAATGTATTCTGCTGCGTGAATGAATTCATCAATTGTCGCTGCTAAGCCTCGTTTTAAAAGGACAGGTTTATTTGTTGCACCCGCTGCTTTTAATAATTCGAAGTTTTGCATATTACGTGCACCAATTTGGATAACATCGATGTAATCTAATGCTTCCTCTAAATGACCTGGTGTAACAATTTCCGTAATAACACCTAAACCGAATTCCTCAGACACACGTTTTAAAATTTTAAGCCCTTCTAATCCAAGACCTTGGAAGTCATATGGAGAAGTACGTGGTTTATAAGCACCGCCACGAATTAACTTTTCACCTTTTGCTTTAATAGATGCCGCTACTGCTGCTACTTGCTCGTATGATTCTACAGCACAAGGTCCAAATACGAAAGATGGTTTTCCTTGGCCAATCAGCTCACCATTTACATTAATGACAGTATCTTCTGATTTTTTCTTACGAGATACAAGTAATTCTTTTTTCTTATCCGCTTCAAGTTGTTTTAAAGCTGTTTTAAAGATTTGCTTAAATATATAATCAACCGTCATTTGGTTTAATGGACCTTGATTGTGTTCTTTAATAAGATCAAGCATATGGCGTTCACGTAATGGATCATAGCGATTCACACCTTGTTTTTCTTTAATCTTACCGATTTCATCAACTACTGCTGCACGTTCATTAATTAGACGAAGAATTTCTAAGTTTAAACCGTCTATTTGACTACGTAAGCTTTCTAAATCTTTTTGGCTCATGCTTTCTTGCTCCTCTCCTCATGACAGACACTTCCAGAACTCTGAAATGTATGTTACATTTTTAGATATTAGCAACATTATAATCAATGTTGCACAGAATGTCACGCATTTTTAATTTAGCGCTTCAACTCGCTAAACTATATAATTATATTAACATATTTCGAGAAAGGAAGCGAGTACATTGAGTTCAAAATTATTTGCACTTGATATCGGTACACGTTCAGTAGTAGGCATTATTTTAGCTGAAGATAATGACCGCTTTCACGTGGAAGACATCTTAGTAAAAGAACATAAAGAACGCGCCATGGTTGATGGTCAAATACATAATGTCATGTATGTGGCAGATTTAATCAATGAAATTAAACACGAACTTGAAGAGAAGCATGGTCCGTTAACAAAAGTGAGTGTCGCTGCGGCTGGTCGCTCATTAAAAACAGAACAAGCAAGCGTGACGATTAATATACGTAATCGACCAATCTTTACAGAAGAAGATATAAGTCGTTTAGAACTACAAGCTGTTCAACAGGCTCAGCAACAGCTCCTTCAACACAAAGAAGATGCTAAAATAAGCCACTATTATTGTGTTGGTTATTCAGTTTTATACTATCGTTTAGATGGTGAAGAAATTGGTAGCCTACTCGATCAGCAAGGTGATGAAGCACAAATTGAAGTTATTGCTACGTTCTTGCCACGAGTTGTCGTAGAATCACTTATTGCGGCTCTTAAACGCGCGGATTTAGAAATGGATGCACTAACATTAGAACCTATTGCAGCTATTAATGTGCTTATCCCCCCAACAATGCGTCGTTTAAATGTAGCGCTTGTTGATATTGGTGCTGGTACATCTGATATTGCCATTACCGATAAAAGTACTGTTGTCGCATATGGCATGGTACCAACAGCTGGTGATGAAATAACAGAGGCTTTAAGTGACCACTACTTACTCGACTTTCCAGTTGCCGAAAAAGCGAAACGTCAACTGCAAACAGAAGAAGAAATTTTAATTCAGGATATTTTAGGCTTTGATCAATACTATCCGAAAGAAGAAGTTCTTCAAGCAATTGATCCAGCTGTTAAGCAACTTGCAAAAGCCATTGGGGAAGAAATTTTGCGTCTTAATAATCGCATAGCTCCTAAGGCGGTAATGCTTGTTGGTGGAGGTAGCTTAACACCAAATCTTACGACCGAACTTGGGCTAGTACTAGATTTACCTGCCAATCGCATTGCCGTTCGAGGGATTGACGCCATTCAAAACTTAACGAAGGAAGATCATATTAAAGCATCACCTGAATTGGTGACCCCAATCGGTATCGCCATCGCAGCAAAAAAAATGCCTATTCAATATATGAGTCTAACTGTCAATGAACAAGTAGTTCGCCTTTTTGAATTAAAGGAAATGACCGTTGCCGATGCTTTTTTAGCAGGCAATATTCGGGCAAAGCAGTTATATGGAAAACCAGGACATGGATTATCAGTGAATGTAAATGGACAAGATATTTTCATCCCTGGTGGTCACGGTCAACCGGCGGAAATTTTAGTGAATGGTCATCAGGCATCCACAAAAACAATAATTAAAACAGGCGATGCCATCCAGTTAATTGAAGGCCAAGACGGTCAGACAGCTAATGCTACAGTGAGAGATATTGTAGATGATGCTTCGATTAAAACCGTTACAATTCAACATACAAAATATGTAATTGAACCACAAATAACTGTTAATGGTTCCCCTGCATCACTCGATAGTGCATTAAATGATCGAGATGTTGTGATGTTTGAAATAGCCGAAACAGTCGAGGATGTATTTAAGCTCACAAATAATTGGGAGTTATTAAAACAATTTGAGTCATTTTATATTCAAGTGGACGGAAAGCCACTTTATTTACCAGAGTTTTCAGCCCATTTAATGATGAATTGTAAACCATCAAAAATGTCATATGCTGTACAAGATGGTGATGTTATTTCGTTTCAGCAACAATCACTTCCTACTGTTCAACGGATTGCTGACCAAATGAATGTTTTACTTGAGGATAAAATTATCATACACTTTCAAAACGAAGTGTTAGAGCTAAAGAAGATGGCCAACGAAGTTCTCGTTAATCATGTAGTAGTTTCACCTCTTTCAACCGTTCCAAATGGAGCAACAATTTCATTTAAAGAAAAAGACCGAAGTCGTTGGATATATCAAGATGTGTTCCGCTTCTCTAATTGGCAACTACCTACTACATTTAAAGGTAATTTTACGATTTTACGAAATGGTCAACCAGCAAGCTTCGATATGGAGATTTTCGGCGGGGATAAATTAGAGATTTTACTAGAAAAAGCACCTATTTCTTAAAAAAGGGATACGTTACATCTATGATTAGATGTAGCGTATCCCTTTGATCTTTTATGCGCGAACTTCTTCACTTTTTTCTTCAGCTTGTTCCTCTTTTTCACTAGCATCCTCTGCTTTAGGTTCTTCACTAGGAATGAAATCCTCCAGTGGCTCTTCACCCTCAAAAGAAACAGTACCATCGTCAAAAACAGTTGGTGCCTTTGCTGATTTTAATGTTTTAACTTTCTCTACTAATTGTGTAGATTGTTCTTGAATTTGTTTAGATAATTGAACCGTCTTATCTTTTGCAGTTGTCGAGAAATCTGCACTCTTATCTTTTAAGTTAACAGCTTGTACTGCTACATCGCTACGTAAATCTTTCCCTGATTTTGGAGCTAGTAATAAGCCTGCTGCTGCACCTACTATACCCCCAACTAATGCGCCAATAACAAAATCCTTCATGTTCACTCGCTCCTCTTCATAGATCGATTCTTGCGGTTGATAAAGCTGTGGCAATGAACTTTCAAGTTGTTGTTCCTTCACTTCATTAAAATTTGGTTTTTGAGTTGTCATGCAACAATTCCTCCCCATCTTATTATCTAATTTGCTTAGATTGGTTGTCCATCTGCTTTCGCGGATGCATTCTTCAACATATGCCTAAGACTTTATTTTTATTCCGTTGACATTTAATGTCTACCGAATAATAATTATTTTTTTCGGCCCCATTTTCTTTTCGACTTTTCCGACTGCTCTGATTCAGATGAATAAACATCTTCTTGAATCACCTCATTGGCCTGATCGATAATTTTGCGTTTCTTCCACTTATCTGCAATGCCTATTGCGACATTGCTCCATTGTACAACTTGTGCAATTTTTTCTTCATTTTGTTCCACACTATTAGAAATTGAAGAAGTAATTTGCTGTACAGATGTATTTAAACCATTTACAGAGTCGCCAATTCCTTTGACTGCATGAACAACAGAATTTAACTGTTCGGATTTTTCTTGAATATCCTCTGCCAAGCTATTTGTTTTGGATAGTAAGGAAGTCGTTTCACGTGTAATACCTTCCATTTGTCCTTCAATACCCGATAATGTTCCAGCTAAACTGTTAAGGATTGGTTTGAGCGAAAATAATGTCATTCCAACGCTCACACAAAAAATTAAAAAACCGATTGCTGCAATGATTGCTGCAATATACAAAATAACTTCCATAACTAGACCTCCTGCAAGTAAAAATTCTCTTTACTATTACTTTCCTTATTTTCGACAAAAAAAACTGAATTCCTTCTCATTTTGAGAAAAAACAGCTTATCCCTTGCGGATTAAGCTGTTTCGTTGTTCTTTAGCACGTCTTCAAAAGCATCTTGGAATTTATGAACATCGCCTGCGCCCATAAATAAAAATACTGCGCCTTTATGCTTTGTTAACACTTCAATTCCTTCAGTGGTAATCACTGCACTGCCTTCAATTAAAGACGCCAAATCTTGGATTGAAAGTGCGCCTTGTGTTTCCCTTGCAGAACCAAAAATATCACATAAGTATGCTGTATCTGCAAGACTTAGACTATCTGCAAAATCCTGTAAAAAAGCTTGTGTACGTGTAAATGTATGTGGTTGGAAAATAGCTACTAACTCACGATCCGGAAATTTTTGTCGCGCCGATTGAATCGTTGCACGGATTTCAGTTGGATGGTGTGCATAGTCATCTATTAAAACATTATTCCCAATATCCGTTTCTGTAAAACGTCTTTTTACACCTTTGTATGTGTTTAAACGTTCTTGAACGATGTCTGGTGAAATACCTTCATATTGGCAAAGTGTAATAACAGCTAAAGTATTTAATACCGCATGATCTCCAAACAATGGGATAAAGAAAGTACTATAAAATTCATTGCGGACAAATACATCAAATTTTGTACCCTTTGTTGTTTTTTCAACATTACGAGCCTCAAAATCATTTTCAGCTCCAAATCCATAATAAACAACAGGTACTTTCGCTTGAATACGTTGTAGATGTTCATCATCACCGCAAGCAATAATTGCTTTTTTAACCTGTAATGCTAATGATTGAAAGGCTGAATAAACATCCTCTATGTTTGCAAAGTAGTCTGGATGGTCAAAATCAATATTAGTCATTACCGCGTAATCAGGATTGTAAGCTAAAAAGTGTCGACGGTATTCACATGCTTCCATCACAAAGAAGTCAGCACTTTCATGTCCAGCTCCTGTTCCATCTCCGATTAAATAAGAAGTTGGCTTATAACCTCCTACAACATGAGCCATTAAGCCTGTCGTAGATGTTTTACCATGTGCACCTGTAATAGCAATCGACGTATAATTACCGATATATTCACCTAAAAATTTATGGTAGCGAATAACTTCTACACCGATTTGACGAGCACGCTCTAATTCAGGATGGTCATCAGGAAATGCGTTCCCTGCAATAACTGTCATACCTTCTTTAATATTATCTGCATTAAATGTAAAAATTGGAATATTACGCTCACGTAACGGCTGTTCCGTGAAGAAATATTTATCAATATCTGAGCCCTGTACTTGTTCACCAGCATCAAATAAGATTTGTGCAAGTGAACTCATGCCAGAACCTTTAATGCCTGTGAAATGAAAAACTGTCATTAATTAAACCCCCCGGGAATTCAATATCCCTTCTATCATCTATTAGGTGTATCGTATTTTTATTAGGTATTAATACCTTTGTAAATACTAAAAAAATACGTACTAGTCATCACATCTTGTCTATTATAGCACTATTTATGCACAAGGATAAATGTGTAACTTTTCTAAAAAAACTATTTTTGGCGTAAATAAGATAATCTATACGAAAATAATGCATTTCTTATTCAAACATGGCAATTAAATCTTCTTCTGTAATGTAACTTTCTCGTGGTTTACTGCCTCTTGCCTCAGACACAAAGCCATGCGATTCCAACATATCGATTAACCGAGCAGCACGATTATAGCCAATATGGTATTTACGCTGAACCAAGGAAGTAGAAGCTCCTCCCTGCTCATAGACAAATCGACATACATCCTCAAACAGATCATCTTGTTCAGCGGAAACCTCCGTCTTCTTTAAAAGTTCCTCTTGATCGAATATATAATCAGGCTCTCCTTGCTCACGAACATGCTCAATAATCGCTTCAATTTCATCATCAGTCACGAATGTACCCTGCAAACGCACAGGAGCAGACATACCATTACCCAAATATAACATATCACCTCGTCCAAGTAATCTTTCTGCACCTTGCCCATCTAAAATAGTACGCGAATCGATTTGTGAAGATACCGCAAAAGCAATACGTGTAGGAATATTAGATTTAATAAGCCCTGTAATAACGTCAACAGACGGTCTTTGAGTTGCAACAATTAAATGGATACCACAAGCACGTGCCTTTTGCGCAATACGACAAATCGCCTCCTCTACATCTGCAGGAGACATCATCATTAAATCTGCCAATTCATCAATGACAATTAAAATATACGGTAATTTTAAGCTATGTTCATTATTTTTATCCGCAATTGCATTATAACGTGTAATATCACGTGCACCTGCATGCGCAAATAACTGATAACGACGCTCCATTTCCTCCACTGCCCATTTCAGTGCGGCTGTAGCAGCCTTCACATCTGTAATGACTGGGCTGACTAAATGTGGAATATGATTAAACGGTGCTAATTCTACCATTTTAGGATCGATAAGCATCAGCTTTAATTCATGTGGTGCAGCTTTATATAATAAACTAACCAAAATCGAATTGATACAAACCGATTTACCAGAACCTGTAGCTCCGGCAATTAAGCCATGTGGCATTTTTCGTAAATCAATGGTTACTGGCTTCCCTGTTAAATCCAGACCCAATGCTGCTTCTAACGGTGAATCTGACTCGAGGAAAGAAGGACTATTTGTCACTTCTGATAATCGAACAGCGCGAGATACACGGTTCGGTATCTCAATGCCAATTGAGCTCTTCCCAGGAATCGGAGCTTGGATGCGGATGTCTTTCGCTGCCAGTGCAAGTTTCAAATCATCTGATAGATTGCGGATTTTGCTAACCTTCGTACCATGACTCACTGTTATTTCAAATTGTGTCACGGCAGGTCCTTGCATAATGGATTCTATTTGAGCTGAGACTTGGAAATAAGACAAAGCTTCGACCAACGTATCTCCCTGTTGCTCCATCCACTCAGTATCCTGTGTTTTTTCCTCAGGTGGCTCTAAAAACTCATCATCTGGCTTTTGATACACATGAACAGGTTTTCGAGGTGTTTCTTCTATTACTTGATCTTCCACTAATGTTTCATCTAATACGGAAGATTGCTCTGGATATTTTCCTGTATCAATAGGATTCTCCTCGGGAATAACTACATTTTCGTTTTCGGTAGTAAGTTCCTGTTCAGTAGTTTTTTCAACATCCATTTCAGTAGTTGCTGAAATTTCGTCGAAGCTGTCGATATCAATCACTGTTTTTTCTAATGTCGATACATTTGACATCGATGTTACTGGTGCCATTGTAATGACTGATATACTCTCTGTTGCAGCATTGAATGGAGCAAGATTTTGATCAGAAACCTCGTTTTCCTCCGTCGTTTGTGATGCTATTTTATTGTCCGTCTCTAACTCACTAATCACTAAATCTATAGATTGTTGAAATTCTTTATCGGATTGCACTAATTGATGGTCTGCCTCCAAATTAATAAGCTCAGAAGAAGGCTCCTGTTCCTCTTGGCTCTCCTGTTCCTCTTGGCCTTTTTCAACAATTGTTGGTGTCAGCTTCGTATTTTTAAATTGCTTTTGTTGGATTCTCCATTTTTCTTTATCAGTTTTTAGCATTAAAACATTAAATGGAATGCCACTTTTTTCTTTCTTTTCTATAGATTGCTCTTCTAAAGATTGTTCTTGCAATACATCTTGCACATCGTCTTCATTCATTGAAGGCTGGACTACTGTAACTTCACCAATGTGGATGGTAGAATTTTCAATTTGCAATTGTTCTACAACTACTTCTTTTACACGGATTTCTGATTGATCAGCTGAAAGTTGTTCAACATTCAGCTCATGCTGAACGGCTTCTTTCACTTGGTCTTCAAATTCTACGGCAAAAGAAGTTGTTGGCAGCACAGGTAATTCCGACTCCGTTTTATCACTAGGATGATTTGTTTCGTCTAATTGATCATCAAAAGTAATCGGTTGCTTTGCTGGTGCTTCAATTGATTCAGGGATTTCAAACTGTTCAGGTCCATCTTTCTGAACTGCGCAAATAGGCTCTCTTTCTTCTAGTATATTTTCAATAGCCTCATTTGTTGTCGCTTCTTTTAAAGACTTAGATGCTGTAGGTATTTCTAACTCTTTTTTGTCATGCTCTTCCTTCCGTTTCTCCAATAACTGCTCAATTGGGCTCGGCTTAGAAAAACCATAGACTGGTGACGGAACATCACTTGGTACAAAACGCTTGCGATTTTCAGGTAAACCAATTTCATCTGTCTTTTCTACTTGATAATTCGAAGCTTTATGCGAAATCGGTAGCTCATTTTGCGCATCTCGAAAAACAAGACTTGCTTTTGAACGATTCTCCTGTTCGGGCTGACTTCGTGTAATCGTCGTTCTACCGGTTCTCTTCGTTCGATTTGCTAATAATTCTCGAATGCCTGAAACCTCAATATCATAAACACTCGAATCCACAATATGATTTTTTAAATGCCTCGGTAGCGATAAATCTTCAATTTGTCCGGAGTATGCATCGTCCATTTGATTGAATGCTTCTTTTGATGATGGTGTTGATGGTGGAGCTGAAAATTCCTCATCCTCAATTAACGGAAAACGAAAAGTTTTTTGCTTTGCTACAGTTGTTTCTTTAAATGAATGCAGCTGCTCAGATTGTTCTTCTTCATAGTCTTCATAAAACTCTTCATATTCGTAATCATTGTCATCTTTATTTATAAATTTATTCATTTGTTTTTTTAACCAATTCACATTGTTCACTCATTTCTCTTACACTTCATTTATAGCATTGTCTTAGTTCAATAAAAAACTACAATGTCTATAACAAAAAGCATACCATAAAAATGTTATAGAAACTTGCATTTAGAGGCTCATTCTAGACAAAAAAATCGTTATGTTACTAGCATATTAGTAGCATAACGATTTTAAGTATATATAATCAATTTTGTCTTGGCGTTAATTGTGCTATCTCACAGAAAACACTTGTCGCTGCGCTTTCACACAGCTAAAGAGTGCTTCCGAAGGCTTTATCTAGCTGGCGTTTCAAACGCACTACCAGTTATCGCATCTTCTGATAACACTAAAATCCCTTTTTCAGAAGGTGCATTTGGTATTGCTAATTCGCGTGCTGAACATAGCATACCGTAGGATTCAACACCTCGTAAATTCCCCTCTTTAATAAGCATTCCAGAAGGCATTACTGCACCAATTTTGGCTACGACAACCTTTTGACCTGCTTCCACATTCGGTGCGCCACATACAATTTGTAATGTTTCTTCACCTACGTTTACAGAACAAATGCTTAGTTTATCAGCATTTGGATGCTTGTCCTTTGTTTCTACATAACCTACGACAAATTTTGGAGAAAAATCTACATTAAGGCTGATTACAGCTCCATTTTTTGCAATAGCTGCTTCTAGCTGTGCTACTAATTCTGGAGTAACCTCAACTAGACCTTTTGCATCAGTTTGAATATAATTGCTAGCATTAAATAAATTAAATGCTTTAATTTCTCCTGTTTGTGCTTCCTTTAAAATAGCGATATCACCTGCACGTTCTACCTCTGTTTTCACGATTGATTCTGTCGCTAATTGTACTAGCAATACATCTCCTACATGCTCTTTGTTGTAAAATACATTCATTGTTTCTCTTGCTCCTTTTTAACTCTGTTTTTTGCTAATATAAAGATTGGTTCTAGCTCTCCATCTTCATAAATAAAAGATAATGACGTAATCGGTACTGTACCGACAGCGAAGAAATGCATCGTCATCTGCGCTAATACATCATACCCTGTTTCATTACGAATATCACCTACTATTAATACATCCTGATGTGGCACAGATAACGTCATGTCACCCTCAATGTTAGTTTGCATTTCTTTCAAAAAGCTTTCATTTAAAATGCGACTTGCATCGTAGCCATCATTAGCATTAACAAAATAGAAAATATTCCCTGCAACTTCATCTTTCTTATAAACAGTTGGTAGTTGCTTAACAGAAAATCGTGCCATTTCACGAATTTGCTCTACTGTTAATTGTAGTACCTCTAACATGGATTCATCAATAAAACGATAGGTTTTTCCTAAATCAAGCGCATAAAATATACGAGTTTCAGCTGTATGTTCAGTAGTGATGAATGCATGTCCCTCCTTCGAGGCTTGAGGGTAGGATGTTGCGCGAATAACTGGATAAATTTGTGTAGTAGTTTGGAATCCTTGTTCCACCTCTTGCTCCATAGCATTAAAGGTTTGCTCGATTGTATAAACGACTTCATCGATTGCAGCGCCTTGCTTATCATTATATTTTGTTAAAATGCCTGGTAGAGATAGCTCCATCCCTTTACCAATCTTTTTATGGTTTAAGCGTAATTTATCGTGCTTTTTATCAAATTCAAAATCAAACTTATCTTCATTCAATCGTTGTTTTAATAGGGACACAAGTTGTTCTGATTCAATTTGTTTCACGTAGCTCACATCCTTTCTTCAAAATCAATTTAGTTTTGGCGTAAAACCCGCTGTCGCGCATTTGGTTATCCGTCGAAAATGAATTACATCCTTATTTAACTCATCAACTATAGAGGTAGGAGTCGATTGTAGCTTAAATGCTAAATGAAGAGAAAACGGCTCACATGTTTGTGAACCGTTCTGTTCAAAACTATCCAATTATTTAATCTTAACCGAATGAACGATTTTCGTCATCTTGTGTAAATTATTTTTAATATGTTTTGCCTGAGAAATGGTCGTCATCTTTACATCACCGCTACTTACAATAAGCTCAAATTCATTTTCGTGAACGGTTTTTGAAACAACTGCAAAGCCAAAAATACTATCCTTAACTATTTTAAAGTTGCAACATCAAAAGACACTACTCATGGGCTAATGTAAATAAATATTGGCCAAGAAGAAGCGAGACTATATGTTCGAACATCATCTGACGACTTACTAATCCTTGTGTGAAAACACCTACAGCTCCCGCACCTTGTCGGATATCTAGACGTTGTGTATATTGCTCCATTACAGGCCCAAGTTCCTTCCCAGCTCTTATTTCCTGGGCAATTTCTTCTGGTAATATAATTTGTGCGCCAGCAGCTGTATAGGTTGTGCCATTTGATACTGTAAGTGCTCCCCAGTTACAAACATACATAACACCATCAATTTCAGTCACTCCACCCTCTAGTCCAAACGATAATTGCGCATCCGTCTTATTGATGGCGTTTTTCGAACGGTTTATTGCTCCCAATCGTGTTTCTTCATGAGTCATCGGTTGCTCAGAAACTTGTGAAGCAGCCTTAACGTAGGTGAAATTCGGTTTATCAAAATATTTTCTAGCTATAACTTCAACTGCCTCTATTTTTGCTTTGTTTGTTGTACCAATAGCTATATTCATTTTTCAAATCCCTCTTTCTTTGCATAGAAAAAGATGCCCCTAAAGGCACCTTCTAACTTCTTTCGGGTGTTACTTTACACATTAGCGCGAATCGTTGCTAATGTCGAACGATCTGCTTTCTTCACTAGTTCCACAATTAAAGCTTTTGCAGCTGCATAGTCATCAATATGAATGATTGACGCAGATGTATGAATATAGCGTGAGCAAACACCAATTACTGCACTAGGAACACCGTCATTTGCTGTGTGAACACGACCTGCATCCGTACCACCTTGTGATACAAAATATTGATAAGGGATATTATTCGTTTCCGCAGTATCTAAGATGAATTCACGCATACCTCTATGTGTAACCATCGTACGGTCAAGAATACGTAATAATGTCCCTTTTCCAAGCTGACCAAATTGATTTTTTTCACCTGACATATCATTTGCAGGTGAAGCATCTAGAGCAAAGAATAAATCTGGTTTAATCATATTTGCGGATACTTGAGCACCTCGTAGACCAACTTCTTCCATTACATTGGCACCTGAATATAAATGTGAAGCGAGCTTTTCATCCTTTACTTCTTTCATCAATTCAATTGCCAATCCACAGCCATAGCGGTTATCCCAAGCTTTGGCCATAATTTTTTTCGGATTGGCCATTGGTGTAAATGGGCAGACAGGGATAATGGATTGACCCGGACGAACGCCAAGTGCAATAGCATCTTCTTTATTATCTGCGCCAACATCTATTAGCATATTTTTAATATCCATCGGTTTTGAACGTTCAGCATCTGTTAATAAATGTGGTGGTATTGATGAAATTACACCAGGAATCGCACCATTTTTGGTAAACACTTCAACACGTTGCGCTAGCATAACCTGGTTCCACCAGCCACCTAATGTTTGAAAGCGGATCATCCCGTTATCAGTAATAGAAGTAACCATGAATGCCACTTCATCCATATGGCCAGCAACTAACACTTTTGGTGCATCAGCAACTTCACTATGCTTCACACCGAAAATACCCCCTAAATTATCCTGAACGATCTCATCTGAGTACTTTTCCAACTCAGAACGCATGAACGCACGTACTGCATGTTCATTACCCGGAGCGCCTGGTAATTCCGTTAATGTTTTGAATAATTGTAATGTTTCCTCTTTCATGATGACTCTCTCCCCACGAAGTAGAATATTCTTCCTTGCCCATTGTAACATATTTATCTATATTCAGCAGAAGACCCCCATTTTTCAATAAGTAGCGAGATAAAGGAGAGTGTAGTTCATCTTCAAAGGTTATCCTAATTTTCCTGAAATATTTATCTATGCGAAAGCGAAGCGGCAGCACAATTGCGCCAAGGCGAAATCGATTTTCAAATTCGAAATATTGATACATTTCCTAAAAAGTGCTAAAGTGTGAACGTGCATTCACTCTGTATGCTATGTTAAAATGGAGCTATAGAAAAAGGAGGAAAAAAGCATGAAATTACGTGATTTTTTAATTGGTGTTGCTACTGGCCTAGCTGCCGCAGTCATTGTTAAAGAAGCAAGTGAAAAGGTTTCTCCGTATGTACCTGCAGGACAAGTACTCGAAAACATAAAAAAGGAATTTAAAAAGGATTCACCGATTGACGGTTCTTGGATTTTTATGAAAACAGACAATTTCTCAAACGGCATTATGACTATTCCAGTATACCGTGGAGGTATCTCTCGTTTGCATGAAGGCGAAATGCAAACATTTGAATTTGCTGCTGACGCTCGCTCAGGTGTTGTAGTAGAGCTCACAGAAGTATAACGTTACTCAACAATACACGAACAAAAATTATAGAACCCTACAAAAGAAGCCATCTCATTTATTGGAGATGGCTTCTTTGTTTTACTCAGACAATCCTTTATTGTTGAAGTATTTTTTATATTTTCGATAATAATTTAAATTATTTAACGTTAGTTTCACCCAACGTTTCGCATTCATATCTTGATTAAAGTAAAGAGAGTTTGTATATTTCCCTTCACGAATTAATTTTTTAGCTTCTAGTTTAAGCTTTTCATTTGATGCATATTTGAATAGTACACCCTTAGGAATGATCATCCATAAATGCTTGTCCTGAACATAAGTTACTTCCTGTTCAATATTTAACATATGGTCATCAGCTACATACTTCATTAAATTATGACCACTTGCTGTTACATAATAGCTAGAGCGGCCATTACGTAAGTTAATTTCAAACAACTTATACTGTTTGTCACGCATATCGTATTTCATATCGAAGTTAGCAAAACCTGTATAACCGATATCCTCTAAGAAGACGCGTACTTGGTCCATTAACTCTTTATCGTATGTTGTAACAATGGCTGCATAACTACCGATCCCTTCAGGTGAGTGCTCCTCTAAGATTGGGTTTCCAAGACACATTAGCTTCACTTTGCCATCTTTCCCTACATACGCATTTAATACACGCATATAAGAATCATCACCTGGAATGAATTCTTGAATAATCATTGTATCCTGATAAGTTGAGCTATAGATTGCTTTTAAAATAGCTGTTTTTTCTGCTTCATCATGTGCAACGAATACTTTTTTCTTACCTGGGAATTTACATGCCCAGTATTCCACCGAGTTTGATGCTTTTAAAATAATTGGGTAATCAAATGGTGGTGTAAAGTTTTCGTAATTGTCTGCTGTTACAGTTGTCGTACCTGGATATTTAAAATCGTACTTATCACACATTTTATAGAAATTTTCTTTTAATAAAATTTCATCCATAAGTGATTCATCAATGTATGGTACTGTAAAATGTTCCTGCAATGCTGGTTTATTTTTGATAATAAGCTTTGCATAATCATCTCCACAAGCTAACAACAGTAGTTTTTTATCCGTATATTTTTTTGCGACCTTTGCAAGTGCAGGTGCAAATACATCCTGTTCATTTAAGCGATCAATCTCTTGGAAATTTATAATATGACTATCTTGCGTTGCCGTTAAATGTGAACGCCCTAATACAAGTGGTTTAATACCATATGCCTCATAAAATGCACGTGCCATACCATATGCATTCATATCTGATCCTAGTAATACTGGTAAAAATGGTTGCTCAGTTGCCATGTAATTTCAACTCTCTTTTGTGTTTTAGTATAGTTTTTAGTGTATCATATTTTCCAAGATGTTCACGAGAAAAGTGTCAAAAAAATGGGGTACAATTAAGCACATCTTCAAAACTTTAAGTTGATTTCTGTTCCTACTATGCAACTACAATAGCTTATATCACTTAGCTTACGTTTGCATAAAACAATAGGCGAAGTTACGTTTTATCACTATAAATTAGAGTGATATACCAGAGATACATACTTTGTTAAGCGTTTGATTGGAGTGGAGACTGGGCGACTCCTCGGGGATTAGCGTCACAGATGAGACCCTGGAGCGAGCAGATAGGGGAACGAAGGCTAAAACCATCACGTCCTGTGATAACGCCTTCGTGACCAACTTCATGTTGGCCCAAGCGGCTCATCGGACGCCCCCAGGAAGCTTAGCTCTGTGCGAAAGCGTAGTGCTAACGTAGCGGCAGCAACAAAGCGCCCAGTCGAACGGAAATCAAACCCTAGTTTTGCCAAAGAGCAATACTTTATTTAATTACCTTAATTTTATTAACACAATAGTTTTCAACACGATGAAAAAAAACGTGCGAACACAAAAGGTTCACACGTTCTATTTATTAGAATGTAATAACAGCTTGTCTGCTGCGTTCTAGTTTATCTACAATTTCTTTACCTGTTTCATCCCATTTAATCATGCGGTAATACGCATCATGGTAGAAGATAAAGCCATAACCATTCGCAAGTGCTTCTTTCATTATGCGTTCCTTCGCAAAGACACTCGCCATTGGATAATCGTCATACGCTAAAACCCATAATGGATTTTGATGTGCATGTGTTGGCATAATATCTGCCATATGCAATAATACCTCGCCATTTTGAGTTAATTTTATAATGGCATGTCCATCACTATGACCACCCGTATGGATCATTTCAATACCCGAAGCTACCTCTAACGTACCTTCATACGTTTCTACTAAGTGCTGAACTGGCTCCCAGTTTTCTTTCCAATACGTATTTTTCGAGCGAATATTTGGCTCACGCATTTCATCCCACTCGATTTTCGTTACAAAGATTTTTGCATTCGGGAATGTTGGTACAAGTACATCATCTTCCCATTGCGTTAGACCTCCAGCATGGTCAAAATGTAAATGCGTCATTAATACTGCATCAATATCAGCTGTTGTTAATCCAAGCTCCTGTAAGCTAGCCGCTAATGTTGATTCCTCAGTAACCCCAAAGTTACGTAGCTGTTTTTCATTTAATTTGTTAAAGCCAACGCCTGTATCAACAATATAGTTTTTACCTTCATACTGAATTAATATTGGTTCAGTTGGTAACTCGATTTGATTTTTTTCGTTGACTGGATATTTGCGTGACCAAAGTGGTTTTGGTACAACACCAAACATAGCACCGCCATCAAGGCAAGTGACACCCCCGTTTAGCCATGATAATGACATTTTGTGAAACTTTAACTCATCCATCCATACTCCCCCTATTTAGTAAAGAATTGCGATTCTAGACGATAAATTGGCTGTCCTTTAGCAGAAAATTTCTCCTCATATTCAGTCATAACATTATCTTCAGGCATATTCGCATGTAGGTCGAGTGATACATACTTTAGTAACATACCATATTCAGACATACTCATTAATGAATACTCAAACAAACCACGGTTGTCCGTTTTAAAATGGATTTCCCCGTCATCCACTAAAATCGACTCATATAATTTCAAAAAACCCCCGTGCGTTAAACGTCGCTTAGCATGGCGCGTTTTTGGCCAAGGATCTGAGAAATTCAGATATACACGATCTACATCATTTTTTTCAAAAAATTTATTTAAATCTGCGCCATTTACTTTTAATAGTCGTAAATTCGCTGGAGATTTAGCCTCTAAAATTTTTTCCAATGCACAAACAATTACACTGTCATAAAGCTCAATGCCAATATAATTTATATCCGGATTTTGTAAGGCCATACCTGTGACAAATTGACCTTTCCCAGTACCTACTTCAATATGTAATGGGTTGTCATTTCCGAAAACAGCCTGCCAATTTCCTTTAAAGTCTTCAGGTTTTGGAACAATCACCTCTGGATGATTCGTAAGCATTTCCTCCGCCCAAGGCTTATTTCTTAATCTCAATTTTTTTCCTCATTTCTTTCTCGTGAAATTATTAATTTTTTATAGTATAACGTATAACCATAAAATTCGCATGAAATTATTGCGAAATGATATTTTTCAGACTCATCGCTATAACGTAGGGTTGATTTCCGTTCCGACTGGGTGCTTTGTTGCTGACGCTTCGCTTTCGCACAGATAAAACATTTGTTGCTGTCGCTTCGCTTTCGCACAGATAAAACATTTGTCGCTGTCGCTTTCACACAGAAAACATCCGCTTCGCTCCAGGGTCTCGGGCCAACAGATGTTTTTTGCGCGAAAGCGTAGTGCTAACGAAGCGGCAGCAGCACGATGTTGGTCACGAAGGCGTTATCACAGGATGTGATGCTTTTAGCCTTCGTTCCTCTATCGCTGATCCCCAAGGAGTCGCCCAGCCTCCACTCCAATCAACTTTTATGCATAGCATAGTTTAACAATTGTCATCCCTAATTTTTAGTGATTGGCCATTTTTTTATGTTCCTTTGATATAACCTGCCAAGCATTACGTTGCACTGTACAATGAATATTCGTTCCCTCTCTAATTTCTCCAATATAGTTACCATCCGTATGACAATCAACATCATTTGCTTGCACGAAAATGTTAAATTGATTGCCTTGCAAAAAAGTAATCTCTTTAAATTTTGTATGTTTTTCAAAAAACACAGTAACAAATACTAGCAGCAATTTAAGTCGTGAAATACCGTGAACGATTGTTATTTCGATTAGTCCATCATCAGGTTTCGAAGAAGGGGAAATTTTCATACCCCCTCCGAAATAAGGTTGATTGCTCATCGCAACAAACCATGCCTGCTGAAATCGCCATTCTTTATTGTCAGTACGAATAGTTACATCAAAGCGTCTAAAGCTAAATAGCCCTCTTATAACAGCCGCAGCATAGGATAGCTTGCCGAGCCCTATTTTATTGAGGTAAAACTTTAAACGGGATTTATTAATACGTTTTGTGACAAATGCATCAAAGCCCACTCCAGCATTATTGACAAATAACTCGTGCTGTGGATCTCCAAACTGAACGGCACCAACATCCATTGGGAGATTAGCCATTTCTGTTTGTATATAGCTTTCAATTTGAAAAGCATTTTGAAATGTAGTAAAGTATCGTGCGAAATCATTCCCAGAGCCCGCACGGACTACACCAATCACTATAAATTTATTATGTACAACACCACTAACAACCTCATGTATTGTGCCGTCACCGCCAACAATAACAATTAATTTTTTTGTTTGAATATCTTGCGCCCAATTTTTTGCAAGTTCCTGTCCATGTCCCTCATATTCTGTAAAGGCGACTTCATAGTTCATTGTTAAATGCTGTTGAAGATGATGCCAAACTTTCTTACCTTTGCCGTGCCCTGCTGCTTCGTTCACTATAAATAATACTTGCATTCACTAATCCCCAGCTGGTTGAGAAGATTGCTGCCAAATATCTCGATTAAAGGATGTTGTTTGTACATTGTTTAAAATCGTTTGAGAAGAACGAATTTGCATATGTTTCATAGGAGAGGATACTTTCCTTAAATGCTCCATCCACTCTCCATAATTTCGACGATCAACAAATTGAATTCCGTAAGGTGACCCTGGATAATCGAAATAGCCATTCTGTGTTAAAATAACCTTGCGAATCGGCATATTTATATCGTCCTGTTTAAATAATTGAGTTAATACAGATTCCATACGATTTAAACTTATCATCGGATTAAGGACTTTTGAATCCTTCGTTCCTACTTTTTTTATCCAGAATCGCTCACTGCCTCCCACATAAACTGCTTGATTTTCCGCTTCTAGCACTGTTATACAAATACATTCTGTCGGTGACATTAGCACGACATCAAGCTCTATGGGTGCTTTTCTAATTTGTAAAATAGGATAATAAAAAAGCAAATAATTATCCGGTAATTTTTGTAACAAATTTCGTAGTAAGGGGTCACGCGTAAAACGAGGATCTACATACGACTTTTCTCGTAATGTTGAACTTGCCCATTTCATTTGGAAATGGAAAAATTGATCGATAAACATTCGTTTTAATTCATGAACAGATTGCGGTGCATAGACAATTTTTGGTTCAAACGTTAAAGTAGTTTCTTCTTCTGGTATGCTATCTTCATCACTCACTAGTTCATTCGTTATTTCTATTTGTTCAATGTCCTCATTTTCTTCCTTCTGACGACCTGCAAATATCTTTTTGAATAAAGAGAATCTCTCTTTTTCTGCGAAAGAATCATTTTCTGAATCGTCGTCGGTATGTTGCCACTCACTAATTTCTTCTCCTAACTCCCACTGTCGCTTAACACGCTCCCATTGACTTTTCTTTAAGCGTACAAATTGTGTTGGATATCTTGCTAAATCAATTTGATAGCGTGAAATATAATCTTGTATTTTCACCAATTGTGCCATGTTAAGGTCACTCCAATCTTACTCGCTCTATATCTAATTTGCTAATTTCACCACTATTGCTTGGAAGGTAAACCAATCACAATTTCAATTTCACCTTATAGCTTTCGCGTTGCTGAATATAGATAAATAGACATTTGCATTCATTACATCGACATTTGCTCTTTGACTTTAAATCCCGATAGTAATTATTCTGTAGTTATCCTTTATATTTTACATGACGTTTCATGAGAAAACATCCATAATTTGTTCTATAGAAAAAGAGAACTACCCAAGTTTAAGGTAGCTCTCTTAGAAGATTCATTTATTTCGCATCATATAGAAAGCGGTAATTTTGCCTCGAAAGCTTGCTGTAATTTACGAGTCCATTCACCTGGAACTCCAGCACCGATTTTGTTTCCATCAACATCGATAACAGGTGTTACTTCAGAAGATACAGATGACACAATTACCTCATCCATTGTTAATAAATCAGCCTTTGTCATTGGTTCTTCAATAACAGATAAATTAATTTCCTCAGCACATTTCAAAATAACTTGGCGTGTAATACCATTTAAAATGAAGTTATTTGCAGGGTGTGTATAAAGCTTACCATCTTTAATGCCGTAAACATTTGCTGATGAACATTCTGTTACGATGTCACCGCGATGTAAAATAGCTTCATAGCAACCTTTTTCAGATGCTTCCTGTTTTGCCAATACAGCACCTAATAAGTTTAAAGATTTAATATCACAACGTAACCAACGAATATCCTCTACAAAGGTAGCCTTAACACCTTTTTCAAAATTTTCATATGAACGCTCGCCAGCTTTGACATTCCCAGTTAATACAGCTGGAACACTTGCGTCTGGGAAAATGTGATTACGAGAAGTTGTACCACGTGTGATTTGGAAGTAAACATGACCCGTTTCCAAATTATTTTTTTCGATAAGTTCATGTAATAATTTGTGTAATACGTCTTTAGTATAAGGAATGACAAGACGAATTTTTTCGGCACTCGCATAGAAACGATCAATGTGTTCTTGTGCTGTGAACATATTTCCGTTATAAACTTTAATTACTTCATAAATGCCGTCACCAAATTGGTAACCTCTGTCTTCTGGAGATACTGCAATAGATCCTTCTTCAACGATTTGATCATTCCATAATGAATATGCCATGTTTCATACATCCTTTTCATCTTTAAGTTTTTTGTTTCCTGCAAGTTCAACAATTGCTTCAGCATAAATAGCTGTTGCTTTTATGAGATTTTCAATGACGACAAACTCATCCACACGATGCGCCACGTCAGGTTCACCTGGGAATAGCATGCCAAATGCCACACCTTTTTTCATCACACGTGCATACGTACCACCACCTGTAGAAAGTAAAGGCGTTTCATAATCTCCTGTTTGACGTCTATAAATACCTGCTAAAGTCTGGATAAATGCATCGTCCTCGCTTACATAATGAGGTTTTGAGTCATCTTGAATATCCAATGAAAATCCTTTTGCTACAGCTAAACATTGTGCTTCCGTAATTTTTTCATCAAACGGATATGTGACAGAATAACGCATGCTAATTACCATACTGCCACCTTTAGCCACATCATAGGTTACAATGCCTGGATTTAATGTAGTTTTACCAGACATTTTGTCCTCAAATTGTAAATCAAGCTTGTTACCATAATGATCTTGATAAAAAACATCTGCGGTAAAGTCGACAAATTGTTTACTTGCCTCTGTCGTCAACTCTTGTTGTAAAAATGCTGTAAGATAAACAGCTGCATTGACACCTTTTTCCGGCTCCATTGCATGGGCTGCTTTACCTTTGATAGTTATTATATAGTGAGAACCCTCGATTAATAAAGAGCCTTCTAGCTGATTTTTGCTTAAAAATGTGTGAAAATTCTGTTCGAATTGTGGGGAAACAAACTGCACCGTTGCTTTTGCAAAATCAGGTACCATATTTGGTCGCTTTCCAGCATTAAATAATAATAGCTGTTCTTTCGAAGCATCGCCTGTTTTATTTTGAGAGAACACTAGCTCTGCAATGCCTTTTTCAGCATTGATGAGTGGGAAATCCGCATCTGGTGCAAATCCAATCGCCGGCATTTCCTCATGTTTAAAATAGTGGTCGACACAGCGGAAGCCTGTTTCTTCATCCGTACCGATAATCATCCGTACTCTTTTATTAAGCTTAATGCCTGCATCTTTGACAAGTTTCATGGCCATCCATGCCGCAATTGTTGGGCCTTTATCATCTATTGCACCACGAGCAAATAGCTTACCATCTGCTACAGTGCCGCTAAAAGGTGGGTATGTCCAATTTGATTCATCACCAACTGGTACTACGTCAACATGACATAAAATACCTAATAAATCATCACCTTCACCCATCTGTATGTGACCTGCATAATTATCGATATTTTTCGTTTGTAGTCCTTCAACTTGGCCCTTTACTAATAACCATTCAAGAGCCTTTAGTGGACCATCACCAAAAGGTACTTCAGTTGTAATCGTATTCTCATCGAGAACACTATTAATTTGCACAAGCTCCTGTAACTCTTGTATCAATTCATCTTGCCTTTCCTTTGCAGCTTGTAACCAATCCATTTGATGTACCTCCCTCAATGTATTAACATTATTCTACTCTTTACAACGTAAATTACAATCATCTTTCTGACAACTTTTCTAAATCTTACTTTGAACGCTACCACATATAGCACGTTTTTCACTTATTCCCACAAAATACAGTATAAATTTTATGTCTTAATTGTAAATTTCCCTTGCATTCACTAGAAAATTGACTAGCTTTTCTATATAATGAAGTTATCAGAATAATTCTGACCTATAAAATTAGAAAAGGGGATGTCTAAGGCAGCTACTTATTAGCCTAAGTGCACTCCGCACATATTGTCGTCCGCTAGTCTTTGCCAAGAGAATTAAGATGAAGGAGTGGTTCATTTATGAAACCAACTACTGATCGAATGCTTAATCGTATTAAAGACGTGTACATGTTTATTTTAGACAAAGGAACCGTGTCTACACAGGATTTAGTCGAAGAGTTTAGTATCACTCCTCGCACTGTTCAAAGAGATTTGAACGTGTTAGCCTTTAACGATTTGGTGATGAGTCCAAGTCGAGGCAAATGGACAACGACGAAGAAAAAAGTAAAAATGACGTCTTAGTTTTTACGTGTAACACGTAAAGCATTTTGTATGGGAAAAGAATGACCTTTCGTCGTGGTCATTCTTTTTTTTGTACTATTTTTTGATCACCCCACAATTTATCATGCTCCCAAGCAAATACCTCTCAAAAGATTGTGATTACTTTAAGTGACATTTTTTAAACGTATGCCAGTTGATTGGAGTGAAGGTTAAGAGCACCACGTCCTGTGATAACACCTTCGTGACCAACATCCTTTTAAGCAGCTCATCGGACGCCCCCAGGAAGCTTTGCTCTGCGCGAAAGCGAAGCGCCAGCAACAAATGTTTTATCTGTGCGAAAGCGAAGCGCCAGCAACAAATGTTTTATCTGTGCGAAAGCGAAGCGTCAGCAACAAAGCCCCCAGTCGGAACGGAAATCAACCCCACATTATGGTGATGAGCCATATTTATGCAAAGCATTTCTCCCCTATAATTGCTAAGCATCCATGTATTTTTTAAAATATTCGTTTTCTCGGCGTTATCTCCAAATATTTTTTGACTATTTACAATTGATTAATAATCCGTTAAAATCGAAACATTCTACATTTTGAGAGGAGGATTCTATGAAACTTCCCAAACTGTTTCATCCACTTGTTTGGATTATTTTAGGGGGAACTATTTTCACACGCATTGCAAGTTTTATGGCAATGCCCTTTTTAGCAATTTACTTACATAATGAAATTGAAGCATCCCCTTTACAAATAGGCTTGACGATTGGTATTGCACCGTTAATCTCCACTATAGGCGGATTCTTTGGTGGTTATTTAACTGACCGATTTGGTAGAAAAAACGTCATTTTGCTTACGATTATTGTTTGGAGCATTGTGTTCTTTGGCTTTGCAACAGCACAAACGATTTGGTTCTTTGTAGCATTGAATGCCCTTAATGGCTTATGTCGCTCCTTCTTTGAACCCTCGACACAGGCATTAATGATTGATTTTACTCCTGCTGACAAACGAAAAAGATTGTTTTCGTTTCGTTACACAGCCATTAACATAGCCGCTGTTATCGGTCCTATCATTGGTGTTTATATTTCTCAATTGTCCAGCCCAAGTATTCCATTCATGCTGACAGGGACTATGTATATTATTTATGCCGTATTTTTATTTTTCGTTTTAAATCGCTATGAAATGCAACAACCAAAAGCTTCAACACCAACGAAAATACTGCAAACCTTTACGATTCTATTAACAAATCGTGTACTACTAAGCTTTATTTTTGGGGCAATTTTAATAAATATTGGTTACTCTCAATTTGATTCAACATTGCCACAAATCATTGAACTTAAAATTGAAGATGGTGCCAAGCTCTATTCTCTACTAATCTCGCTAAATGCAGCAGTTGTGTTATTACTACAATTACCGATTAGTATACTTTCAGAACGTTTTTCATCGACAGCTACTCTCTTAGTAGGGATTCTGTTCTTCGCGTTTGGTCTTTTATTATTTGGCTTCTCAAATAACTATCCGTTATATATTATCGCTATGATTATATTCACGATTGGTGAAATTTTCGCCTTTCCGACTATGAATGTCATGATTGATGAAATTGCGCCTGATACACAAAAGGGAACCTATTTAGGAGCAGCTCAATTTAAAAATTTAGGGGGCTTTCTTGGACCAATTCTTGGTGGGTGGCTGTTAACACATTATATGAACGCAATGTTTGCGGTCATTGCTGTTCTAGTTTTATGCAGTTGTCTATTTTATAGATCAAAGCTTAAGCCGCAACAGGAATAAAGTGGCTCATCACCATAACGTGTGGTTGATTTCCGTTCCGACTGGGCGCTTTCCTGGGGGCGTCGGGGCAACAGGATGTTGGTCACGAAGGCGTTATCACAGGATGTGATGATTTTAGCCTTCGTTCCTCTATTGCTGATCCCCAATATTTTAACAAATGTCATCCACAACTTTTGGTGATAAGCCAATAAAATGTAAGTAATAGGGCTTTTACGGGAGTTAACTTCAGACAAAAAATCGCTCCATTTCTAGAAGCGAATCTCAAGCATTTGATATACTTGCTTGGACTCACTATTAGGGATGGAGCGAGCAATATTACAATTCATCCTTAAAATTTTATGTGGCTTTAACTTTCTTCATTAGCAGGAGCCTTTACATAACTTGTGTATTGGTCTTTACCAGCATTTTTCGATTGATATAATGCCTTATCTGCACGCTCAAATAAGCTTCTTTCTGACTCATCAGGATGAATGCAAATGGCACCGCCCATACTGACTGAAAGTACAGACCATCTATCAACAGAAACTTTATCCTCATACTTCAAGAGACGAATTTTCTCCAAAATAGAATTCGCTAATTTTTCCATATTTTCATCTTTCGTATCATATAAAACAATTGCAAATTCATCTCCACCAAATCTAACAACAAAGCCGTTTTTCCCTACTTCTTGTTTTAAAGTTCTTGCTGTTTCAATCAGAATTTTATCACCTTCGACATGTCCAAATCGATCATTTACTTGTTTAAAATTATCTAAATCTAACAGCAATAAACCAGGTTGATTCGTCTTCCTTTTTCTTAATAAATTGTCCATTTTTCTAATATAGGTAGCACGATTATAAACATTTGTTAATGGATCATATGTTGCGAGATGAATCGTTTTGGAAAGGAGTTTGTTGATGACTAATAGCATGATGAAAGAAGTTACTAAGGCAATACAAAGCAATATCTGAAACTGCTTTGTATTTTTAGTTAGCGCTCTTATTTCTGTTAAATTCCCATATTTTACATACACAACTCTTTTAGAGGCATCTCCCCGATCCGTTTCTGCTTTATATGGTAAAAAACGGTATGTCTCGATATAGCCATTTTTAAACTCCTTTTGATATTCCGTTGGCTTCATCGTTTTTTGTGCTAGCTTAAAATGCTCTTGAAACATTTTCGATTGATCATTTACAGTTATTTTACGGGATTTAGAATTATCAAAGAAAACCCCTCCCGCATTTATCGTTTGTACTTCTAACAAATCAGCATATTTATCAATTAGATAGTTTGCAGTCTTTTCGAAGTTAAAGGTTTGAAATACAGGATCATCAAGTAAGTCTATTCCTACCTCAAATAAATATTTTTTGTCAGGTGTTGCTAAATAGGCAAATTCCCGATATCCCCCAGTGGTTGTTGAAATATCTATACCATCATTGTAGAATTCCCCGCTTGCTCGACGTTCGTCTAGTAAAGTGGAAAAACGTGTGCAGCATTTAGAAAAATCTAAACCTTTATCTTTTTCAAAAGTTGTATAAATTACGGTATTTGATCGGTCGAGTATGTACACATCCATTCCATGTTTGTTTTTTATTTTCTGCAAATCCCACTTTGCTATATATGGGTTTTCTTTATAAAATGTAATTAGTTCACGTAGTACTTCTTCCATTTTGCCAGAGATATCTTTATCAAAATAAAAATGTGCATTATCTACCGTTTGCATATCTGTCAGAATATGATTTTCAATTAATGTTCTATTCAAAATTTCTTGTTTTTCTATATCCGCCGTAAGTATTTGCCTATTGACATAAAAAATTACAGCCACCAGTATTAATGCAAAGGCAATTAAAGATATTAATAATTTTATTCTTAAGTTTTTCATGAACTTACCCTCTACTTATTTTCACCATCATTTTTTCTGAAACATTTAGAGATTTATTAGTACGATAGACTAAATGGCTTTTCACTAAAAGTTATATTAATTATATTATTACTGGTATAAGTATGTATATAAAAAATGCCTCGATACTAATCGTCGTTAGCATCGAGGAATTCTTTAATCCCTATTTTGTAAGCAGGCTAGCTCTTCAGCCGTTAATTCTCGATATTCACCTAACACTAGACTGTCATCTAGCTTTAGGCTGCCCATCGATAGGCGTTTTAAATACGTTACACGTTTACCAACAGCTTCAAACATACGCTTCACCTGATGAAACTTACCTTCTTGGATCGTTAACTCAATTTCTGATTGCTGAGCAGATTTTAATATGATGAGCTCCCCTGGTTTTGTTACATAACCATCGTCTAGCTCAACACCTTGAGCAAATTTCTCACAGTCTTCCTCAGTCACAATTCCTTCTATTTGTGCATAGTAAACCTTTGGCACATGTTTTTTAGGAGACAATAAATTATGTGCCAATATGCCATCATTTGTTATCAGCAATAATCCCTCTGTATCTTTATCTAGGCGACCTACAGGGAAAGGCTGGAAATGTTGATGTAAAGGCTCTAACAACTCGATGACGGTTTCATCTCGTAAATCTTCCGTTGCAGAAATAACTCCGGGAGGCTTATTCATCATAAAGTATACAAATTCTGTATAGTTCACACGTTCACCAAATATGGAGACCTCCTGCTTTTCAGGATCAACATGTAATGCTGCATCCTTCGCATATGCGCCATCTACTGTTACTGCTTTTTGTTTTAGAAGCTGCTTAACTTCCTTGCGTGACCCGTAACCCATATTCGACAGTAATTTATCTAAACGCATTAGTACCTCCTATTTAATTCCCAGTTTGTTCGTAATTCTTGTCAATCGTTCACCGAGAAGCTTTTGTGCTAAGCCTAGGCGTAAAGACAAATAGCCATATACTGCTACACCTACTCCAGCACAAATAACAGAATAAACAAATGCAGAGAATTTACCACTTACTGGTCCCATTAATAACACTAAAAGTTTATGAACGATTAGTACACTTACCGCCATTGCCGCTGTCAAAAGAGAAATGAGCATGACACGACGAATAACCATTTCTGATCTGTAGTTCAGTGTTTTTCGTAGCACAAGCATATTAATGATAATTGAAACACTATAGCCAATAGCTGTAGCAAGAAGTGCGCCATCTGCCTCCATCCAACGAATTAACGGAATGTTAATCGCTAGCTTGACGAAAATTCCAGTTAATAAGCTAAAGACAATCCACTTTTGGAAGTCAATGCCCTGTAAAAGAGCTGCTGTCACTTGGAATAATGCAAATAAAATAGCAACAGGAGCATAATGGGCTAAAATCATAGCCCCCATCTCGCTTTCAGTATAGAGCATAAAGTAAATTTCATTTGATAACAATGAAATCCCAACTACCGCAGGCAATGTAATAAAAATTAATATTTGATATGTTTTATCCATTGCATGTCGTAGCGATAAATATTCGCCTTGCGTAAAGTATTTTGTAATCGTCGGTACTAGTGCCGACGAAAAACCTGTAGCTAACATTACTGGGATAATGACAACCTTTTGTGTTGTAAAGTTAATCATTGATAAATACTTATCCGTTACTTCCGCTAAGCCTATAGATATCATAGCTCCATTAAACGTTAGCATATCCACTAATTGGAACAACGGATTGGCTACGCCTACAAATACCATAGGAATTGAATACGTAATTACTTCTTTATATATGTTGGACATTGGTAGCTGTGTAGACGTCACACTTTGACTTCGCAGTAAATCAAATTCAGGTTGATATTTCTTCCAATAATAATAAAGTACTAGCAACCCACCAATTGCCCCAATAAAGGCAGCAAATACTGCAAAAGAAACAGCCGTTTCTGGTTTCCCGTTGAAAACTACCACAACTAAGAATGAACCACCTAATAACACAACAATACGAACAATTTGTTCCACTAACTGAGAAACCGCTGTAGGCTCCATTTTGTCATAGCCTTGGAAAAATCCACGCCAGAGACTCATAAATGGCACGACAATTAACGCAAAGCTAACCCAGCGAATAACCGAAGCAATTTGCTCTACCGTAAATGCCTGTTCATCACTTTTTATAACAAGACCCGCTATTGGCGTAGCTAACATAAAGAGAACAATAAATGCAGCTAACCCCGTACACATCATAATAAGTATGCCTGATTTCATAAGCTTGCGGCCTGATTGGTAATCACCCAATGCATTGTATTTAGAAACAAACTTAGATACAGCAATTGGCGCACCTGAGATGGCTATTGCTAGCATTATCGAATAGGGAATATATGCATATTGATAGAGGGCAACATTTTCCTCACCCACAATCGCATAAAAAGGAAAAATATAAATTAATCCCAGCACCTTCGATAAAAACATTCCCATTGTTAATATCGCGGTACCTTTCATTAAATTGGACATCGTACCCATCCATTCATCGTAAAATCAATATTTTCATTATCGTAACACTTATAAAATATTAACTGATCAATTATGCCTCGGCATAATTGCGTCCGGAATCGGCTTTGTGCTTAGGCCTGCACGAGGGCCGACACGATGTCGGTCATTTCGGTAATGCCACATTACCGATGCAGGTCAGTTAGCCGTTATCGCATGGATGCGATGATTTTAGGCTAACATCCTTTATGAACCTCTTTCCGATTCCGTGACATCCGCCGGAGGCTTTAGGCCAACAGGATGTTGGTCACTCAGTCGTTGCCACAGGACGTGGCGTTCTTAGACTGAGTTCCTTTATTTCAGCCGATGTTTGGACACCCGCTGAAAAGGGACATAAAACCGCATTCATCTCACCACCTATAGAGGTGGGAGACTTCTGCTGAAAGAAGTTAAAGATGCTTGTTTCAGTACAAGCAGAGCAGGCGTTTTTCAAAGCATTCGAGGTTTAACCCTCTTTCTGCTACTTGAGCAGTTTTACTGGGCCAACAAAATTCAGCAAAAAAAACAAGAAAGCACATAATCGCAAAATATTAAATAAGTAAACCAACTGTAATCTTAACATATTTATAGGTAAACAGACGCATAAATACATTAAAAAGTTCTAGAAGCTCCATAAAAAAATAGCGGTTATGTCCTCCCCACGGAAAGTAGAAGGCTCAAAATAATCGGTGGAGATTAAGAAAACCCCCACCGATTAAAGCTACTTCTCTATTACATCTCTACGAAAAATTGTTTATACCATACTAAGAACACATAGGCTGTCCAAATATAACGTCCACGATTTGCTTTTCCTTCATAGTGCTCATCTAGATAGCCTACTAATTGTTTTGTATCAAAGAATTCATTAGCAAAGTCAGTTGTAAACATTTCTTTTACCATCTTATAATACTTTTCTTCACGTAGCCAGTGACGAATTGGCACTGGGAAGCCAAGCTTTGGACGTTTTGCCCATTCTTCAGGTAACTCCTGATGCGCAGCTTGACGAAGAACATATTTCGTATCAATGTCATTTACGCGATACTTTGATGGAATGTTTTTCGCTAATTCCATCACTTCTTTATCTAAAAATGGTACACGTAATTCTATAGAATGAGCCATACTCATTTTATCTGCTTTTAATAAAATATCGCCTGGCATCCAAAGATTTAAATCAAGATACTGCATTTTAGTAACATCATCATCACCTGGAACTTCATCGTAAATACGTTTTGTAATCGATTTTACAGATGGACCATTTTTATAGTCTGGTTTCAATACATTTAATGCATCGTCTTCGTCCCATACAACCGCTTCCCCAATGAAGCGTTCTTCTACTGTTTGTCCACCTTTAACGAGGAAGTTCGAATATTGATTTTTAGGTAACGCCTCTGCTATGCCACGTAACGCTTTACGAATACCAAATGGAATTTTCTCATATTTTTGCATTTTACCAGAATTTTGGTACCATGAGTAACCACCAAAAATTTCATCCGCACCTTCACCTGAAAGTACTACTGTTACATCCTTCGATGCTAACTCTGAAAGGAAGTAAAGTGGTACAGAAGATGGGTTTGATTGTGGCTCGTCCATATGCCACTGAATTTTTGGTAATGCTTCAAAACACTCATCTGCCGAAATATATTTACGTTCATTTTGAATATTTAATGTATCCGATAAATCTTTTGCTAAATTTGTTTCATTAAACATATCCTCGTAGTCAGAGAAACCAACAGAGAAGGATTTATCAGGGCGTAATAATGAAGTAATATAACTTGAATCAATACCACCTGATAAGAAAGAACCAACCTTTACATCACTTATTTGATGCGCGTCTACTGATTCACTTACAGTCGTACGAATGTCTTCTACATATTTTTCAATTGGAGCTTCTTTGGCATGGAATTTTTTATCCCAATACTGCACAATTTGCTTTTGTCCATTTTGAATAAGCATATAATGTGCTGGTTGTAATTTGTACACACCTTTAAAGAACGTTTCGTCCATTGAAGAATATTGGAACGTCAAATAGGGACGTAGCGCATTTTTATTTAATTCTTTAATAAATGATGGGTGTGGTAAAAATGATTTAATTTCTGAACCGAAAATAAAAGTACCATCTGTTGTGTTTTCTGTATAATACAGTGGCTTAATACCAAAGCCATCACGAGCGATGAATTGTAAATCATTCTTTTTATCCCAAATACAGAATGCGAACATTCCGCGAAGCTTTTTGACAAATTCTACTCCGTATTCAACATAACCATAAATAATAACTTCACTATCAGAGTGTGTTTTAAAGTTGTGACCTTTTTCAATCAAATCAGCACGTAGCTCTTGGAAGTTAAAGATCTCTCCATTAAATACGAGAACGATGTTACCATCCGCACTGTATAATGGCTGATTTGCCACGTCTGATAAGTCGATAATACTTAATCGACGGAATCCTAACGTTACTGTATCATCACTGTGAATCCCACCGCTGTCTGGTCCACGGTGAATAATTGTATTCATCATATTTTCGATCGTTTGATGATGATCGATCACATTTGTTCCATTAATATAGCCTATAAATCCGCACATTCTATTTTTCACCTCATAATTTAGTGCATAACCTTTACCATAATAGCATGAAAAGACATTCATTTCATACAGACAATACAGATAAAGCATAACTTTCATCAGTGAGTTTATTCTACACCGATTATTCGTTCAACCAACGAGCACTTTCTCTCTCTTAAAAACACTTCAATTTTCCATCTTCCATCTAAAATCCACACATGAAAGCTCTTCACCGAAAGTTTCGGATGACATTGTGTTAAAAAGTATATCATGGGTATAAGTTGATTGTAGTGGAGACTGGGCGACTTCTCGGGGATTAGCGTCACAGATGAGATCCTGCAGCGAAACGAAGCGGCTCATCGGACGCCCCCAGGAAGCTTTGCTCTGCGCGAAAGCGTAGCGTCAGCAACAAATGTTTTATCTGTGCGAAAGCGTAGCGTCAGCAACAAAGCGCCCAGTCGGAACGGAAATCAACCCCACGTTATGGTGAGGAACTACTTAAAGTAGAAGATAAGGAATTATAAAATACTTTTATTTTATTTTCAATGTGAAAGAAGCCCCTCTATATAGACTTCATGTATAATAGGAAAGATTCCTAATTTGAAGAGAAAGTGAGTTTAAATATATGTACGATGTTATCGTTATCGGTGGAGGCCCATCTGGTTTAATGGCTGCTGTCGCTGCTGCAGAGCGTAAAAAGAAAGTATTATTACTAGAAAAAGGGACAAAGCTTGGCAAAAAATTGGCCATTTCAGGTGGTGGTCGCTGCAATGTCACAAATCGTTTGCCTGTTGAAGAAATAGTCAAGCACATACCTGGAAACGGTCGTTTTCTTTACAGCCCATTCACGGTTTACAATAACGAAGATATTATCGCATTTTTCGAAGGACTTGGTGTGGCATTAAAAGAGGAGGATCATGGGCGTATGTTCCCTGTATCTAATCGCGCGCAAGATGTTGTAGATGCACTTATTCGTCAGCTTCAGAGGCTACATGTTGAAGTACGCTTAAACACACCCGTTAATAAGCTTCTAATGGATGATGAGAAAATTCTCGGTGTACGACTTACAGATGGCACAGAAATTCGTAGTGAGGCAGTAGTCGTAGCCGTTGGTGGGAAAGCTGTTCCACAAACAGGCTCAACAGGAGATGGTTATCCATGGGCAGAACGTGCTGGCCATACAATTACAACACTTTTCCCTACTGAGGTTCCCGTACTTTCAAAAGAGGATTTTATTCAAGCTCGTGAGCTACAAGGGCTAGCGTTACGCGATGTCGCTGTCTCTGTTTTAAACAAAAAGGGCAAAGTGCTCGTCACACATCAAATGGACATGCTCTTTACTCATTTCGGATTAAGCGGTCCTGCTGTTTTACGCTGTAGTCAATTTGTCGTGAAAGAATTAATGAAAACAGGTTACGAGCCTGTGACAATGCGTATTCAAACACTTGTTGATTATAATGAAGAAACATGTCTGCAATATTTAAACAGACTCATTAAAGAAGATCCAAAAAAAGCGGTGAAAAATGTTTGGAAAGGAATTGCACCTGAAAGCTGGCTTCTATTTTTATGTGAACGTGCAGATATCGATGTACAACTGACTGGCACTGAATTATCACAGGAAAAAATCCGCAATTTAGCTAAACTACTCGTTAATTTCACAATGACAGTTAGTGGTACGCAATCCCTTGAAAAAGCATTCGTCACTGGAGGTGGCGTCTCTGTTAAAGAGATTGAACCGAAGACAATGGCTTCAAAGAAAAAAGCTGGTTTATTTTTCTGCGGAGAAATCCTTGATATTCATGGCTACACGGGTGGCTATAATATAACGTCAGCACTCGTTACAGGACGTATTGCAGGGATGAATGCAGCACTGTAATATACTCTGTATCTCGGACTTCTACCAGCAATTTTTCGTGAGTTATCGGCGATTCTAAGTCTTTTATCAGCGATTTTCTGCGACTTATCAGCGATTCTAAGTCTTTTATCAGCGATTTTCTGCGACTTATCAGCGATTCTAAGTCTTTTATCAGCGATTTTCTGCGACTTATCAGCGATTCTAAGTCTTTTATCAGCGATTGTA
>NZ_JBNNVG010000034.1:0-175 GCF_050280425.1 Lysinibacillus sp. NPDC093190 | reverse complement strand
TTTCTGCGACTTATCAGCGATTCTAAGTTTTTTATCAGCGATTCAAGTTACTTCTCATCATATAAAAAGCGTGTCCCGAAATGGAGGGCACTGAAAAACTTACGTTTTCATAAAAGCGAACCTTTCTCAGATAAAAATAAGGCACTTCTTGTTCGATTTTGAACAGGAAGTGCCT
>NZ_JBNNVG010000033.1:0-56756 GCF_050280425.1 Lysinibacillus sp. NPDC093190 | reverse complement strand
TGACGCTTCGCTTTCGCACAGATAAAACATTTGTTGCTGACGCTTCGCTTTCGCACAGATAAAACATTTGTTGCTGACGCTTCGCTTTCGCGCAGGCAAAGCTTCCTGGGGGCGTCCGATGAGCCGCTTGGGCCAACACGAAGTTGGTTACGAAGGCGTTATCACAGGACGTGATGCTCTTAGCCTTCGTTCCTCTATTGGCTCGCTCCAGGGTCTCATCTGTGACGCTAATCCCCAAGGAGTCGCCCAGTCTCCACTCCAATCAACCTATCCACATGACATACTTTTTAATAAAATGGCATTCCGAACTTTCAGTGATGAACCATAAAAGTACTTCTATTATAGCGTAATTTTATTTTTGTAGAGAGGACTTTTGGAATTCGTTTGTATGTTCTCCAAGTATAGGTGGTGCTAGTTTATATTGAATAGTTAGATCAGAGAACTTTAACGGGCTTTTGATGAATTTGATTGAACCATATTGTTCGTGCTCTATTTCACCAATCATGTCTCGTGCCATAAATTGCGGTTGTTCTAGTGCCTCAGCAATTGTGTTCACACGTCCGCCTGGAATTTTGTATTGCTGTAATAAGGTAATCCATTCATCTCGTGTTTTTGTCATTGTAATGTCAGTAACCATCTGAACTAGCTCCGCTTCATGTTGCTTGCGCATCGTATTTGTTATAAAGCGAGGATCATTGGCCCATTCTTCACGTTTTAACATCGTGCAAAACTTTTTAAATTGTCCATCTGTCCCAACGCAAATCATTAGGGGGCCATCCGCACAGTTAAATACTTGATATGGCGCAACATTATTATGACGATTACTGAGACGTTCTGAGATAAAACCTGTATTTAAATAAGCGCTTGCTACATTCGCTAAGCTACTCATCTGAACATCTAATAAAGCTAAGTCAATAAATTGCCCAGTATTTGTTTGATCGCGCATTCGTAAAGCGGCTAAAATACTAATGGCAACATAGTTAGAGGTTAAAATATCTGCAATAGGAACACCAACTTTTGTCGCTTCTCCTTCAGGTGACCCAGTGACATGCATTAAACCACTCATTGCTTGAATAACTGGATCGAAGCCTGGTTCATACGCAAGAGGACCGGTTTGACCGAATCCTGTTACTGCACAATAAATGATTCTTGGATTTACTTTTCTTAATTCCTCATGGTTTAGCCCCATCCGCTCCATGTCACCCGTTTTAAAATTTTCGAGAACGACATCGGCATCTTTGACAAGTTCTTTAAATTTTTCTCTGCCATCTATTGTCTTTAAATCTAATGTGATTGATTTTTTATTGCGATTGGCACATAAATAATACGTACTTTGACCATTCACAAATGGCCCCCAATCACGCATACTATCAGAGCCATTTGGATGTTCTACACGGATTACTTCTGCTCCTAAATCGGCCAACATCATGGAGCCAGCAGGGGCAGCATAAACACGAGATAAATCTAACACTCGAATATTTTCAAGAGGTTGCATTGTTCTTCCTCCTAAACACGTCATTTATAAACAGGCTTACGTTTTTCTACAACTGCGTTTACACCCTCTTTGAAATCATCTAGCTCTGTTACAATAGCCATTTGTGATGAAATGTAATCAAGGGCAGTACGTAAATCCATCCGTTGACTTTGATAAACAGCACGTTTAATGAATTGCAATGTCGTGGTTGGACGACTTGCTAATTCCCTTGCATAATTCAATGTGTATTCGTCAAGCTCAGGGTCTTCTACAACAAATGTCACAACACCTTTGTCTTTTGCTTCATCAGCAGTTAATACACGAGCTGTCCAGAACATGTCCAATGCTTGATCGATACCGATTAATTTTGGTAAATAAAAAGCGCCACCGTCGCCCGGTACGATCGCAACGTTAATGTAGCTTTCTGAAATCTTGGTAGATTTTGCAGCAATCCGTATATCGCACATTAAGGCCATATCAAGTCCTGCCCCCATTGCAAACCCATGAACCTGTGCAATAACGGGCTTATCAATTTCTTCAAGAAGAAGGGGGATACGCTGAATCTTTTTCCAAAGAGAATTTTTTCGCGCTAACCCTGTAGAAGAGATATCGTCCTCACTTTGGAAAAATCCTTCACCAGCTTGCATTGCCTTAATATCCCCACCAGCGCAAAATGATTTTCCATTACCTTTTACGATGACAACACGAATATCCTCTGAATCACGAACAGTTTCAAGGGCTTCAATCCATTTAGCGATCATCTCTTCACTAAAAGCATTGTACGCTTCAGGTCTATTTAATGTAATTGTGGCAACATGGTCTTGCACTTCAAAAAGTAAATCAGTCATTGATAACACTCCTTATCATGTCATTAGTGGTTTGTCAGAAATTAATTAAAACATTGTATAATTGACGTCTTTATCCTTCCACTTTGAGTAGTGGAGAGCTTGCACTATATGAAGTTAAATATCCCCATAGACTATCACCACTATTTTCTAATAGTTGTGTTGCGACAAAATTAGTCCAATAAGATGTGCTGGCTCCTTCATCGCGCCATGACCAAAGTCTACGTGTAAATTGATGCAAACTATGCTCGTGTGTCGTACCAATTGCAGCGTGTACTTGATGCGCAATTGTTGTCACTGCTTGAATAATTTCTTCGAAGCGAATGCAGGCGTATGCAACTTCACTATTTTGATTGTTCATCTGAAGGGCTTCAGTTAAATTATTAAATGCCGCTAAGGCGATCGCTGTTTCACCTGCTAAATGTACAATATGCTGTTGAACGAGCTGGAAGCGATGAATCGGTCGACCGAATTGCTCACGTTCTTTCGTATATTGAACAGTTAAGTCATTTATTTTATCGATGGCACCAGTCATGAGTGCTAATTGAAACGCAGAATTGAGTGTTGTTATAGTGTGTACCTTGTCAGGAGATAACACAGCAGATACTTGTGAAACTGTAGCATGATGGACTATCACGGTATCACGCGGTTCTCCTGCTAAATTCGACCCTAGCTTAATTTCAGCTTGGCTTAAATCTATTTCTACAAGATGTGTACCTTCCGTGCTATAGGCAAGTGTCACAAGGTGTTTTGTATAACGTGCCCAAGGGACTTGAATCGCCTCTCCCGTTAATTTGCCATTCTCTAACGTAAATGCTTGGTTAGGGCATAGCATATACGTCGCCAAATCCTCAATTACTTGTAAACTAGTAAACTCCAATAAATAATTTGCAAATGTTGTTTCTGCAAATGGAATCGGTGCCGCGTATTTTCCAGTTAAACGAACAATATTCAATAAATCCTCTAAGTCGCCACCTGCACCGCCATTTTCTTCTGTAATGGCTACAGCAGTCATTCCATTTTCTTTAAACAGTTCCCATAGTTCTGGTGCCCAATGACCTTGTTCCACTGTATCCACTAAATCTTTATCAACCTTTTCTTTTAACATACGCTCTACAACATCAACGATCATGTCTCTCATCTCACTCATTGTGCTACAACCCCTTTCGCTACAACGCCATACAGTACTTCTGAAGTTCCTCCTCGAATTGTAAAACCTGGTGCATGTAAAATAGATTCAGCCATAAAGCGATCGATTTTACGCTGCGCGTCGAGTGTAGGATAAGTCTGTACGATTAAGCGTGTGATTTCAGGAATACTTTGCTCAAATTTCGTACCGAGTGCCTTCACAAGTGCTGCAGGAATAGATACGTCTTCACTATTACCAGATTCTAAAAGCTGGGCTACTCCAATTGACAAATTGCGTAGACCCCAAAGACGAGCTATTATTTTAGACGCTTGCTGTAACCCTTCTAAGTTGTTTTGGCGCTTTAATTCTTGAATAAGCTCATCGATTAATGGAAATGTGCTCAATATTCGCTCAGGACCACTGCGCTCAAAGGCAAGCTCTGCTAATCCTTGAGCCCAGCCATTACCGATCTCTCCAACAACCATATTGTCAGGTACAAAAACATTGTCAAAGAACACTTCGTTGTAATGATGTTCGCCAGTTAAAAATTTGATGGGAACAACAGTTACACCTTCCGCATGTAAATCAACAATCAACTGACTGAGCCCTGCATGTTTACTTTTGCGATCAAAAGGACTTGTTCGTACTAAAGTCACCATATAGTGGCAAAGATGTGCGTTACTCGTCCATATTTTTTGACCGTTGACAATCCATCCGCCCTCTACTTTTTCAGCTCGTGTGCTAACCGAAGCGAGGTCAGAGCCACTATTTGGTTCACTTAAACCTATGCCGAAGTAGCATTCACCTTTCACGATTTTCGGTAAGAAATAGTCACGCTGCTCTTCTGTTCCATACCGTAAAAGAAGTGGTCCTGTTTGGCGATCAGCAAACCAATGTGCAGCAACTGGGGCACCAACAGCTAAAAATTCCTCTGTTAAAATGTATCGATCGATAGAACTTCTTTCTTGGCCGCCATATTTTTTAGGCCAAGTTAAGCCAATCCAACCTTTTTGACCGATTAATTTAGAGAATTCAGGATCATCTCCACTGAGCCAAGAATCACATTTAGGCGTGAAGGTCCCTTTTGCTAATTCATCCTGTAAAAACGTTCGAACATCTAAGCGAAATTGCTCTTGCTCTTGTGTAAATTGCACAGTTGGTAAATGAAACATTTGATCACTCCTTAAATTTTACCGTAATGTGGTAACAATTATTGTATATGTGTATTTTATGATCACTTATAACTGTAGTCAATTACTTTTTTGGAATTATTAGAAAATTTTTACGATTGGAGTGATGAACGAAGTGTTAAAAATAAAAAATCTGATGAAAAAATGGAAAAATACAGAATAAACATGTTACTATGTAGAAAATTCTGTAATGGAGGTGTGGGGTATGCAAATGGCTATCAAAACTTCCCAAAAAATAATGCAAGTGTTATCACCACAATTAGTACAGCATTTAGAAATACTGCAATATTCAACAAATGAGCTAGAACAGTATATTTATGATAAGGCTAACGAAAATCCACTGTTAGTTGTCACTGATGCGACGGTAAAAATGCAATATGAGGAAATTATGCAATTAGCAAGCTATTCCGATAAGAGTTATTCTGCGCAATATTATGGGCCGGAAAATAATTCATTTAACACTATTGAAATGAAGCTTGCAGTAAAAGAAAGCTATGAGCAGTTTTTATTGGAACAAGTACCTATGCATAAAAATCTATCTTCTGTAGATTTAAAAATCATAACGTTTTTAATCCAATCTTTAGATGAGCGTCTATTTTTAGATGGTGATGTAGAAATTGTTGCTAAAAAATGTAAAACAAATGTTTTGCATGTAGAGGCACTATTGGACTTACTGCAAACTTTCGAGCCAGTAGGAGTAGGGGCACGTAATTATAAGGAGTTTTTACTCATTCAGGTAGACAGTGATGCGTTTGCACCAAAATTGGCCTCTCGATTTATCGAAACGGATTTAGAACTAGTGGCTGCACAGGCTATTAAACAGTTAAGTAAAAAGTATAAAACGTCGCTACATGAAGTGAAGAGAACTGTCAACTATATAAAAAATTTAAAACCAGTGATGACAGGAGATAAATTTGATGAGATTTCATATGTCATGCCAGAAGTCGAAGTAGAAAGATTAGGAGAGGAATGGCTGATTAAATTAAATCGTGGATATTTACCGACCGTTACTATCGATAAACATTATGTTGAAATGCTAAAAAATGATCCGAATTGTAAAACATATTTTAAAGATACAATGAAAGATGCTCTTTTATTATTACAAGGAATTGAACAACGTGATAAAACACTGTACGAATTAGCTAGATTACTAGTGGAATTGCAAGAGGATTTTTTCCATAAAGGCAAGGAGGGATTGAAGCCTATGCGGTTAAAAGATGTAGCGGACATTTTAAATCTACATGTATCAACGATTAGTCGAGCTGTGCGTGGCAAATATATAAAGACCTCTCATGGTGTGTATGCTTTCCAATCGTTATTTACAAAAGGAGTAATGAATATTTCTGGAAAAATGGATTCTATTATGTATATTAAAAAGCGGCTCAAGCAGTTGATCGAGGGAGAGGATAGACAAAAGCCTTTAACTGATCAGCAGCTTACAAATACTTTAAGTGCTGAAGGTATCCAAATATCCAGACGGACAGTAGCGAAGTACAGGGAAGAGATGAATATTATGAGTTCATTTAATCGAGTATATGAATAGGTGATGTAATTGAACTGTTAATGATGTCTTTTTGCATCAAAATTTGAAAATCGCATATGAAAAGATTCATAGATTTTTGTACCCTCACCATAACGTGAAGTTGATTTCCGTTCCGGCTGGGCGCTTTGTTGCTGTCGCTTCGCTTTCGCACAGATAAAACTTTGTTGCTGACGCTTCGCTTTCGCACAGATAAAACTTTGTTGCTGACGCTTCGCTTTCGCACAGATAAAGCTTTGTTGCTGACGCTTCGCTTTCGCACAGAGCAAAGCTTCCCGGGGGCGTCCGATGAGCCGCTTCACTCGCGAAGCTCGCTCCAGGGTCTCGGGTCAACCGATGTTTTTTGCGCGAAAGCGAAGCGGCAGCGGCACCGATGTTGGTCACGAAGGCGTTATCACAGGATGTGATGGTTCTAGCCTTCGTTCCTATATTGCTAATCCCCAAGGAGTCGCCCAGCCTCCACTCTAATCAACTAAAAATTACTACGTTTTATAAAATGTCATCAACAATTTTTGGTGATAAGACAGTTTTTAAATAACAACAATAGATGTACAGATTGATAATTTTTTGAAATTTTTAATAATTGAATAGGTTTGGCATCAGAATTGCTCATTAAACGATAGACATTGAAATAGAAAGAAAGGGGCTAGTAAATGTCTACATAAAACACTAAAGGGGTGGTTTAATGGGGGCTTTGCAAAAATCATTGAAAACACGGCATATTACAATGATCTCCATTGGGGGGGTTATTGGTACAGGGCTCTTCGTAGGGACAGGAAAAAATATTTTAAGTACTGGTCCTGCGGCGGTGATTTCATATGCGATTGCATGCTTACTTATAGTTCTGATCATGCAAATGGTTGGGGAAATGGCATCAGGAGAAATAGTATTAGGAAAGAAATCAGGAGGTTCAGCGGAGCTAGGTTCATTTGCTTCCTATGCAGGGAAATATATTGGCCCATGGGCAGGGTTTACAGTAGGCTGGCTTTATTGGGCAAGCTGGGTATTTATTGTGGGGTTAGAAGCGGCACTCATAGGGGGAATGCTGCATAATTGGTTTCCGATGATACCAACATGGCTCGGAAGCGTAGGCATAACGTTATTGATGACAATTGTTAATATTTATTCAGTAAAATCATTTGGTGAATTTGAATATTGGCTTTCCTTCGTTAAAGTTACGGCTATTGTTGTATTTTTAGTAGTTGGTATAGCTATGATTTTAGGGATTTGGCCAAATTATGAACCGAAGGGGATAGGGATTTTAACGGAATTCGGTGGATTTGCCCCGAATGGTATTGTCCCGATTTTTACGGCAATTGTCTTTGTTATATTTTCGATTTGTGGTGCTGAGGTTGCAGCTATTGCGGCAGCAGAGTCTGAAAATCCAGCGAGAAATATTGTCCGCGCGATTCGCAACGTTGTCTTTCGGTTAGGTTTATTTTTTGTAGGCTCAGTAGCTATTATGGTTTTAATTATCCCGTGGAATGATTCTAAAGTATTGGCAGCGCCTTATGCAAATATTTTAACGATGGCAGGGCTTCCAATTGCTGCTCAACTTATTCAAATAGTCATTTTTATTTCTCTAATCTCTGTTTTAAATTCTGCTCTTTATACAAGCTCACGTATGTTACTTGAAATGTCGCGTCAAGGTGATGCTCCAAAAATATTTTCGCAAATTAAGAATCGTCGAGGTGTGCCTGTACCAGCTGTTATTGGTAGTACAGTAGTAGCGTATGTTTGTGCGATGCTATACTTCATTTCACCTGAAGTAATTTTCTACTTTTTGGGTAATTGCGTTGGAGGATTAATGATTGCTGTTTATATTTTTATTGCTATTTCACAAATTCGTTTCCGGCGTTATTATGACAAAGTTTCAGATGAGCCATTATCGATTAGAATGTGGCTATTTCCATATTTATCGTATGTGACAATTGTTATTTTAACAGTCGTTTATTTATGCCAAGCCCTCATCGAATCTTTACGTTCACAATTCTATTTAAGTACATTTGTATTAATTGGCTCAGTTGTGTTGTTCATGATTATGCGAAAGCTGTCGACAAGACCAGCGGAACAAATAGAGGAAAAGCTAGCCTCAGAGTAGAATACTATAAAATACGAAAAATTCGCAATATTTCTGCGAGATATCAAGCCATGAAAGAACTTAAAGGATGCTTTAACACCTTTTAGGCTTCCAGATGCCCCGTAGAAAGAGCGGATTTTTTTATTTATTGAATTATTTAAAGTTCGTGAAGGAGTGATCTAGATGTCGATAACTCAACTACATAAAGATGAGCATTTTTTTATTGTAAAAAATGATGAGGTAATGATTAAAAGTGATATCCAAATAGAGCTTCTTGAAAAAATAATTAAAAATTATAGTAAAGGAATAGAAACCTTTAAGGTAGAAGGCTATTTTATTCATGTATTAGAGACTTCGCAAGGTAGCTTATTTCATGTCAAACCATTCATGCAGTATAGCTATATAGACTTTATGAACCCATTGTCAATTAAAGTATTAAACTCTATATCTGATGGCGTTACAGTATGTGATTGCGATGGCAAAATTTTATTTCAAAATGATAATGATATTGAAATTGTTGGCATTGATTTAATGGGGAGATATGCAAAAGACGTAATCGCTGAAGGATTAATGAGTGATTCCATTTCGATGAAAGTAATTGAATCAAAAGAAAAAGTAACTATTTTGCAGACGTTCATTAATGGCAAATGCTTTTTAGTTTCAGGTAAGCCAATATTTGATGAATACGGAGAATTACAATACGTAGTTGCTATTACTCGTGATATGACACAATTAAAACTGTTAGAGAAAGAAGTAAAAAAATTAGAAGTTCAAAATGAGAATTTTAAAAATAAGCTACATGCCTTACATAATAAAGAACACAAAAAAAGTAGTTTAATAGCTATATCTTCAGCAATGATGCAGGTTGTAAAGCGAGTTATGAGAGTTGCAGAGGTAGACTCAACTGTATTAATTGGTGGAGAATCGGGCGTAGGTAAAGAAGAGATTACAAAGCTTATTCATGCAAATAGCCGGCGTCACAATAAGCAAATATTAACGATTAACTGTAGTGCAATCCCTGAGAATTTATTAGAATCTGAACTTTTTGGCTATGAGGCAGGAGCATTTACGGGTGCATTAAGAGGTGGTAAGGCAGGGTTATTTGAGATTGCATCAGGTGGTACAGTGTTTTTAGATGAAATAGGAGAGATGCCCTTATTACTACAGGCGAAATTATTACGTGTGCTCCAAGAATCAGAGGTTCAGCGTCTAGGTAGTGGAAAGCCTATTCCTATCGATGTGCGCATAATCGCTGCGACAAACCGAAATTTAGCGGATATGGTGGGGCAAGGTAATTTTCGTGAGGATTTATATTATCGTTTAAATATTATTCCGATTGAAATCCCTCCTTTAAGACATCGTCGCCAAGATATCATCCCACTAGTCAACCATTTTTTAGCTATTGTTGAAGAAAAATATAGTATCCATCGGACAATTGAGTCATCTGCAATGAACATATTAGAGTGTTATGATTGGCCAGGCAATGTACGTCAACTTAAAAATATGGTGGAGCGTATTTGCTTATTAGCAACGCAGCCAGAAATAACAGCATATATTGTACAACAAGAGTTAGATAGTAACCCAACTATTATACGTGATCTAGAAGATCCAGTAGAAATACAAAGCATCCAGGAACAAGTTGTATCCCCGAAGTTTAGTGGTACTTTAAAGGAGCAAGTAGCTGCGTTTGAAAAGCAGATTATTAAGGAAGCTTTATCTAAATATCCAAGTATCAGGCAAGCTGCTAAATCACTTGGCTGTGATCAGTCAACATTAGTACGTAAAATACAAAAATTCCAATTAACGAAACAAATTTCATATGAGGACTAATGATGTATTTTTGCATCAAAATTTCATTCATGCACAATAAGTTATACTATCGCAATACTTGCTAATTCATACAAGGAAAATGATGAAATACATCATTAATATTGTTAATTGATGTAGAAGAAAAGGGGCATTTTCAAACAAGAAAGCGTCTCTTTTTCTTTTTGGAGCAGTTGATTTCCGTTCCGGCTGGGCGCTTTGTCGCTGACGCTTCGCTTTCGCGCAGAGCAAAGCTTCCTGGGGGCGTCCGATGAGCTGCTTCGCTTGCGCTCCAGGGTCTCATCTGTGACGCTGATCCCCAAGGAGTCGCCCATCCTCCACTCCAATCAACTACATAGCATACGTTTTAATCTAAGTATAATCCCTAACTTTTGGTGATGAATCAAAAACCTTACATTGTTGCTTCACAAAAAACCACGCTATGGAAATAAGGCAATTTTTTTCGTTAAAATAATTTTTTCATCAGTTGGCATGAGAATTGCTACTAAAAAAATGTATGAAATTTTAAACGAAAAGAGGTTGGCATTTATGACAATTCAACTAAAAGAAGAGCTAAAAACGTTAGATCAAAAACATTTTCTACACCCAACAACGTCTATTGAACAACAGCAAACACAAGGTCCAGCAGCCATTTTTACAGAGGGCAATGGCATTTATTTAAAAGATATAGAAGGAAATATCTACATTGATGGGATGTCTTCTTTATGGAATGTAAATATTGGGCATGGTCGTAAAGAAATTGCCGAAGTGGCGAAGGAGCAAATATCTACATTAGCATTTAGTTCCTGCTTCGCATCATTTAGTAATGAGCCAGCTATTCGTTTAGCGACGAAAATTGCTTCTTTAACTCCGGGAGACTTAAACACTGTATTTTTCACTTCAGGCGGTTCAGAGTCAAACGATACAGCGATTAAATTAGCACGTCATTACTGGTTACTAAAAGGACAGCCAGAACGTCAAAAAATTATTTCTCGTACACAGTCATACCATGGTGTAGCTATGGGGGCTACTAATGCGACAGGTTTACAAGCATTTCGTGACTTTACGAATTCGCACGCACCTGATTTCCACTATGTATACAGCGAATCCGTACGTAATTTGCGTGAAACTATTGAAGCGTTAGGCCCTGAGACTGTGGCAGCATTTATTTCTGAGCCCGTACAAGGTGCAGGTGGGGTTAATATTCCACAAAAAGGTTACTTTAAAGAAGTTCGAAAAATTTGTGATGAGTACGGTATTTTATTCATTGCAGATGAAGTTATTACGGGATTTGGTCGTACAGGAAAATTCTTCGGTATGGAACATTACGGGGTAGTGCCAGATATGATGTCATTCGCTAAAGGAGTTTCAAGTGGTTATGTTCAACTTGGTGGTGTGGCGATATCTGAAAAGCTGCATCAAAATCTTTGCGAACTTTCTAAAGGGACATTAATGCACGGATATACTTACAGCGGTCATGCACTCGCTTGTCAGGTTGGGTTGAAAAACATAGAAATCCTTGAGCAAGAAAATCTCGTCGAAAATGCTGCAAACATGGGGGATGCCATGTTAGAAGGATTCCGAGCACTGCAAGAAAAATATAGCTTTATCGGGCGTGTACGTACTCTTGGATTACTTGGAGCTATTGAATTAGTGAAGAGCCGTGAGACGGGTGAATTGTTTGAGTCTCCTCTTAGTCCAATTTTTGTACAAGAAACGATGAAACGAGGATTGATTCTACGAACGGTTACGTATGATCAAGATACAGTTGTTTTTTCTCCACCTCTCATTCTATCAAAAGTAGAGCTAGATGAAATGTTACGTATTTTAGACGAGACATTTGAGCATATACGTAAAACAATTGTTGAAAAACAGTAATGTCGACGTAAACGATCACTATTTGAAGGAGGAGTTTTATGACAACTATTGTTAGAGAAATACGAGAACAATTTAATCCCGCGAAACCATCTCAATGTATAGGCCAAGTTGAGCTTTTGACAATAGATGAAACGAAAGACGTTATCGTTGCAGCTCAGGAAGCATTTGAAGGTTGGAAAAACACGTCTTCTGTTGCACGTGGAGAAATTTTACGTGTGACAGCAGACTTGCTTGAGAAAAATATGGATAAAGTAGCTGAAATAGCTTCGAGTGAAATGGGTAAAACGAAAAATGAAATGCTTGGTGAAGTTAAACGTGGTGCTTCCATTTTACGTTATTTTGCACAAGAAGGGATGCGGGCAACAGGTGAGGTGTTACCGTCTGCCAATGAAGCGAAATTATTGTATACAATGCGGGTACCACTTGGTGTCGTTGCTGCCATAACTCCTTGGAATTTCCCTGTCGCTATTCCTCTATGGAAAATGGCACCTGCATTAGTGTACGGCAATACAGTAGTTTGGAAGCCTTCTATTGAAAGCGCTTTAACCGGTAAATTAATTGGCGAATTATTTCAACAAGCAGGCTTACCAAAAAACGTATTAAATGTCGTACAAGGTCGCGGTTCAAAGGTGGGGCAAGTATTATTGGAGGCACCTGAAGTAAAGGCGATTACATTTACAGGTTCAAATAGTGTCGGGCAAAGTATTTTAGATACTGCTGGATCTACTAATAAAAAAATTCAGCTCGAACTAGGAGGAAAAAATGCAGCGATCATTTTAGCTGATGCCAATATTAATCAAGCTGCTAAATTAACGATTGAAGGTGCGATGAAGCAGACTGGACAGCGTTGTACAGCAACTAGTCGAGTTTACATCGAGGAAGCGGTTTATGAAAAGGTATTAGAGCAATTAATTGAGGAAGCTAAAAAAATTGAAGTTGGTGTCACGATGGGGCCTGTGTCATCTAAAGGGCAATATGATTCTATATTATCTGCCATCGAAAAAGCAAAAATAGAGGGAGCAGAGCTAGTATTTGGCGGTGGTCCTACAAAAGGTATGTTAGAAGGATACTATATTGACCCAACAATTTTTACGAATGTAACACATGAGATGTCGATTGCCCATGAAGAGATTTTTGGACCAGTTTTAGCGGTCATCAAAGTAAAAGATTATGAAGAAGCGATTCGATTATCGAATGATTCTAATTTTGGATTGAGTGCTTCTATTTATACAAATAACATTCCGAAAGCATTTGATTTTATTAACCGTAGTGAAGTAGGACTTGTACAGGTTAACGATGAAACGGGTGGAGCTGAGCCTCAAGCACCGTTTGGAGGAATGAAAAACTCAAGTACTGGTGCCCGTGAGCAGGGGCAAGCAGCGAAAGAGTTCTTTACAACGTATAAAACAATTACGATTGGCACAAAAAGTGAGTAACAAGTTTATTTTGATAGAAATTTAGGATAGAAAACAAAAAAATATACGTCACATATGCCTCGGTGTAATGACCCTGATTTTTCTCAAATTGTACGCAATAATTTTAAAAAATCTGGGGCATTCGCTTGAGGCATTAACTATATATGGTTATAAATTTAGTAAATGAAAGAAGGTAGAGCTATGGCACAAAGTCGTTTAGCAATTGATGTCGGTGGAACGTTTACGGATATTTTTGTTTTTAATGAAGAGACGGGAGAAGTATTTGTCACAAAAACGTCGTCTACACCTTCAAACCCGGAGCAAGGAATTTTAAATGGAGTAGCAAAAGCAGAATTGAATGGCAAGGATATTAAAATTTTTTCTCATGGCACAACAGTTGGAACGAATGCGTTAATTGAGCGCAAGCTGCCAAAAACAGCTCTTATTACGACAAAGGGCTTTAGAGATGTCATCGAAATCAGACGAGGGACGAAAGAAGATATATGGGATACGTACAAAGATACTGCGAAGCCTTACATTCAACGACGTGATCGATTTGAAGTGACAGAACGAATAGATTATGAAGGAAATATTCTTCAAGCCATTGATGAAGAGGAAGTTCGTTTATTAGCAAAAAAATTAAAACGTCGAGGAACAGAATCCATTGCTGTGTGTTTCATCAATGCCTATGTGAACGGGGAAAATGAGGCGAGGGTCAAAGAAATTTTAAAAGAGGAATTACCGGATGTCTATGCTTGTATTTCCAGTGAGGTGCTTCCAGAAATTTTTGAGCATGAGCGTATGAGTACAACTATTATTAATGCAGTTCTTGGACCAATAATGAGTAATTACATTAGTAAGTTAAGCACTGAAATGCAGAAAAAGGGCTATGACGATGAAATATTAGTTTTACATTCTGGTGGCGGTGTCATGACTTCAAGTACAGTGCCCCGCTATGCTGCTAGATTAGCAAGCTCGGGGATAGCTGCTGGCGCAATTGCAAGTAAGCATATCGCAAAGTTGTGCGGATTTGACAATGCAATCGGCTTAGATATGGGAGGTACAAGTACTGATATTTCACTGATGTATAAGGGGGATATACGAATTACAAAGGACTGGTCTATAGAATATGGCTATCCAATTGGTTTCCCAAGCATTGAAATATTAACAATTGGAGCCGGTGGAGGTAGCCTTGCCTGGAAAGATGAAGGAGGTTCTTTACGGAATGGACCACAAAGTGCAGGGGCAGTGCCTGGTCCAGCTTGCTATGGCAGAGGAGGCAATGAGCCAACTAACTCAGATGCAAATTTAGTGCTAGGACGTCTAGGTGTGGATTTGTTAGATGGAACGATGCAGTTAAACAAAGAGGCAGCAAGAGATGCTGTGAAAAAAATCGCAAATGCATTCGACCAATCAGTTGAAAAAGCAGCAAGTGCCATTATAGAAGTTGCAAATGCCAATATGAGTGATGCAGTTCGATTAATATCGATACGGAGAGGCTATGATCCCCGTGATTTCGCGCTTGTAGCTTTTGGTGGAGCAGGTCCATTACACGGTGCCTATTTGGCAAAAGATTTAAATATCCCAAAAGTCATTATTCCTACTCATCCAGGTGTAGCAGCAGCAATGGGGTGCCTACTTGTAGATGTCCGTCATGACATTTCTAAAACGTATGTGAAAAAACTAGATGAAGTAAATGCAGAGGAACTGACAAATCAATTTAGTGAATTACGAGAAGAGGCAAGAGGGTTATTAAAAGAGGAGGGGATTGCTGAAAATACTTCGACATTAACGAATTATATAGATCTTCGTTATAAGGGACAGTGGCGATCTCTAGCTGTTCCCGTATCCGATCAAATAACTTCCTTAGACGCTATTTTGGAAGCATTCCATCAAGAACATGAACGAGAATTTGCATTTTCTGATAAGGATCAAACCGTAGAAATATTTGGCTTACGTGTAACGGCTATAGGCACAGTACCAAAGCCTAATTTCCTGCAATATGTTTCTGAAGGCTCACTGGAAGATGCTTTTAAAGAAACACGTCCTGTTTATTTTGAGGGTAAATATATTGAAACAAACGTATATAATCGCGATAAAATACCTGTTTATACACAATTTGCAGGTCCAGCCATTATCGATCAGCTTGATACGACGACTGTTATTCCACCAGGATTTACTGCGGAAGTAGATGCCTATAAAAATATTATTATAACGGTGAACTAATACGCGATAAGGAGGAATTGGCTATGAGTACAACGAAATTGGAGACAAATCATAAGATCCAAAATCTAGACCCAGTAACATTTGAAGTGTTAAAAAACGGCTTTGTGAATTTAGTCGATCAAATGGCTGAACAAATGCTACGTACATGTTACTCGTTTGTTATTTATAATCGAGATTTCAGCTGTGCATTATGCGATGCACAGGGGAACACCGTTATGCAGGGAACGCAAGATATTTCGGTACATGTAGGGACATTGCATTTAACTGCAAAAGCTGTCTTAGAGGATTTCGCTGATGATATTCATCCGGGTGATGTATTTTTAGTAAATGATCCTTATCGTGGAGGAACACATTTCAGTGATGTACGTGTAATTTTACCAGTATTTCATGATGACAAACTGATTGCACTTATGCAAACAAATGGACACTGGGCAGATGTCGGTGGTTCTAACCCAGGTTCCTTTGATATTACAGCCAAGGAACATTATGGGGAAGGTCTACGTATCCCACCTGTCCGCATTTATAGTAAAGGTCAATATTTAACTGATGTTGTGAAGATTATTGTCATGAATATGCGCATCCCGGAAGAACGTATTGGAGATTTACGTTCTCAAGTGGAAGCCGCAAAAGTTGGAGAGAAACAACTCAAAGAAATGATTGAAAAGTACAGCATTCACACGGTGCTAGTAGCCTTTGAGGAAGTTCAAAACTATGTAGAGCGATTAATGAGAGCGAAAATTAAAGCTTTACCAAAAGGACAATGGGAAACGGTGGACTATATCGATATGGATCCACAATTAGGAGATGGCCTCATTCCAATTCGTGTGAAAATGACCATTACGGAGGATGAAATAGCTTATGATTTAAGCGATTCACATCCTTATATTAGCTGTTTTTTAAATGCAGGGTTTGGCTCAGCACTTTCTGGTACTTATGCAGGAACGAAAACATTTTTCCCAGACATTTCGCTGAACTCAGGATTTTATCGTGTTGTGAAAATATTCCTCCCTGAAAATTCTGTCGTTAACGCACCTAGCCCAGTAGCTGTCTCTGGCTATTGTTCAGGAGCGTTTGAAAAAATTATGAATGCTTGCTTCGAATTATGGTCGAATATTATGCCTGAGCGCGCGATTGCATGTTCATTTAATTTAGAATACTTATTAATAGGTGGGTATGATCAACGGAGAGATAATAGTGAATATTTTATGTGGTATGACTGGATGGCTGGTGGTCATGGTGGACGTATTGACCGTGATGGTGCGAATACTACCTCACCAGTGTTCGGAGTAGGTTTGAGTGTTCAGCCATGCGAAGGGCAAGAGCGTTTGTCTCCAGTTGTTACAACGAAGCATGAAATCATTATAGATTCTGCTGGTCCAGGTAAATACCGTGGCGGCTGTGGTGTAGAAAAGGGCGGCGTTTTAACGGATGTCAACCAAACAGTGATGTCTTATTGCTGTGACCGTTCTCGTTCCATTACATGGGGGATTATGGGCGGCTTACCTTCTATCGCACAGGGGGCTATTTTAAATCCAAACAAAGAGGATGAAGAATTTTTAGGCACGATCTTCTCCAATGTTGAATTGAAGAAAGGGGATTCCTTTACACGTCCTTCAGCAGGAGGCGGTGGTTTGGGTGACCCAATAACACGAGATGTGAACGCCATTTTAGAGGACGTTATTGATGAATATGTTTCGATTGAGCGTGCAAAGCTTGATTATGGCGTAGTCATCCACGAAATTGACCGTGATTTGGATGCCTTCGAAATTGATATGGTCGAAACATTAAAAGAACGCGATACTATTCGCAAAAATCGCCATAGATGGCTCGAAACAGACCCAATAGAAGTTGAGCAGATGTATAACAAAGGTGAAATTAATCAAATGGATGTTGTTCGAAGATATGGTGTCATTATGGATTATGAAACAAATAAAGCACTGCCAATCTCAACAGAGCAATACCGAGAAGCGATGAAGAAACGTTCTTTGGCATATTGGGGATAATCAAAACGTTCTAGCGCAATCTGATTGAGTATAATAAATAAGAGAGTAGTTCACACTACTCTCTCTACGAAATAAGGGTATACAAATTTTTAATATCCAGTAATGCATATACTATGAAAAATATCACTACATAACTTAAAAAATCTAAAGTTAAGGAGTTGTTGTTTATTATTCCAGTATTACTTGAAACCTTTTGAATTATCAATGTAAGATACATAGCTAATCCCATCATTATAAGCTTACGGAGCAATAATATCACATCCATAGAATTTTTGTTTATATGCATGTCAAACTATTGTGTACCCTAGACTAATAATTTATCAGCCAACTAAGTAAGAACAGTCGCCCAAAATAAAGTGGTGGTATATTTTTTATTAATTAATCAAATATAAACCCAAATTTTACCGATGACTTATATTCATTCTATCATGGTATTGTAACTTCATGACCACAAATAAACCACATTATGACCACGAGATTTTTAACGGTTAGCACTGTTTTTTTGCGGTTTTATGAATAGAAAAGTCACTTGAATATTCAATTATTTATTTTTATAGCAAGCCAATTTTTCTTATTTTTTCAACAGCTTCTATTCTTGAATATACTTGTAGTTTTTTGAAAATCTTTGTTAAACGATATTCAACTGTACGTAAACTGACAAGCAAATTTTCTGCTATTTGTTTATTTGTCTTTCCAGCAGCCACTAATTTAAGCACTGCTAGTTCATTTTTTTTAAGGTCATATTGAATGAACTGATTCATTATTTCCGTTTTGTTCGTTTGGGTATCTACTAGTTTTAATTGTCGTAATAATTTCACTGGCATCATGGCATTCCCATCTAGAGCGGAGCGTATTGCCATAATAAGATTTTCCTTAGAGGCTGTTTTGCTAACAAAGCTAGAAACATCTGATTCTATTAAAATATTGAAAAAAGGTTCAATGTCGTAGCCTGTGTAGATAATTTTAATTGCTTCAGAATATAATTGTTCCACTTTTTTTACTAATCCTTGATCATTTAAAAAGGGCATGTTTATATCAAATAAAAATATGTCAAATGTTTGTTGGGAGAGGGCATTCAAAGTTTCCTCACCAGTTCTTACAACCGTGACTTGGAAATCTACTTCTTGTTCTAATAATAATTTTATACCTTCCCCAACAGCTTCATGATTGTCCGCTACTAAAATATTTATCAACTTATTACCCTCCCTTAATTAAAATGGACTATTTTTATAAAATGTTATTTATAATGCATTATACCCAATTTTAGTCTCGAAAGGGATACAATCCATACATAGATTTAAAGGGGTAAATATTTTATAAACTGAAAACTAATTATTTCAAAGCGACTTAAAAGAGAAGAATGTACAAATTGTAGATGATAGAGAGGGTTATTATGTAATGCAGAAAGGGTAAAGCGACTTAGATTTTACAACAGCAGATTGTTTGCTTCTATAGCTGGTTTCAAGTAAAAAGGAATGTGTCTCCACTAACTTTTGAGACAAATTCCTTTGATGGTTTTTTATTTCGTAAAACGACTTAGCTTAAAGAGAGATAAATCCTGTATACTCTTTCCGTGTAGGGTTAAATCAGCTAATACTTCACCAACTGCACTACTAAATTTAAAACCATGCCCTGAGAAGCCTGCTGCAATGACAATATTTCGATGCTCAGGTAAAAAATCAATAATGAAATCCTCGTCTGGTGTCATCGAGTATTTACATGTTTTTCCGAATTTCAGTGCACCGTGCTGAGGCATAAAACGATTGATAAAGTTTTTTAAATCTATTGCATCCTGTTCGTCGAAGGGGCGTAGCGGATCGTTTGGATTGATAGCCTCACCGCCATCATGTCTGCCAAGCTTCAGGCCAGCTCCATTAATACTTGGAAAACCATAGTATGCGGAATCAGCAAATTCAAAACAATAGGCCGGGAAAACATCTTCACAATAAAGTTGCTCCTCTGCCTCAAACCATGCAAATGTTTTTCGCGTCGGTGTTACAGGAATGGTGATGTCCATTGTTTGAAGTAACTCAGTCGCCCAGGCACCCGCTGTCACAATTAAATGCTTAGCTTCGTAAATGCTATTTGCTGTTTGAACACGTATAATGTCTCCAGCTTCGATGTTCTGCACTTTTTCATTTGTATGTAAGGTTGCCCCAGCCTCAAGAGCTAATTTTTTATAAGCGCTAATGCAGGCTTCTACACGGAGGACACCAGCAGTAGGCTCAAAGCAAGCAACAAAGTTTTCAGGTAAGGATAATCCAGACCATTTCTCCATTGCCTTAGCCGCAGAATACTGCTCTAATGCTAAATCATAGAGCTTTGCACTAGTTTTTACATTTTGAATAAAAGTATGGGTCTCTTCACCGACATTTATTACGCCTGTTTGTAAAAATAATGCTTCATCCGTTAACGTTTCAAGCTCCCTCCATAATTCCCCAGCTCTTTTGACAAAAGGTACGTAGCTAGCTCCTTCACCATACGCAAAACGAATTATTCTTGTTTCCCCATGATGGCTACCTTCTTCGTGAGGTGGATTAAAGGCATCAAGCATCAAGACATTTTTTCCTGCTTTCGCTAAATTATAGCCTGCTGCCATCCCCATCGATCCTGCGCCAATTACAATCACATCGTATATCATTTTAATCCCTACTTTTTTGCTCTAGTATAACAAAATAAAAGAAGATAGGACAGAAATTTCAGAAAAATATTTTGAACAAGAAAAATGCACAATCTCCTAACCGAAATAGGAGATTGTGCATTTGAGTTTAAAAGCTATTTCGCACTAGGTAATAATTTATTTAACAATATGGCTACTATAGCTGCTGTTGCTATTGGAGATCCGAATAAATATTGAACGGTTGTCGGTAATGAGTATAAGAAATCTTTTGGAAGTAATGTTAGAGCTAATGTTAAAATCACTGGCACTGCGATTACATACATTTCCTTTTCACCAATGTTTTCATTTTTCATTACTTGTAAACCACTAATCGTAATAATGCCACAAACGATCACGAATACACCACCGATAACTGCTGAAGGAATGGCAGAAATAAGAGCAGCTAGTTTACCAGAGAAGCCGAATAAAATAAACCAAAAACCGGCAGCAATAAAAACACGGCGGCTTGCGATACCTGTAATCGATATCACACCTGCATTTGTTGAATAGCCAGTGACAGGAGTTGAGCCTAGTAATGATGCGATGAAACAACCAATTCCTTCGCCAATCACACCGCGATTAATTTGTTTATCAGTTAATGGTTTATCGATGACGTTACTCACTGCAAACCATGTACCTGTTGTTTCTGCCATTAAGACGATATAAATAATCACCATTGTAATGATGGCAGAAAAATTAAACGTGTAGCTGAAATCAGCAAATGGAATTTGAGGCATACTAAACCATTTTGCTTGTGACACTGCTGATAAATCTAAAATGCCCATAATATTTGCGGCAATACAACCTGCGATTAAAGCGATGATTACTGAAGCAATACGAAATACGCGGCCTTTTTTATGAAAAACAGAACCTAGCATAACGCAAAGGATTAGAACGATAGCTGAAGTTAAAGCTAAATAGATGTTTTGGTTAATAGATGCACCTGCCGCATTAAAAATGTTATTACTTAAACCTACAGGCATTAATGAAAGACCGACCACAAAAATAATTGTCCCTCCGACAATTGGTGGAATGAACGTTTTCACGATTTTATTGAATATACCTGTAAAACCTAAAATAATAACTAAGATGGCGCCGACTAAACTTGCACCTAGCACAGTGCTCCAACCAAGATCTCCACTACCACTTGCTGCATAAATACCTACAATGGCACCGATAGGAACGTATGAAGGACCTTGTGCTATCGGTAACTTCATGCAAAAGTGAGTTTGAATAATCGTTGCAATACCAGCCGCAATGAAGGTCGATTGAATCAATGCGCTTGATTGACCTGATTGTAAACCGATTAACATGGCAATTAAGAAAGGTACTACGTAGACATCCATCGCCATGACGTGCTGTAAACCAAGTAGGGTGGATTGACCGAGTGATACCTTTTCATCTGGTAAAACTGTTAACTGCTGAGTTTTTATTTTATCGTTAGCTAATTTGTTATGTTGCGTTTCCACTAAGATGTACACCTCAAAATTGTAAATTTAGAATTTTTATTTAGGCTCTAGCGTGAACCTTATTTCCTTGTACCCAAACTTCACGGATATTTTCAGGGCGCACGAGATACATAATTTTTTGGAAGATATCCTGTAAATCTTCCTTGTTATCAAAAATAGGAAGTTTTGCAGAAGGTATGTTAGTATCGATGATTTGTACATCCCATGTGTAGTTTTCTTGTAATCGACCAATGGGTAGGCTTAAACTTTCTCCGCCACCTGCTGTTGCTAAATAAAATGCTTCATTAATCGTAATACGTGAATTTGAGACACCTCGTTTTTCAGCAGGAAGAGATGTATCGACACCGTCTTCTAGCATTCTAGACGACATGACTGCTTGTCTAGCATTATCGAATAGACTAGGTGAGAAGCCACCAGAAATATCTGACCCTAATCCGATATCAACGCCTTTTGCATGGAAGTGGGCAATTGGAATGACGCTATTTGCAAAATAAGCATTAGAAATTGGACAATGACCAATCGCTGTACCTGTTTCAGCAAATAACTGTGCATCATCATCATTTAAGAAATTGCAATGTGCCATTACAGATTTATCGCCTAATAGCCCAAAATCATGTAAGGCAAAGGCATCATTTTTCTTAAATCGTTCCTTTACGTAGCCATGCTCCCAATCGCTTTCACTACAATGTGACTGGATATGTGTATCGTATTTAGCAGCTAATTCTCCTAAACCATTTAAAGCATCGTCTGTACAGCTTGGAATAAATCGTGGTGTTACAACTGGATAAACACCTTGTTTCGTTGATTTGGCTAATTCCTTCACAGCTAAAATAAATTCTTCTGTATCTTTTAGTGCAGTTTGAGTATTTGCATCTCGATAATAGTCTGGATTTTGTTCAGGATCATCCATCACAACTTTCCCAACTAGACCTCGTTGCCCTTTTTCAGCACAAATTTTCGCTAATAACAGGCTTGCTTCTTTATGGACAGTTGCAAAATAGAGCGATGTAGTCGTTCCATTGGCTAGAAGAGTACTTACTAAATCTTCATAGACCTCCTGTGCAAACTCTAAATCGGAGAATTTGGATTCGATAGGGAAGGTGTATGTGTTCAGCCAGTCATAAAGTGGAATATCTAATGCAGTTCCAGCTTGTGCCCATTGCGGTGCATGAACATGCAAATCGACAAAGCCTGGTAGGAAATATTGTCCGTCAGTTAATTGATGGAAAATTTCTTGATGCTGATATGTAGTTAGCAGATTTTGATAATCTGGATGCTCAGGAGCGACTGTTTTCTCAATCATCCCGTCAGCATTAATGAAGAATAAATAATCCTTTAAAATTTGTACTTCAGTAGGAGACTTACTTGAAAAAGCTGTCCCTTTGAAAATTAACGTATATTCAGTCATAAAAACCACCTTAATGTTCGTGTATTAATGAATGTATGGATTATTATAGGTCATTAAAACTGATTAGTCTATATAAAAACGAATATTGATAAGAATTTTACAGAGTTTCTAAATGTGTTTCACTATTTTTTAACAGCTTTAACAAGCATTGAGCTGGTTCATTGTCACAGCGTGTGGTTGATTTCCGTTCCGACTGGGCGCTTTCCTGGGGGCGTCCGATGAGCCGCTTCACTCGCGCTGCTCGCTCCAGGGTCTCATCTGTGACGCTAATCCCCAAGGAGTCGCCCAGTCTTCACTCCAATCAACTTATATACAAAGCATACGTTTTAACAAATGTAATCCATAACTTTTGTTGATGAGATATTGAGATAAAGTTAATTACAATCTTTTAGGAAGAAAAAAACTACACACCAATTCGTTGTTATACAAATTTTGTGTAGTTCAAACTTTTGAAAAGAGGCTGTTATGAAATTGAGTCATTGATGATGTTAATAAAAGTATTAAAGGTCGAAGAGGTATTTTGTTCATTTTTTCTTGTGCAAAGATAAATAGGACGCTGGATATCGATGTCTTTTATAAACACTCGTGCCACTTGCTGTCGTTGAATAAAGCTAGAAGCTGCTATAGATGGAGCTAGCATCGTACCATAGCCAGCTGCAATGGCGTGAATGGATTCATTGATGCCGTCTAGTTGTAGCCCTACTCTTGGCGGTGGGATTTTATGAACCTTACATAAAGCGTTTAAATATTCCTTCGTAGAGCTACCATCTTCCCGTGAAACAAATGGCTGCTGCATTAATTCCGCTAATGTCACTTTCTGTTCTGCCAGTGGATGACCAAATGGAACGATAAACCAATAATCGAGATTCATGAGAAATTGATAATTAATATCTGGATGATGGCCATCCTCTTTTACGATAAAAGCCATATCAGCCTTATAGTGAAGTAATTCTTCAATAACCTGTTGGGAATTAGCAGTTTTTATGTGGATATTAGTTGTCGGATAGGCTTGTTTATATTTTGCTAGCCATTTTGGTAATAAAAAATGCGATGGGACATGGGTAGAAGCAATTTGTAATTCTTCATTACCTGTATTTTTTAATTGTTCTAGTTTGTTTTCAATATCCAATTCTAAATCAAATAATCGCTGGGCCTGTTTAAATAAAAATTCTCCGTTTTGTGTTAAGGTAATTCCTCTACCTTTTGATTCTAAAAGAGTTAAGCCTAATTCTTTTTCCAAATTTCTCATTTGAATGGTAACGGCAGGTTGACTAATCATGAGAGCTTGCGCTGCCTTAGAAACACTATTGAGCTCAGCTACTTTTGTGAATAATCTAAGAGCATGTAAATTCATTATGTATTCCACCTCTTATAAAAATTTTTTATCCTTTTATATAAATTATATATTAGATTTATTAATTTTCACTCTGTATCCTTTTAATTACAAAAAGTTTTTAGGGGGTGGGGGACATGATGAATCGACAGCACATCGGAATTTTATTTGGTGGAGTGCTATTACTTGTAGTGGCAATGGGAATTAGCCGCTTTGCATTCACACCAATTTTACCATTTATGCGTCAGGATGTCGGGTTTTCATTTGAAGTTGCAGGATTTTTAGCATCAAGTAATTATATTGGCTATTTCATTGGCGCTTTGTGGGCAGGATTTATCAATCGCCAGAAGAAGAACTTTTTATTGTTAAGTGTTGTCTTGAATGTCCTTTCTGTTGTTCTTATGGGAATCATTGAAATATATAGTGTTTGGCTTGCACTTCGTCTGATTGCGGGCATTACAGGGGGACTTATTTTTGTATTAACATCAAGTATTATAATGGATTACTTAGCAAAGCATTCACTTACAAAATGGTCTGGCTATTTATTTGGCGGTATCGGCTTAGGAATTGCTATTTCAGGTTTATTAGTCCCTGCTATTGAAGCACATTTTGCTTGGCAAGGTACATGGATCGGCTTAGGGATTTTATCTGCTGTGTTTTTAGTGATGACATATATACTTTGGAGAGGTTTGCATGTACAGGATAGTGTGAAAACCGCTAAATCCTCAGATGCAAAAATGACAAAGGGCTTTATGCCATGGTTGATCGTCGCATATGGTTTTGAGGGGTTAGGCTATATTATCACTGGTACTTTTTTAGTGGATATCATTCATAATATTCCCTCACTGCAAGCATACTCTTCGTATAGCTGGGTCATTGTAGGGGTAGCGGCCATCCCGTCAGCACCTGTTTGGACTGTTTTATTAGAAAAATTCTCTGCCATCAAAATTTTATTTGTCGCCTATGTATTGCAAGTAATAGGCATATTGTTACCAGTATTCTCACAAACAGTATGGAGCGTATTATTATCGTCATTTTTATTTGGCTTAACATTTGTAGGAATTGTGACGTTAACGACCTCCTATGCACGTCAGCTATTCCCAACACAAAGCGGTCCAGTCGTATCATTGTTAACAACGTTTTATGCATTTGGACAAATTATCGGACCAATCATCGCGGGTCAGCTTGTGGCGGTTTATAGTAGCTACAAGGCAGCGCTTGTCTTTGCAGGAGTCATTGTATTTTTTGCATTAATTATCATGTTATGTGGAAGGTGGATCACAGTTAAACGACAGGTCACTTTAGACAATTCATTGCCTATCAAAACTCAATCCAGTCCTTAAATAAGAAAAGCCAGAAATTCGTTTGGGAATTTCTGGCTTTTGTTTTTGCTTAAAGATGGCGTGCCTCAATCTAAATGATATAAAAAAATAAAATATAAGTCTATATCTTTTTGAGGATATATGAAAAAATAGTAATGTGCACAAGGGACGTAACGTTACGATTCTATACAGAGATGAGGGAATTGTATGGCAAGAACAGTACCGACAGAAGAGGCGATTAAACGCTGGGATCAACATGCAGAAAGATTTACAGCAAACTACGATGAACATGGTGGTATACACCGTGAAGTATTATTAAATCCAGCCATTTTTTCATTATTAGAAGAGGTGAAAGGAAAAAGATTACTAGATGCAGGGTGCGGAGAAGGCTATTTAAGTAGAATACTTGCTCAAAAAGGGGCTATTGTCACAGCAGTTGATTATTCAGAAAAGATGCTAGAAATTGCTAGAGAAAGAACACATGAGGAAGTTCCGATACAATATAAACATGGAAATTGCGAAGAACTAGATTTTTTAGCAGATGAACAGTTCGATTGTATTGTTTCCAATATGGTCCTTCAAGATCTAGAGGATTATAAGGCAGCTTTGAGTGAAATGTATCGTCTTTTAAAACCTAAAAGTACTTTCATCTTTTCAATTCTTCACCCTTGCTTTATTACGCCGAATAGTGGATGGATAAGAAATGAACGGCTTGACCAACAGTATTGGAAGGTTCAGCGTTATTTTTATGAAGGGGTATATGATCAAAAGCTTCCGCTAGATTCCGATGAAAAAATTGTATTTTATCACCGAACATTAGCGAGCTATATGAAAGCAATTATTCAAGCAGGCTTTTCTATAGAGGACGTTATCGAACCGATGCCTTCAAAAGAGATGCTAATAAAGTATCCACAATTCGAGGAAGATTTACATTGTGCAGATTTTATCGTATTTAAATTAAGGAAATAAAGGAGCGGAGCATGTGCGTATATTTCATGTGAGTGAGGAAAGCGATATTACCATATTCCATCCACGATTACCTGATCGACTAGATCTAGATCCAGAAAAAGGTCTAGTATGGGCAATTAACGATACATGTTTGCCTAATTTTTTAACTCCTAGAAATTGTCCACGAGTTTGCTATCATATTGGTGCCGATACAACCGAACAGGATAAACGAGCCTATATAGCATCAGCATCATGTTCACATGTTGTCGTAATTGAAAGCAAGTGGTTTGAGACGATGAAAAATACGAAACTTTACTTATATGAGTTCGACATCCACAAATTCACACTACAGGATCAAAATGCTGGTTATTATACAAGTGAAACAACACAATGTCCTATTGCTAAATTTGAAGTAGCAAATTTATTTGAGGAACTGTTTAAACGTAATGTTGAATTACGGGTAGTCAATAGGCTGTGGAACATCTATGATGAAATTCAAAAAACAACATTGAATTGGTCGATGTGCAGAATGCGATTTGCGCAACCAAGAAAATAATTAGCCAAGCCTCGTAAACACTACTGTCGCGTTTACGAGGCTTGTTATATTTAGACAGTAAGTACTAATGGGGTACTCGTTATATCAATCAATTTACTATCTTTATATGTAAATATGTATTCATAATTGACTGTTTCATCTAGCATTTTCGGTAAGTAATATTTTAAATCTGCTATTCCTACATTTTTAGGATGGAAAATCCATGATAGATCTTTCCAATCTAAAATGCCCTCTGCAACTTTAATCGGTGTCACATAATGATAGGATTCTGGCAATTCAGCAATAAAAGCATACATACAGCCAAAGTCGGTCATTCCATCAGTCCATGTTATTTTTCCTTTGTATGTAATATCCTTCAGTACAATGCCCGTTTCTTCCTTAATTTCTCGTAATGCACCAACCAGTGGAGTTTCATTTTCCTCAATCTTTCCACCTACACCGTTCCAAGCCCCCATCCACTCTGGAAAATCCCTATTTAGCAATAATATTTGGTCACCCTTTTTAAGAAAACAAATTGTAAATTCAACCAAGTCTTGTTCCTCCTTTTTAAAAGATAGAATGAGTTCATAAAAGAAATATAGATAATAAAATAGTAGCACAAATTAGTGGAAAGGTTGTCTTACTAATTAAACGGTTTTAAAATAATGTTACTCATTAAAAAGAGAATAGAGTAGGTCAAGGAAGTAATTTAAGTCATAGTAAGGGCTGTTGACGGAATTTTCAAATGAGCTATAGTTGTGATTATACGAAATGGATAAAAATGAGGTGCGTATATGATTTTAATAAGTTCTTGCTTAGCAGGATTAAAGGTACGATATAACGGAACAGATAGTTTAGATGAAAGAATTCAACAGCTTGTGTTAGAAAATAAGGCGGTAACTGTATGCCCTGAACTTATGGGAGGCTTTTCGACGCCCCGTGAGCCCGCTGAAATTGTTGATGGAGATGGTGAAGATGTTCTTGATGGAAAAGCGAGAGTGGTTGAAAAATCTGGCCGTGATGTAACGGAGCTTTATATAAAGGGCGCATATGCAACATTACAGAAAGCACTCGAACTAGGTGCGACGAAAGTTATTTTAAAAGAGTATAGTCCATCCTGTGGCAGTGCAATGATTTACAATGGAGATTTTAATGGTACAAAGTTAGTTGGCGTAGGCGTAACAACTGCATTACTAAGAAGAAATAATATTGTTGTCTTTTCTGAAGAAGATTTTTTCACAGATATTAAATAATTAATCATTGTAAGAGAGGAATTAGTGCCATGAAATCGAATGAAAAAATTTCATCAAGCGATTGAAACGACAGAATGAAATCGTTTGTTTTAAACCCTCACCTGTTCTTCGCTAAAAATTTTCGTTCTGTTTTATGCTAGTTTTCTTAAAGAGCTCCCAGACGAATCGAGATGGGCAATCACCCGTCAACGTTGATACCCAGCAACCAAGACAGGCTGCTACAATGCTTAAGAGAGATAATCCGATGCTTATTGGCCAGTTTATCACAAGGGGAATTCAAGTAAGCCATATTCTAAAATAATACTTTGTAAAGCTACAAGTATTACTTTTACACCGATAAAAATCCCAAACATAGTCCCTAGGGCTGAAAGTAATAGAACTACTGATGTAATCGACCATCGAATATTAGTTGGGGTCATACCAATAGATTTAAAAATTCCGTAAGTTCCGCTTTGTTTTCTTACATTTATTCTAGAAACACTAAAAATGATGATGAATGTTACAATGATAAATAAAATCGCTATGACAGACAATGGGATAATTAAAACATCAATTACATCTTTAAAAACTTTATCTAATAATGTTTGTTGAGTGACAGCTGAAACAGAGCTTTTAAAGTTATTGTTTAAATCATCAACGACTTGAGCTGATAATGTCTCATCCCAAATTGATATATTGCCTCCTGAACAGAATAGGTAGCATTATAAACTTTGATAACATCAGCGGTAATTCTCGCTGAATTAGACATATTTGCTATCGATTGATAAATACCAGTAACAATTAAATGATGCTGCTTGCCTTCGATATAGACTTCTACAATATCCCCTAAATTTTTGTGCAAAGCCCTATTGGCATTAATGCCAATAGCAATTTCATTTTTATTTACAGGATTACACCGAACCGGAGTTTCCCATTATGACCGTAAAGTCTCCTTTATATATTTCGATATTAATATTTTTTATTGCATGAAATTGCTCACTCCCTGTGGAATATGTCTTACATAGATTTTGAGCTCGAATAAGTACCTCTTTATCCACGAGAATACCTCCTTCAAATGTATTTCTTTTAGTGTAAGGGGAATTATTATAAGGTCCTTATTAAATTATTAATAAATTCTTACAAAATATTGTGATTTTATTCCACATTAACTGCTTGTAAAAAAGCAGTGAGGATGAACCTCCACTAAATAAAGTTTCACCATATACAGAATGGGGAAGTTTGATATAAAGACAAAAATAAGCTTTGGATAAGATGATGTCCAAAGCTTTGTCATAAAATTATAATGTTTTCACTTGCTCAATTTTTAATCCGAAAATTTGAGGTGGTTCAATCTTGTTCATTTGCAAATATGTAGAGATTTGTCCACGATGATGGATTTCATGTTCGGGAATTGACATAAGTATTCTCCAAGCACTAACTTCATGACCATGAAGGGTTAAAACCTTTTTTAACAACATATCGTTGCCAATTTTCAACAGACCCTCTGTTAATGTAACTTGACATGACTCTAAATAATTTGAAATATCCTCAAGAGAAGCCCCTTTACTAGTATCATGTCCAGCGTACGTCCATGAACCATGTACAAATATACCAAGAAACATCAAACGAGCTGATGCAATATGTCGCAATAAATCACCTATAGAAAATTTATCTTCAGAAGGTTTCCAATCTAAAAGTTCTTCAGGTATTGCCTTCACATATTGCATCGTTCGTTTATGAATACCATCTAAATATTTTACATATTCCTCTATTTCATGAATCATGTCTTCACTCTCCTATTTTTTGATTTACATTACTTATATTCTTAATTTTTAAAAAATAACCTTTAATTTTGGGTATTCTTAGGGTAACGATATTAAAATAAGATTAGTGTAATAAAAAGGCTCACTATCAATGAAGGGCACTGAAAAAGTCGATTTGCCACAAAAAATGTGATGCAAATCGACTTTTTTGAGTTTCAAAATCCAATAAAAGACAGATTTATAATGAGTTAATGTAAATGTTGTTCCTACATTTTGCTTACTCTAGTTTTATTAACCATAAGAACTCTCCTTCTTTAGAAGTTTAATTCCTTTTTCGATTCGAGAGGAAGAAGAACAGCATGATAAGTAAGCTTGTATAGATGAAAATCCAAGCGAATTGCCAATAAAAAATGTTCGGTATTGATTTTATAGAATCTTCTGACCCCATCATTTCCAGTGATAGACGGACAGGGGGAAGCAGCCAAATGAGTCCCTTGATCTGCAGAATTGTTTCTTTTAAAGTAGCGATAACGACAGATACAATCAAAATGGCAAGTACACCCCACCAAGTATTTTGCTTGTTTTTAACTAGTTCTCTCGTAAAAATAGCTGAAAGTGCAATCGCTAGTACAGATAAACTAAAATGCGAGAGGAACCCTAGTAATTGATGTATAAATCTTGGTTTTTCTCCAAAGGCGCCAATTAGAGTTGGGTAGATTACTGATATACAGCTTAAGAATAAACCAATCAGTACACACACTATAAAAATTCCTAAATTATATTGTGTGCGACTTTTGGCATGAAGTGTTGTAATTACTTGTTGTCCTTCGTCTTCTGCGTGAAATAGTGTCACTGTAAACCATCCCATTAGAAAAAAGAGAATAATAGCTGTAAACGAATAGCTATTTAATATTGGATTTGGGGTAAAAGTATAGTTGACAACGAGACATAAAATGAAAATTGAAAAAGGTGGAACATATTGATAGGTCCTTAAATAATTGAAAAATTGATAGCGCAATAAACTTGTCATGTCAGCGTCTATTCCTCCTTAAAAATGGGTATAAAATTGTTCCTCCTTCTGATTAATTGGGATTAATTGTTTAATAGAGGCTTTTTTCTGTAGGAGATCCAATAATACTTGATCTGTATCTTCAGTCTTAATAATGGTAATGACCTCATGACAACCATTATTTAAAAGACTTCGATGTTGAATTTCAAGAAAAGGTAATAGGTTATCCAATAATTTATCACTTGATATTTCAAAAATTAATTTATTTTTCTTTCTATCATTTTTATTGAATGAATCAGCTTGAATGACCTTATTATTTTGAATAACGAGAACTGTATCAACAAGATGTTGCAGTAATTTTGTTTCGTGACATGTTAAAACGATACTTAACCCTTTGTCCTTTAAAATAGAGAGAGTTTCTTCTAAATCACTTTGGGCCTTAGGATCGAGTCCTGATAACGGTTCATCTAAGATTAATAGATCTGTGTCTTCAAGCATTGCCTGCATAATCATAACCTTTTGCTTCATACCCTTAGAAAAATTAACAATCCGAATGTTACGAGCATCCTGTAAATTAAATAATTCAAGTAACTCATTTATTTTTAGCTGTAGTTGTTTTTTGGCCATGCCTCGAATACTGCCCATATGATAAAGATATTCTTCAGGCGTAAACAAAATATGTGAAGGGGTCACTTCTGGCACATAGCCAATTTTTAAAGATTGTCGATGTTTCACAATAGAACCACTGTCAGCATCGACTAATTCCGCAATAATTTTTAGAAGTGTACTCTTGCCTGACCCATTCTTTCCTACTAGAGCTATAATTTGATTGGCACAAATAGAAAATGTAGCATTCTCTAAAATTTTCTTACCTCTATACTGTTTAGAGATGTTCTGTAATTCCATAATCGTATTCATCTTTACACACCTTTATTTTTAGGCTTTTTATTATAAGTAATTTTCGTTTCTATATATGCTTACTTACGATGTACAATGTCTAAGACCATTATCTGTAAAATTAGTATAGATGAATATTTGTTCTTTTGCTAATAGAATGTTGGTGTAATTTTCTATTTTTGGGTAGTTTATGACCTATCAGCATAACGCACGGATTGATTTCCGTTCCGGCTAGGTGCTTTGTTGCTGTCGCTTCGCTTTCGCACAGAAATAAAAGGTTCTGCACAATTTTTGAGCAGAATCCCTAAGTTTTAACACTAATTAATTAAACTAAAATTTAATTAGATACGAAAATAAAGGAAATAATTTAATAAAAATAACAATAAAGGGATAATGTTTCTATTTTGCCTATTTTTAATAAATTATATTTTACTGTGTTATAATCAAGAGCGTAAATACGAGATTATTAAGATGAATAAGTTCTAATTGATTAATTAATACTTCTTACTTTTAAAGTATTCTCCAATAACTACGTGAAGTATCTCCTGAAATTATTTTATTCTTAATATTGAACGGAGTGAGATCTATGCAACGATTTCTAAATGATTTGTTAGGGGCAATAAAAGATAATTTAAAACTTATTGGTTATTTTTTTCTGGGTGTATTTTCAGTAGGAGCTTTCTTGTATGCTGTTACTTTTATTATAAAATTTATAACTGGAGATTCTTTTTTAAATTAAATAACCCCTAGATAAAAAAATCTAGGGGTTAAGTATGAGTTAATATAATTTCAAGAATCCGAATTAAATTAGCTCAAAATAAAAGGCCAAAACGTCGTTATAGTAAACTGTATAAACGTCAATTCCGCTACTTCTGTATTTAGAGGTAGTTTTTTTGTACCAATACTCTTTGATTATAATGATCGATATTTTTTTAAACTTATAATATTTAATGTAATAAATACAAGAGCGAAGCAAGCAATAACCGCTAAGTCGGCTAGAATTTCACTAAAGGAATATCCCTTATACATAACCCCATTCAAAGCGTCAGCGGCATAGTATAGTGGCATAATACGACCAATATTTTGCAACCACACCACCATATTATCCAGTGGGAAAATACCCGAAAAGAAAATTTGCGGTACAATGACTAGCGGAATAAATTGCATCATTTGAAATTCTGAAGCAGCAAAACTTGATAAAAGAGCTCCTAATGATAATGACACAAGTGCAACTGTAATATTGATTAGCAGAACTAGCCAAATAGAACCGACATGTACAATATCAAGGACATAAACTCCGAATAGAACAATAATAGTCGTTTGAATAAAAGCAAACAATCCATAACCAATCATATAACCAGCAACAATTTCAGAACGTTTAATCGGTGTCGCTAGTAAGCGTTCCAATGTCCCTGAAGTTCGTTCTTTTAACAATGCTATACCTGTAATTAAAAAGACGAAAAAGAAAACAAAGAAGCCTGTCAACATCGGGCTAAAAATATCAAAAATAGCGGTATTTTCATCGCCATATACATACTCAGTCTTCAACTTCATCATTGCAGTTTGTTCTGGCTGCAAAACTTGAGAAAGCTTCATCTTTAAAGCCTTGGCTGTAGACGGATCATTATTTAATAATGAGAGCTTCAATTGAGTTTGATGAAAAGCTAACCAGCCATCATATTTTTCATCTTTTAAACTGGCAATAGAAAAGTCATTTTTTTCGATAACATGAAAATCTGCCTCTTCAAGCTTTTCAATTATTGATGCAGGACCATTTGATACGACTAGTGTCATTTCAGGTTCGTTACTATTAAAAACAAAATACATTAACGAAAGCACAAGAAGAGGTGCAAAAAATAATAAGGCAAGTGTACGTTTATCGCGGATCATTTGCTGCATAATTCTTGTAACAATTGCGCCGATTCTCATAGTGCTTCGCCTCCAGCCTTTAAAAACACTTCATCAAAGTCTTTTGCCTGATAATGAGCTTTCAAATCATGTGGTGTACCATGCGCGATAATATGCCCATTGCGTAGCATAGCCAACTGGTCACAGCGCTCTGCTTCATCCATTGCATGTGTTGTTACTAAAATTGTTTTATGCTCATCGTTTTTTAAACGAATTAACTCCTGCCAAATTTCTTTTTTCAATACGGGATCAATACCAACCGTTGGCTCATCTAAAATCAACAACTTTGGATTTTGGATAAGGGCAATTGCAAGGGATAATCTCCGTTTCATTCCGCCAGAATAATTCAACACCTTAATATTTAAATCATCCGTTAAATGAACAAGGCTTGCAGCATAATTTACACGCTCCGCACGCTCTTTTTTTGATAATCGATAAAGCTTAGCAAAAAAATGAAGGTTCTCTTCACCGGTTAAATCCAAATACAGCGCATCAGATTGTGCCATATAGCCGATATCCGTCAGCAATTGCTTATGGGGGACTGTATAATTTAATACTTGAATACTACCGTTATCGGGTTTGATCATTCCCATAATTATTTTAATTAACGTCGTTTTCCCACAACCTGAAGGACCAAGTAAGCCAATAAGCTGTCCCTTTGGAATTTCTAAGGAAAGCGGGGCAATTACTTGTTTTTGGTGAAACTTTTTTTCTATGGAGTTTAATGAAATTGCATTGTTTCCCATATATCCATCTCTCCTTTACTAAACACAGTGTTGATACCTGAAATTTTAAGGCAGTGTATGGGGAATTACAATAAACAGATAATTAAAAAGTGTTCAGTGATTTTGGATTTCAACATTTTCGAGCTAGGTGAAATCAGACTGCCTTTGTCGTTGAAAATAGTAGCTATTAATCATCTAATTCAATGGAAAATTTTTCGCGTTGTTTAACCATTAAGGATGTATATTCTTCGTGCTGCAGTACTACTTTAGATACCTTTTAAAAAATTTTTTAAATAACCATTTTACTAAATTAGATTGATGGAAATAAATAAAGAAGAATGCCGATAAATAAGGTAACTGTAATTGCAAACACTTTTTGACCTTGTTGTGATCATTAGGTAACCATATAACTTCTTTCAGCAGGTGTCCAAACACCCGCTGAAAGAAGTTATAGCCTTCGGCGGATGTCACGGAATCGGAAAGGAGTTCTTAAAGGATGTTAGCCTAAAATCATCGCATCCATGCGATAACGGTTAACTGACCTGCATCCTGCAGGCCTAAGCACAAAGCCGATTCCAGACGCAATTATGCCGAGGCATAATTGATCAACATCGCTAAATACTAATCGGAATAAAGTGATAATACAATGGGGGTTCTAAATGTCTATTCACGATATTATGAATTTTGAAACAAAACGAGCTATAAAAAATGCATTACTTATACAAATAGAGGAAGTAGGTTTTGAACGAGTAACAGTAAAAAAACTTGCTATTACTGCAAATATTAATCGAGGAACTTTTTATTTACATTATAAGGATAAATATGAAGTGATGGAAGATTTGCAGCAGGAATTATTAAATGAACTAGAAAGCTATGTAAAAAACGTTCAACCACTAGAAGCCTTTCACACGATAAAAATAGGCCAACTTTATCAACCATTTATAGCAGTGTTTAAATATATTAAAGAGCATGCAACAGCCTTTCGCGTTATTTTAGGAGAGCAGGGGAGCCCCGCCTTTAGTAAGAGGATGAAGAAAGTTTTTAGTAATCATATATTGGACAGAATCTCTGTTATTCAGGAAGAAGGACTTGATCCAGGGTTTCAACAATATTTTGAGGCTTTTTTAACTTCTGCGATTTTAGGTGTTATTCAAGAGTGGCTAGACAGTGGAAATGAGGAGTTAAACGTGGAGGAGTTAGCAATGATTCATTTTCGTTTATTGCGCTTCCTTGGTAATTTGGCATCTTTGCAGCAATGAGTTTTTATATTTCTAGGTCTAAGAATCTGCTTGCCAGAGAAAGCAGATTCTAATTTTAGCTTTATAAATACAAATCTCTTTTAACAAAAACACGTATAGCCAGCATATAACAAAGCATCCCAATTAAAAATAATGCCCCTAGCATCCAAATAGACGAGCTATCTTGAGTCATTAATTTTTCAGGTGTGAACAATGAGTAGATGGTGAAGTACTGTAACTTTCCTAAAGCACCACCCATATTACTAAGTGCCTGAATTAAATAAAATAGAATAGGAATTCCTGTACTATACGCATAAGAGGTTCTTAAATCCTTGCTACTGCAGGATACAAAAAAGCAATAGCCACTAATGGCAAAGTGTAAGAAAAAAAGACCAATATTTAAAGTCAAAAAAGCACTTATATCCAATTCATTTGGAAATAGAATCTCTGAAAATATAACTGCAGCCAAAGTTGTTATAGAGAGCAGTATAAAAATGCTAGCAATTAAGAAAAATGCTTGCGTGAAGACAATTTTAAAACGTGTATTCGGTGTCGCAATTAGGTATGCCATGGAACCATTATCGATATAGCCCATAATTAGTTTATTTGCCGACATAATGATGAAAACTAACGGTAGAATAAGCAATAAAAATCCATACAAATAGGTTGATAGAAATTCAATTAACGTATTACCTATGTTACTCATGCCAAATGCTGTCATCAATTCAGGCATTGTTTCGGTAAGCTTATTAAGAGTATTACTCATTTCAGGGTTATACATATAAACAATACTAATGATATAGAGCATTAATACAGCGAGTATAATACTAAAAAGTTTAACAGTAGCTAGCACCTCATGTTTTAGCAAAGCAAAGTTCATGATTCTTTACCTCCTCTTTCGTAGTAATGCATGAATATATCTTCAAGTGATTGTGAAATTATATCGAGGTCATTAATTTTATAGTCTGCTAATATATGAAGTAGTGTTTGGACATTACCCTGAACTTTTATAATGGCTTGTGTTGGCCCAGTCTGTTCAATTTTAAGTTGTTCTCCTAAGAAACGAGAGAGCTCTTGTTCGCTTTGAAATTCAATTAAAAACTTTTTAGATTTTCGCTTTTTTAAGTCAGCAATTGTTTCCGTTGCAACAATTTTACCAGCATTAAGTATCGCTACACGGTCACAAGTTTTTTCAATTTCTTCAATCATATGAGAGGACATGAATATGGTCGTTCCTTTTTCTTTTTCAGCTAAAATAAAATCTATAAACTTTGTTTGGATAAGAGGATCTAATCCACTTGTCGGTTCATCTAGAATGGCGATCTCAGGGTTATGCATAAAAGCGCAAATTAGACCAACTTTTTGCTTCATACCCTTTGACATTTTCTTAATAAGCCCAGTGGCATTTAATTCAAAGTATTCCATAAGTTCGTTAGCTCTTGTTAAATCATGTAACCCTCGCATTTGGGCAATAAATTTGATAAATTGTTGTCCAGTCATTTTATCGATAAACGCAATTTCACCAGGTAAATAGCCTACGAATTTTTGAATTTCAGCCGTAGATCGGCGACAATCCAACCCTTTTATGAAACATTGTCCTTCTGTGGGCTGTATGAAGCCCATTAAATGCCGTATTGTTGTAGATTTCCCAGCACCATTTGGACCTAAAAAACCGAACACTTCACCTTTTTCAATTTGTAAGTTCACATTCTGTACACTATAAAAATCCGCAAACTTTTTAGTTAAATTATTGACCTCGATCATTGGCATACAATTCACCCCTTTATGTTTCTATATAATAATTGCTTTAAAAAATGAAAATAATCATCTGCTTCTTCCATACATTGTTCTAACAGTTGGTTAAAGGCTTCACTGTTATCTACATTACTCTTTAATTGTTTTTCATATCGATTACTTATTCCATCCGTAACCCATCGAAGGGTATCTATCGCCTTTTTACTATCTATATTTTTATGAAACAAATCGTAATCAATTCCTGCAAACACACTGTTATAGGAACTATTTTGTATAGTCAAATTATATTGATCAAGCTTACTTCTTACTTCTACATTTGTTTCAGCATATGTCTTTTTAAGGAAATCAAAAAAAGTATGGTACTGCTTAATTAACTCCAATTTTATTTTCATGATTTGTTCATAACGTTTAAATATATCAGGTTCTTCTAAATCTAAGCGGCTATTCATTGCATCAATAAAAATCGTTGTAACGTACTCATATAAATAAAGATATAAATTTTTTTTACTACCAAAATAGTGATATAAAATACCTTTTGAAATTTCGGCATCTTTAATGATTTTATTTGTTGAAGCGGTATCGTAATTATTGGTCGAAAATTCTTTAAGTGCAGCGTTGATAATTTTATGTTGTTTTTCAACCTCTAAATTAAGGAATGTTTGATACAAGGTTTTTCTCCTTTCAGTGTATTTTTAACATGATTATATATAAGTTGACCAGGGTGGTCAATTTATAAAATGGGTATTTTTACAAATAAATTAAAAATTATCATGTGGATTTTAAGGTATTGTGCTTTGTCACAATTTATGTGTAACAGATAGGTGAGGAGGGAAGGGACAAATCGTGTTATTTTTCAAAAATAAGGAGAAATGCAGGAGGAAGCATCAAATCTTATAGCTGAAGCTAACCGTTTAAAAATAAGGTTAAAAGCGGGAAATGTGAGACTCCGCAGGGATGATAGAAAAGTACGAAGACTGAAATCGTCACTTCTTTTGACGACTCCTTCGTGACCACATCATTTTACTCTGAGGAGGCTCAATATCTTCTCAGTGAATAACTTTTGACTGGTACTCAAGATGAGATGCTTTTAAGTGTTTAAAGAATGGAGAATTGAAAAAAGTTAGATGGTTTCTAAAGGAAAGATATTTATTCTCCATAATAATTATTCAGTGCTACGTCTAAACGTTCTTCTAGGTGTTTCGAAATATAGCTCAACACAAATTGCTCCTTTTCCATCTCAATTTGAGAGGAACGAAAAGTTTTTCTGAAAAAGCCTGCCTTATTTTCCACCGCAAATTGCTGTAATGCTTCTGTTCGTAATGTCGACACAATTTCATTTTCAATATGGCGTTCACGAATTTTTTGAACAATATCCTTTACGCTTCGCTCTTGCAGTTCTGAAATTTGTTTTTGTAGATTTTCATTTTCTAGTTTAAGTTCAGCTGTTTCTTTTTGAATTTCCTCTACTTGAAGATTCGATTCTGAGGATACTAATTGAATGTTTTGTGTAAGAAAATCTTGATTGATTGTTACTTGTAAGGCTCCATGTTCTTCGTTTGGAAGAATATTAAAAAGTCCTGTCTGAATCATTTGCTGAAGAACATTTCCAAGAACATCAACTTTATTCGCTAAATCATCAGTACCCATAGTTGTTGCAGTTACTTGGTGTTTGAAGAGTTGACCGTTGTCATCAATTCCTAGTAAAAGTTTTAAGCCTTTGACGCGGTGAACATCTTTTAGTAGTAAAATCATGCGAAGTCTTAAAATGGCAGGAAGGTTTAAACGAATATTGGTGTTTGGGCTATTCGAAGCATTATCAAAAATATATTGTTCGAATGGTTTAATGTAATAACGAAGCATCGCATCCGTTATGTCAAACCAACCTGCGACTTCTGAAATAGAATAATGATTTGATTCTTCAATTTGCGCTAAATAGTCGTCATTATAAAGTATTTCTTCTAAAGGCGTATTTTGTATTACGACAAACAATGGGTCATGTTGCACAATTCCGAGTACCGTTTCTTTTGCATCATTTAGTTTAAGCATCCTTTCACACCCCACTTTATTTTTCCGTATAACTCTATATAGGTTTCTATTCTACTGGAAGCAATTGTATGACTATTTTGTATAGGAAATAATTATTAGAACCAATTACCTGAAAACCTTTTCTGACTCTTAAGATAAATTTAATTCTTATAAAGTGAAGAAGTGTTGATGTATTGGGGAGAGGGGTACTAATTTAACGTATTACGCTTCCATTAATTTCTCAAAGTATCCTGCAAAAATGTTGGGTGTTTCCGTAGAAATGAACTTAAAGGTTTATGCCCGTGGCTATGAATTTTTTATTAACTGCTACCTAAAAGCATGTTCTAAAGTGTAATTAGGAAATTTGTCTGGAAATAGGATCTAATAGATTTTCAATATCTCTTAATTTTGAGTGCTTTTTCTTATGCACAAAAGCAAATTGAGTAGCAAAAAGAAAAAAGCGATATAAATTAGGTATAGTAAATCTCCATCCTTTTATGTATATTTGTGGAGGAAGGGGTTTGAGCAATGAAAAAATTACTAATATTTCCACTAACATTATTACTAGCTATTTTGTTAGTAGCGTGTAGCCAAAATAAAGAAAGTGATAGTGGTAAAAAAAACGATAGTGCTGACAAAAAAGCAGAAGAAACATCTCAAGACGAGTCAATAAAAGTTGATAAAGGACTTTTAAACGTTGAAGTTACAATACCGGCTTCGTTATTTGAAGGTCAAGACATCGATGCAGCGATTACTGAAGCGAAAAATGAAGGAGTTAAAGAAGTTATTAAAAATAATGACGGTTCAGTAACATACAAAATGTCTAAATCAGTTCATAAAAAAATGATGAAAGAGTTGGAAGAAAGTGTTTTAGAAACGGTAGAAGAGATTAAAACTAGTGATGATTTTACTTCTATAAAAGATGTAACTTATAACAAGTCTTTTACGGAGTTTACGCTTACAGTAAATAAAGAAGAGTTTGAAAACAGTTTTGATGCTATGTCATCAATGGGACTTGCTATAGTGGGAATGTATTATCAACTTTTCGGAGGAACAGATCCAGAGAAGTTTAAAGTTACAGTAATTTTTAAAGATGAATCAAATGGAGATGAAATTAACAAAGTTGTTTATCCTGATGATTTGAATGAAAAAAAATAATAATCGTAGTACAAAAGATGATTTTAGGAGTTTTAAATGCTCAAAAGTTGTCTACTGTTGTTTACGGAACTGTTATTAGTACAAATCCATTAGAGTTTATGTTGACCCAAAATTAATCTTAAGGCAAGAAAATTAACACCTAGTGGAGGAATTATAGAAAAAGAAAGTCACTCATTTGAACAATAATGAGTGACCTTTTTAAATTTTTTAAACTAAAGTTATCAGCTTCAATATATACTACCTGGCCATATATTTTTGAGTACCTCAAGTACCAAAAATGCCCCGTACCCCAATTACCCCGCATGAGAATACGATGAAATATCAATAAATAAAACTTCCTTTAAATTACTGCATACAAAAGGACATGAAAATATAGATTTAATCATAGTTCGCCTACTATAAATACAGTTAAATAATGTAAACTCTTAAGAAAAATTTAAGAAATCTCCTCGCAATTCTTTAAGAAATGCTCTTTATAGTAAAAGCATCTAAACATTACTCATGATCGGGGAGAAAATTTATGCAATTAATTACGTTCCTTACTGAATTTATAAAACATCCAAAAACTATAGGTGCGATTTCACCTAGTTCAAAAAAATTAGCCAAAAAAATGGTCGAAACAATTTGTTTTGAAAATGCCCAATGTATTGTTGAACTCGGTCCAGGTACAGGCTCATTTACGAAAGAATTAATGAAAAGAAAAGAGCAGTCAACAAAGTTAATTCTTATTGAAAATAATGAGATTTTTTATGGAAAACTTCGTGAACAATTTGAGCATGAGCCGAGTATAATCGTAATACATGGATCAGCTGAGGATTTATGCAAATATATGTCAGCATTAAATATCGAAAAAATTGACTATGTTGTATCTGGGTTACCTTTTACATCTTTGAATCCTGCCGTTTCCTCACGTATTTTACGGAATGTAAAGGAGTGCTTAGTAGACGGAAAATTTATTACATTCCAATATTCACTTGTTAGGAAATCCTTTATCCAAAACTATTTTGAGGATATTACACATGAAAAAGTATGGATTAACCTTCCACCTGCCTATGTGCTGAGCTGTAAACTTGGAAATGTGAGGGCTAGTTAATGGGATTACAGGATCTTGTATCATATATCGAGCAATATGGTTATTTTGCTTTATTTTTCAGCTTATGGCTAGGAATCGTGGGTATGCCCCTTCCTGATGAGATGATCGTTATGAGCGGCGGCTTTATGTCTTCGTTAGAAAAAATGAGTGTGTTAAAAGCTTTTGTAATAACTTATCTTGGTGCAGTTTCAGGGCTTTCCTTAGGATTTATCCTTGGTAAAGTGTTTGGCCATAAAATACTTGATAAATTGGTGAAAAAGAACAAGGCTAAATATTTATTAAAGTCAAAAGAACTAATAGACAGGTATGGTCATTTTGCTTTAGTTATAAGCTACTTCATACCAATTGTGAGACATATACTTCCATACTTAGTAGGTATGAATAACATGTCGTTTAAAAAATACGCTTTGTATTACTACACAGCAGGTTTTGTTTGGACATTGATTTACTTTACACTTGGTTTGTTCTTTGGAAAACACATTGAAAATATTTCCATTCTTGCAACAAAATACGGTATATACTTTGGCGCTTTCGTCAGTATTGCAGGATGTTTTTATTATTTTTATACACGAAAATTAAAGTCGGTATCGTAGAATGTTTTTATTATTTTTATATACGAAAAATAAAAAAATAGTTAAAATTAGGAATTGTAATTATTGATAGGAAATAATTGCATGAATTAGGTTGGTTGGAGAGAAAACTGGGCGACTCTTTGGGGATTAGTATCACAGATGAGACTCTTGAGCGAAGCGAAACGGCTCATCTGTGATACTAAGGAAGCGGCCAGATGGAACGGAAAACAACACTACGCTAAGATAATGGTTCTGAATAAAATAATTGATTATACTTTGAAATTGGTGGGATTAGATGACTAAAGAAACAATACTTATAGTTGATGATGAAAAAGAGATTAGAAATCTTATTGCTATTTATTTAAAAAATGAAGGCTATGATGTTCTAGAAGCAAGTGATGGAGAGGAGGGCTTAAGTCTTTTAAAGAAGCATAAAGTACATTTAATTGTCCTAGATATTATGATGCCGAACGTGGATGGCATTGAAATGTGTATGAAGGTAAGGGAAATCGCCGAGATGCCAATTATTATGCTGTCTGCAAAGTCTCAGGATATGGATAAAATCGTTGGATTAACATTAGGGGCCGATGATTATGTAACAAAGCCCTTTAACCCATTAGAGCTAATTGCGCGCATAAAATCTCAGCTTCGTAGATATATCAAAATGAATCGTTCAGATATGATGGACGAGAATGAAATACAGATTGGTGATCTGCGAATCAATACCGACACACATGAAGTAATCGTCAACAATGAAAAAGTGAAGCTTACGCCAAGGGAGTTTTCAATTCTTGAATTACTTGCAAGAAATCAAGGCATTGTGATGAGCGCTGAGCAAATTTATGAAAAGGTTTGGAAGGAAGAGGCTATTCAGTCTGAAAACACAGTAATGGTACATATTCGTAAAATTCGAGAAAGAATTGAGACAAATCCAAGAAATCCTCAATATATTAAAACGGTATGGGGAGTAGGTTATAAAATTGAGAAAGATCATTAAGCCATTCAAATACTTACTAAGCAAACTTAAATTATTTATAATGAATGCCATTACAAAAGTTCGGGAAAGTATTAGAATTCAACTTTTAACAACTTTTATTCTTTGTGCATTTCTCGGTTTACTTGTTGCACGCGCTACTCTGCCATTTTTGGGAAATATCAATGCAACACCTACCATTGACTATAGTGCAGGTATGCAGCAAATAAATTTTCAAGCGCAGCGTGCAGCAGATTTGGCTGTTAGTGAAAATAGTATTGAAGCTTTACAGCAAATGATTGAAGATGAAAATGTAAAGATGGAAATGAAACAGAGTGAGTTGAAAGTGTTAGTTACCGATGAGCGCGGGAAGGTTTTGTATAAAACAAAACAAGCGGAAGAGGAACAAATTGATTTGCATAATAAGATTCGTCATGTAATGGATTTTGCAATCAACAACCCATTCTATAATTATGATACACCGCAAGTCGAGGATTCGAGGCAAGAATTTATTGCCTTTTATCCATTAACGATAGAAGATAAAGATTTATATTTGTTTGTCAGTGGAATTCCAAAAGGTGTAGTTATTACAAAAACAGCAGAGGGTCCTATTCCTGCTTTAATTGGAATTGCTTTTTTTACTTTTTCATTCTTTTATATAACAAAACGAAAAATGAAACAAATTGAGGCACTGGCGAAGGGAGTAAAGGAAATCGCAAAAGGAGATTTAAGCTATCGAATTGAGAAAAAGGGAATAGATGAAATAGCTTTATTAACTGAGAATGTTAATCATATGGCCGAGGCAATCATGACAAATATAGAGATGGAACGAAGGATTGAAAAACAAAAAAATGAATTAATTACTAATGTTTCGCATGACCTACGAACACCACTTACTTCAATTATGGGCTATTTACGATTGTTAAGAGATGAGAGATACGACACGAAGGAGCAATATGATGAGTATTTAAAGATTGCTTTCTCAAAATCCGAACAGTTAAAAAACCTAATTGATGATTTATTTGAATATACGAAGCTAACGAATGAAAGCATTGTCCTTGGGCAACAAGAGGTATGCATCAATGAACTTCTCGATCAGTTAATTGAGGAGTTGATTCCGCAAGCAGAGGAAAACCATCGTACATTTATTAAAAATTTCTCAGAGGAGCGGATCTTTGCTACAGTGGATTCTGAAAAAATTGTTAGGGTCTTTGATAATTTATTAATGAATGCCATTAAATATAGTACGGGTGACGGTGAGATTTTTGTTTCTCTTGAAAGAAAAGAAAGATATGTTCATATTTGTGTTGCTAATGAAAGTAATGAATTTACATCCGAAGAGCTAATGAGCTTATTTGAGCGATTTTATAAAAAAGATCAATCCAGAACTAATGTAACGGAAGGTTCGGGACTTGGACTTGCTATTGCTAAAAGCATTGTAGAACTACATGGTGGTAAAATTGACGCGAAGTATAAGGATGGTATGCTGCAGTTTATCATCGAACTGCCTGCTACAGCTTTATAAAAAATAGAAAGGTAGCATTAGAGCAATGCTACCTTTTTTATGGGTGAATTAGTTGCTCGATAGTGAGAATATGATTGGCATTAGAGTGAGGGAGAATCTTTTGTAAGTGCATTAAAATATTTTTGTCCTTAATAATAATTTGAATTTCTGTATAGCTATATTGTTTTTGGACTTCTTGAACATATTCTGTAATTTTCAATAAATGAAGTGGGTCTTTCATTTCTATTTCTACAAAAAAGGGCAGTGTTAATTGATGTAAACTTAAGCAACCGCGACGAATCCAAATCGCTTCATTGACGTAATATCGGATAGGTAATTGACGATTACTTGCGATAAATAAGTCCATTTATTTCTCCTTTTTTATATCTTGATGTTAAAAGTGATGGAAAGAACCATCAAAGTGAAGGATAGACAAAATTATGGATAGGACTATCAAAATGATAGATAGCGCCGCCTCAAAGTGAAGGATAGACAAAATTATGGATAGAACTATCAAAATAATGGATAGCCCCCTCAAATCGACGGATATTTGTATGCATCAATCGTCTCTAGAAAATATTTTAGTGCAGGTGATTGTACTTCGTCATTGCGATAAATAAACCAGGTCGGGATTTGAGCCTGCTTTGTTGCTAGTATGTGCAGCGACAGTGACTGTGTATCCATATATCTTTGAGCGATTGCACGTGGTAGTAAAGTTACACCTAGCCCAGCAGCAACACAGCCAATGATTCCGTCGAGGGTGCCAAATTCCATACGCTTTTTTGGTTGTATACCGTCCTCACGCAACCAATGCTCCCAAATCGCTCTATATGAGCAGCCTTGAGGAAAAGTAATAAATGTGCTGTCCTCTAAATCTCGTTGGCTATCAATTCGTTTATGCTCGCTAGATGTGATGACAACAAGCTCCTCATAAACAAATTCCTTCGCAAGGATATTTTCTTTATAAACGGGTCCATTTACAAACGCACCATCTAATTCATAGTTTTCTAGCCGTTCGATATTTTGTTGGGATGGACTTGTCAATATCGTGATGTCCACTTGTTCATGGGCTTTATGGAAAGTAGTTAACAAGGTAGGTAAGTGTAGCGCCGCAGTCGTTTCCATTGAACCGACACGTAAAAGTCCTCGATTTTCCTCGGTATCCTGAAGTATTTCAAAGGATTTTTCATAGAGATATAGCATTTTTAATACCATTTCATAAAATTGTTCTCCCTTTGGTGTCAATCGAATACCTCGATGTCCTCGATAAAAAAAGGTTGTTTGATACATGGCCTCAAGATTTTGTATTTTCATAGAGATGTTGGATTGTGTGTAATTAAGCTCTGTAGCAGCCTTGGAGAAGCTACCTGTTTGCACGACTGTCCGAAAAATTAAGAGATCGTTAATATTCAATATGTTCCCTCCAGCCATCAATTTATTTGATATCTATTATAACGAATTCGTACTATTTGTGATATCTGCATTTTCGTTATAGTGATAAGGAGGGGAGGGAAAATATGCACAAGCAAACAGTTCAATATTTAGTAGGAGGCATTTTTTCATTAGTCATTGCTATGAGTATTGGTCGTTTTTCCTATACGGTTATCTTGCCGTATATGCAAGATACTTTTGCCTTTAGTCGTGCCACAGCAGGTTTTCTAGCAACGAGTAATTATTTAGGATACTTGGTAGGGGCATTGGTGGCTGGTCGCTTACAAATTGGGGATAAACGTATTCCATTTTTACAAATAGCACTCGTTATTAGCATTTTGACAACGGCTATGATGGGCTTTACTGATGTTGTTTTCACATGGTATGTACTTCGTTTTATTTCAGGGATTATGAGTGCATTTGTTTTTGTAGTTGCTGCAAGCCTTGTACTCGATCAGTTAGCTGGGAATGGTAAATCACATTTATCTGGGCTTTTTTATAGCGGGGTAGGTACAGGAATTGCCTTAAGTGCGGTTATGGTGTCACCCATACATGCAATGTTTGATTGGAGTGGAACATGGGTTGCTTTGGCGTTGTTTAGTGTCATATTGCTTGTATTCATCGTATTGTTCATAAAGCCAGTTACTCAACAATATACACAACAGAAGCCAAGTCAAACAGTAGCGTCGCAAAAAGTCCCACCTACGACATGGATGAAGTGGCTCATTTTAGCTTATAGCTTAGAGGGCCTTGGCTATATTGTCACGGGAACATTTATCGTGTCAATCGCAGAAGAATCAACTAATTTTCATGGTGATGCTAGCTTTGTATGGTTTGTTGTCGGAATTGCAGCGATGCCATCCTGTATTGTTTGTTCTAAGCTGGCACAGCGATACGGCTACGTGAGAACATTATTGATTTCTATGCTGTTTCAAGGGCTAGGCATTGTTTTACCAGCGTTTGCAACAAATACAATGACACTTTATACAAGTGCCTTTATTTTTGGAGCGACTTTTATGGGAATTACAACAGTAGCTACAACATTAGCAAGACAAGTCGTGCCTGTGAACAGTCACCAAATATTAGGTTACCTAACTGCTGGTTATGCTTTGGGACAAATGTTAGGTCCTTCACTTGCAGGGGCATTAGCTAATTATACGAATAGCTATCAGTATGCCTTATTTGGCGCAACAGCCGTTGTAGTAGTAGGAGCATTATGTCTTATTAGTGGATTAAAATATGAAAAAGAAAAAGTAGGAGAGCTAGCGACGTAAGCAAATAGACAAAAAAGTAAGTAAGTCTACGAGCGACTTACTTACTTTTGTTTTAGTGGATATCACGCTTTTTGAAGTTCCCACCACGTACCTCTGAAACATCAGAAATAACTACGAAGGCACCTTCATCAATATCTTTAATAATCGATACAAGTTTATTTTCTTCCATACGGTTAATGACACAGTTTAATATATCAGTAGGTTCATTGGAGAAACCGCCACGCCCTTTAGTATATGTAACACCACGTCCTAAACGAGCTTGAATCGCATCACCAATTTCCTCTGATTTTGCACTGACAACACGAACATCTTTTGATTTTTCTAAACCTACTTGAATAATATCGATAACGTTTTTCGCAATATAGTACGTTAAAGCTGAGTATAATGCGCTTTCTAAGCCAAAAATAAAGCTTGCCCCTAAGAAAATAAAGGCATTAATAAATAATATAATATCCCCGACTGAAAACGGAATTTTACGTGATAGTAACACGGCTAAAACCTCAGAGCCATCTAAAGCACCACCGTTACGTAAGACAATCCCAATCCCAACACCTAGTAGCATACCACCAGATAAAACAATTAATAACGGATCATTTGGACCTAAAATTGTTTTAACATCATGCATAAGCACTGTGGAAATAGAGAGAGCTGCTATCCCAGCACTACTCATCAATGCAAAAGTTTTACCTACTTGTTTGTAGCCAATCCAAATAAAAGGAATGTTTAATACAAAGAGCAGTACGCCTAATGGAATACCAAAGAGGTGTGCGCCCATAATACTAATACCCGTCACGCCACCATCAATGACATCGTTCGGAATTAATACCGCTTCTAGTCCATATGCTGCGATGATGGCGCCAATAATAATCATGATAAATTTTCGTGTGTTTTCAACTGACTTTCTTCTTTTCATAAATCTTCTCCATTTCTTTACATAAAAATCATACTTAAGGTTTTGGAATAATATTTATAGCTATTGTTTTTGTCTCATCATTGTTTGAGTCGGTCATATTATAGTATTTAATTATTAAATCGTTTAATTCATTTTCAAAGCTCATAAATTGATCAGTCGTTAATGTTAAATCAATAAATGAAAAAGTTGCTAAATCTGCAAGTCTTTCTTCTTCACCAAGTGAATGTAAATAATTTTGATATTGAGATAGTAAAGTTAATTGATAGTTGGAAACATAATTTAATTTTTGTTTGATCGTTAGTTGTGTCCAATCCTCCTGACTAAGTTTTTCTGCTCCTTCATTTAATGCATAAAATTTCTCTGTAACAGAACGTACTTTTCGCTCTTTCACAATTTTTATGATGTTTTCATCTACCAAAATTTGGATGTGTCGATATAAAGTAGCCTGAGGTACATCCTTTATAATAGAAATCATCTCCAAAGTGCTTAAACCTTCTTCTTTATTGTGCATCAGAGCTTGGAAAATTTTCATTCTCACAGGGTGCATTAAAGTCTCTGCCTTATTCCGCATAAAACGATCCTCCTATCAGATGGTATCAAGGGAAGCAATCAAATGTTATCAATATGAGAACATTATCAATAAATATACTATATATTTTTTTTACAGATGTACAGTAGAAAGGTAATGAAATTTTTTACACCTTATGTTATCATTATTGATAATGATAACGAATGGAGGTTTTAGGCATGAAATTACACTATGGTTTTGATGAAATAAGCCAATTGGATTGGGCAAGCATACTTCCAATCATTTTGCCATTGATATTCGTAGGATTTGTTCTAATCATTGTTGCTTTATTCGATTTATATAGGCACCGACATACGCGGGAAAGCATACTGATGTGGACAATTATTATTTTGTTCTGTAACTCAATTGGTTCTGTTCTATACTTCATTATTGGTAGGAAGGATGTAAATAAACGTGCGCTTAGAGATTAAAAATATTACGAAAAAGTTTAAACAAAAAACAGCCGTAAATGATTTTTCAATGGTCATTGATTCCAATGAGTGTGTTGGATTAATTGGACCAAATGGAGCGGGGAAATCCACGTTAATTCAAATCATTGCCGACATTCTGAATGCAGACAAAGGAGAAATACTTCTTGATGGTCAAAAGATTTCATCTATGAGAAATCAGATTGGTTACTTACCTCAGTATCCTAATTTTTTCTCATGGATGACAGCATTTGAAACATTGTCCTTTATGGGAACACTTTCAGGCATATCAAAAAATGAATTGCAGAAAGAAATTCCATTACTTTTAGAAAAGGTAGGCTTAGGGAAAGAAGCACATATTCATGTCGGGACATTTTCAGGTGGTATGAAGCAACGCCTTGGCATTGCACAAGCATTGTTGCATAAGCCAGCTTTAATGATTATGGATGAACCGGTATCAGCGCTAGATCCAATAGGAAGAAGAGAAGTGTTAAATCTATTAAAAGAGATAAAAAAAGAAACGACAGTTTTAATATCAACGCATATATTGAGCGATGCGGAGGAAATTTGTGAGCGCTTTGTGATGATTAAAAATGGTCACAAAATAGAGGATGCTACAAAATCAGAGTTACTTGAGCGCCATCAAGAATCAGCTATCTTTTTAATGATTCGCAAGGTAGATTTTCAGTGGTTAACAAGGCTTGAACAATTATCTTATGTGCAGAAAATCGAAAGCTGTGGAAATGGTTTCAAAATACACGTTGAAAATTTGGAAACAGATGCTAATCGATTAATACAGCACGGACTGGATTCAAAAGTGATGTTTACTAAATTTGAAGTGGGTATTCAAGACAATCTAGAAGAAATCTTTTTAGAATTGGTGGTGTAAGTGAATGAATGCTTTTATCGAATTAAGCAAAAAAGAAGTACATCAAATGGCAAGGGAGTTTAAAATATTGTGGCTCCCAATCGTATTTATTTTACTAGGGCTAACACAACCGATTATGATGTATTATTTACCTGTTATTTTACAATCAGCGGGTGGTGTTCAAGGTATAATAATTGATCCTACGATGGCAAAGCCTATGGGACAGGAGGTACTTGCCTCAACATTAAATTCACAGTTTGATCAGCTAGGTATTATTATTCTGGTCGTTGCCACTATGAGTATTATTCAAGGGGAAAAAGCAAATGGCATGATGGCATTTATCTTAACAAGGCCAGTATCGATATCATCTTATTTAAATAGTAAAATCATCATTCATTATATATTGGCTGTTATATGTATAGCTCTTGGCTATGCAGCATCCTATGGCTATTCAGCGTATTTATTTACTACTGTTCCTATGAAACAAGCTATGTGGGCTTTTGCATTTTATTGTGTTTGGCTGTTATTCATCATAACGTTTGTTGCGATGATGAGTACATTTTTTAAAAGTCCTGCATTTATTGCACTAATAAGCATCGTTGTCCTATTAATATGTCGTTTTATCGCTGGGCTACATCCATTAATGGACATTGTTAATCCTGCTAGTAATAGTATGTATGCAACAAATATTCTAATGTCGGGTGATGTGGGATCTTGGTATGGCATCAATATTATAGTAACACTGCTGTTAGTTTTATTGATGATCATTAGTATGCAAAGTTTCATTGCGAAAAAGAAATTTTAACTTCTTTCAGTAGATGTTTTCTGTGCGAAAGCGAAGCGACAGGTACAGATGTCCCCTGCCACTTTATGGGGTGATGAATAGAATTTAAGTCACTTTTTCATTAATTGATCAAACATTAGGTGGTATAAATGATATGGGATGAGGTGATGAAATTGTTATCGATACAAAATTTACAGAAATCATATGGACAGCATGAGGTTTTGAAGGGCGTAGATTTAAAAATTGAAAAGGGAGAAATACTGGCGTTTGTTGGTGGGAATGGTGCAGGTAAAACAACGACATTAAATTGTATTGCTGGATTAGTAGAACAAAATTGCGGGAAAATAATAATTAATAATGTTTCGCAATCGCAATCGCTCGAATATAAAAAGCAATTTTATTTTATACCCGATACGATTCATGTATTTCCAAATATAGCTGCATATGATTGGATACATTTTGTTTTGAAGCTATATGAAAAGACTGATGATGAAAAACTACAAAACTTTATTAGCGTCTTTAGTATGGAAAAAAGTATTTATAAACCTATGGGAACGTATTCTTATGGAATGCTTCATAAGATTGCGTTGATTACTGCTTTTACAATTAGTCCGCCCATCCTAATTATGGATGAGCCGTTAAATGGATTAGATCCACTTGCTGTCGTTGCTTTTAAAAATTGTATGAAAGAGTATGTTGAAAAGGGTGGGACCGTTCTCTTTTCAACTCATTTGTTAGATGTTGCCGAGAAAATTTGTCAATCCATTTCGTTTTTAAAGGATGGAAAGATTGTCTTACATGAGCGTGTTGAGAAATTGCTAGTCGATGGGAGCTTAGAGACTATTTTTATGGAGAAACAAGCTAATGAAGGATAATATGCAATTAATCAAATTCTTTTTAACATCCTTTTATGCAAAGCCAAAGCAGCCAGTAATTCAAGTACTCCTATTGATGGCATTCATTTATGTAGCCACTCAGTATTTTGTGCTTACTCTAAGTATTTATTTTATAGCGACCCCAGAGGTGTATTTATTTTACAATATTCTGCTTTCAAATGGTATGACGTATATATTGATTTCTTATTTTGCTATCTTTGTAGTGTTTAGTCAAAGTGATTTTGCTATATTTGCTCATTTACCCATTTCTGCGAAGCGGGTAGTGATGTCGAAAATAATAAGTGGAGTAGCTTTACCGATGATGGTAGTAAGTATTCTATCAATACCGACATTTTTCATATTACTGATAGAGTTTAATCTAGGTATTGCTGTAAAATCAATTGCATTTTTACTTATCATGAACGTTTTAATTGTACTGTTCCTTTTATTTATATTATCCATTTTGAATCATTTTCGCAGTGTATTTATTAATACATCCGTGTATTTTCTTGGTAGGATGATTCTTATAGTAGGTATTGGAATAAGCCCAATATTGTACTTTCTAATAAATAATTATCATGCTATCAGCATTGTTTTAGCGAAATTAGATGCTTCAACAATATCAGCCTTAAGTGCTTCAATTTCAGATTTTCTCGGTATAGGTTATCGATTTGCAATGCAACAGTCAGTCGTGGAGACGTTTTTGTCATTAAATACTGCAATAAGTTTCATCTTATTATTTGTACTATGTTATTTATTGTTTAAATCAACTATAAAAATGATTGCGTCTAAGTATTATGAACATGGCTTGCTTGTCAGCAGAATAGAAAAAACGACCAAAGTTTGGGGGAGAGATATTCAAAGTAGTTTGGTCAATTATTTGCAACGTGAATATTGGATTATTCAGTCTGAACCATACTTTAAAATGCAAGCTTTTTTAGGGATGATTTTAACGCCAATTTGTACAATCATTTTTTTAATTCTCGTACAGACGAATAATTTAAAGGTTGAATGGATTGTGAACAATGAATCTTTTCTTTTTGTCTATATGGTTTTGTTGATGAGTTGTATGAACAATATTAGTGGAACTCCCTATTCAAGAGAGGGGAAATACTATGCATCTAGCATGACTTTGCCATTTAATCCACAAAAGGTTTATCTAGCAAAAGTTATGACTTCATCATGTATCGGTATAATATCGGTTGTAATAAGCTATATCATTAACATGCTATTTGGTAGAGGCGATATTATTACGGGACTACATTTATTGATTACATTACTATTAGTCATTACGTATAATTTATTGTCCCCGCTTTATGATAAAAGGCATCCTTTACTTGAATGGTCTAATCCATCTGCGGCAATAAAATCAAATCCTACAGTATTAATAAGTTTGTTATATGGATTACCATTATTGATTGTCATCGGACTTCTTCAATTTAGCTTACTTACTTTCGATGTTTCTCCGTTGATGACAGCCGTAATTATTTTGATGATTGTAACTCTATGTACAACTATATTAATTTACAAAATATTTGATAAGAAAAATTCGGAATGCTTATCATCATAACGTGGAGTTAATTTCAGTTTCGATTGGGCGCTTCCCTGGGGGCGTCCGATGAGCCGCATGCGCTCCAATCAACTTATATCCATGACATACATTTTATCAATGTCATTCTTACTTTTGGCGAAGAGTCATATGAAAGGATCCTAAACAATTGAATGTAAAAATAGATCCAAAGAGTAACATTCCTCTTTATCAACAGTTAACCCAGCAACTACTTTTTGAAATAGCGACAGGAAATTTGCAAAATGGTGATCCATTGCCCTCCATTCGTGATTTAGCAGCGCAAACAAAACTCAATCTTCATACCGTTCATAAAAGCTATAAGGAGCTTCAAAAGAAGGGAATAATTGCTATAAAACCTAACTCAAAAGCAATTGTTAATAAGTCTGCTGAAGCAAAGGGTGTTAACCTTCAACAGATTTCTATAAAAGTCGAACAAATAATGTGTGAAGCATATGTTTTAGGTATTAGCGAACATCAATTACAGCAGATATTTCATGAGAATTTGCTTAAATATTATAGTAAGCGTTAAGAAAGAAAGAGATGGCTTCTGCAATGTACAGAAGCCATCTCTTTCTAATTAGAGTGTATTTTAGTAAACTCATCCTTGGTCATTCCAAAATAGAGCTCGTCATAAAAGGTACCATTTGTATAAATCATATTTCTTAATCTGCCCTCCTCCACAAATCGTAGTTTTTTATGTAGAGCTATAGAAGATACGTTAAAGGAATAAACACAAATGGTTGCTTTCTGATAGCGAAGTTCAAAGAAATAATGCTTTAAGATTGTTAAAATCATATCTTTTGCATATCCTTTTCCTCTATATGAAGGAAATATCGTTATAGCATAATCAAAGGTCCCATTCTTTGCATCACATCCAGAAACCTCAATTGTCCCTACGACATTGTTCGAAGCATCCTCCGCAATCCAGTAAAAATCATCACTCTCTGTAGATGCCCCTTTTGATATTTCATTGATCCATTCTTCAATTTGCTGATTTGTCCGAGGAAAAGCGATTGAGTCATGGTTTTTTAGTATATCATCATCTAAATCTTCAAATATATGAATGTCCTCAGACTTAGGCGCCCTTAAACGTATTTTATCTCCACACCAATAGGAGACTTTCATTGAAATTACCTCCTTTCTAATTTATTATAGTTAAATTATACCATTGGAATTGTGAGGAAGAGAAAAAAGCAAGAAACCACTAAAAGAGTTCCCTCCTTTACAATGTTATATTAAAAACACCGCCACAATGGTGGTAAACACAAGACCAATCACCACGGGCAATAAATTACGCCTTGCAAGCTCGAAGGGGCTAACGTTACAAATGGTAGCAGCCGGGATTAATGCCCAGGGAATGATTGTTCATCTACCAACAAAGATCGCTGTTATTTGTCCTAAAGCTGTTAAAGTTGCAGTACCGCCACCAATAGCATTACCGCACAAACTACCGACGGAGCCTGCTAAGGAAATACCTGAGAAACCAGAGCCATCTAAGCTTGTGATAGCGCCAACGATTGCTATAGTGACGACTGCAATTCCCTTCGTTAATGGAACTACCGCAGCTAGACCCACGCCGAGATCGTTAACGATACCATGTGAAGCGGCTGGTAAGTAATCACCAATAATTTGTGTAAATCCGGAATCTCCTAGATAGAAAAAACAGCAATGGGAATAACCGGTCCGAACACTTTAAAACCGAATTGGAATCCTTGAATTAAATAGCTTGTTGTCTTTTCCAGCCCTTGTTTTTTGTGGGCTACAACGCAAAGCAATAGTAGGATAAAGACAGATGTCCCTCCTATTAAGCTGTTGCATCTCTACCTTGTAATTTTAATATAGACATTGCAATGACATCGAGTACAAAGGCAATTGGAATAAGTACTACGAAAAAGCGTTTTTGTCCGAGAGTTAGCAGGTTTTCAGGAATTACTCGTTCTACGTCTTCATTTGTGTCGTTTGTAGCGTATAAATTCGGTGATCCACGCCTCATATCACGGCGTAATAAAATATGGGCGACTAACGTAGTAACAACGCCCATGGTAATAACAAGGGGATACTAGCAGACATTACTTCACCGACTGGAATGCCAGCAGCATCAGCAGTCAGCTTTGGAGCCCCTTGTATAACAAAATCACTCGAGAGAGCAATTCCGTGACCAAATAAATTCATCGCCATCGCCACACCGAGTGTTGACAGACATATATGTAACTCAACAGGCAAGAGACTACCTAATAGTCCACAGCAGAAGATTTTTTTCATTTTTAAAATGGTTACTAAACAACAACACTTGGAAATGTTTCGGAGTAACCAACGGCTTTAAGGGGATGCTTCGAAGTGAAATGAAACCCATTTCCTACAGTCATTTTTTTGATGATATAGAATACATATCTCAAACAAAGTATAGTTAAGATAAAAAAATGTCTGCTTATAGGGGAAGCAGACATTTTTTTGTGAAGGATTTCTAATGTGCAATAAAAAAGTAAATTGCCTTAGGTACTAATTGTAATTTCAATGTTAGTGCATAACTTAAAATTCCAAATGAGTTACTGACCATTGTGAGGATCAAACGAACAATATTGTTCAGAAAAGGAAGAGTGCATAAATATGTAGAGAAAAAAGGAGTAATTCCTGGCAAAAGGTTAATCACTCCTAACTATGAAATCTATTGAAGTTTTGAAATAAAGAGAGTTTTTATATCTCTAGACAATTGGACTTAACATTTTAAGGATAATAGAAGCATTTACGTTTATTTGTGTGCCTCCTGCTAAAGTTTGAAGGATTACTGCTGCGGCAGAAGAATGATTCCTAAGTGTAAGAAACCCGCCGGATGGTATGGAAATTATTACCTGACCTGTGTTTTGTTGAGTACCAGCTCCTGAACCATAGACTGCTTGCGTAACCGGTGCACCATTTAAAAATAGTGTGAATTG
>NZ_JBNNVG010000032.1:0-56906 GCF_050280425.1 Lysinibacillus sp. NPDC093190 | reverse complement strand
CCCGCAACCAAAATGGTCCCGTGGTGTAGCGGTTAACATGCCTGCCTGTCACGCAGGAGATCGCCGGTTCGATCCCGGTCGGGACCGCCATTTTTATGCCGGTGTAGCTCAGTTGGTAGAGCAACTGACTTGTAATCAGTAGGTCGTGGGTTCGACTCCTATCGCCGGCATCATCCCATGGAGGGGTAGCGAAGAGGCTAAACGCGGCGGACTGTAAATCCGCTCCTTAGGGTTCGGCGGTTCGAATCCGTCCCCCTCCACCATTTTAGGGGCATAGTTCAACGGTAGAATAGAGGTCTCCAAAACCTTTGGTGTGGGTTCGATTCCTACTGCCCCTGCCAGGTTTCGAGGTACTCGTTATCAAACACTGCTGTGATTACATATAGTGGCGATTGTGGCGAAGTGGTTAACGCACCGGATTGTGGTTCCGGCATTCGTGGGTTCGATTCCCATCAGTCGCCCCATTTAATAATTGGGGTATAGCCAAGCGGTAAGGCAACGGATTTTGATTCCGTCATGCCTAGGTTCGAATCCTAGTACCCCAGCCATTCATTTCTTAATATGAGCCATTAGCTCAGTTGGTAGAGCATCTGACTTTTAATCAGAGGGTCGAAGGTTCGAGTCCTTCATGGCTCATCATGTTTTTATAAAAATTATGCGCCCGTAGCTCAATTGGATAGAGCGTCTGACTACGGATCAGAAGGTTATGGGTTCGACTCCTGTCGGGCGCGCCAAAAAAGCCTAATAGTATCGGAATGTAGCTCAGCTTGGTAGAGCACTTGGTTTGGGACCAAGGGGTCGTAGGTTCGAATCCTGTCATTCCGACCATCTTTCCTGATTGTTGGGGCCTTAGCTCAGCTGGGAGAGCGCCTGCCTTGCACGCAGGAGGTCAGCGGTTCGATCCCGCTAGGCTCCACCATTTATATAATTTCCGGAGGTATACCCAAGTCTGGCTGAAGGGATCGGTCTTGAAAACCGACAGGCGGGTAACACCGCGCGGGGGTTCGAATCCCTCTACCTCCTCCATTTTTCCGGGTCAGTAGCTCAGTTGGTAGAGCATTAGATTGAAGCTCTAAGTGTCGGCGGTTCGATTCCGTCCTGACCCACCATCTGCGGGTGTAGTTTAATGGTAAAACCTCAGCCTTCCAAGCTGATGTCGTGAGTTCGATTCTCATCACCCGCTCCAAAAAATAATGGGCCTATAGCTCAGCTGGTTAGAGCGCACGCCTGATAAGCGTGAGGTCGATGGTTCGAGTCCATTTAGGCCCACCATTATTCCGAAGTAGCTCAGTTGGTAGTAGCACCTGACTGTTAATCAGGTTGTCGCAGGTTCGAGTCCTGCCTTCGGAGCCACGGCCCGTTGGTCAAGTGGTTAAGACACCGCCCTTTCACGGCGGTAACACGGGTTCGAATCCCGTACGGGTCATCAAGCATGTTGCACATTCGTGCAACATGCTTTTTTGTATGCTTTGAAAACCCCCTGCTGTGCAGGGGGTTCCGGAAAGCTTTTAGCTATGGACAACAAAAAAGCTCCAATCGTACAGTCAAGTCAGGTCTGGTTAACCGACTTCGTACGAAAGGAGCCTCCAAAAATGGATAATAAAAGTTTAGCACATACAACATGGAATTGTAAGTATCACATCGTGTTTGCCCCAAAGTATAGAAGACAAATTATTTATGGTCAAATTAAAGTCGATGTAGGAAGAATATTACGCCAATTATGTGAAAGAAAAGGTGTAGAAATCATAGAGGCAACAGCATGTCCAGATCATATTCATATGTTGGTAAGCATTCCACCAAAATTAAGTGTATCTGCGTTTATGGGCTATTTAAAAGGGAAGAGCAGTTTAATGATTTTCGATCGACATGCGAATTTAAAGTATAAATATGGTAACCGTCAATTCTGGTGTCGAGGATACTATGTGGATACAGTCGGTCGGAATAAGAAAAAGATACAGGAGTATATAAAAAATCAATTACAGGAAGATATCCTGCAAGATCAAATGACAAAGAAAGAATTCATAGACCCGTTCACAGGAGAAGAAATTAAGAGAAAGAAAAAATAAGTAAGCCGCTTTAGCGGTTTGTGTGGAAACGGAGTGCGGTTGGCAGACCTTTCAGAATGTCTTTAGACATGGGCCAGTCCCCCCAGCGTTTTACGCGCAGAGCAAACCACCAGTTATACTGGTGGTTCTGATTTATGCCAACTAAACTGACAAACAAAGGTCACCATTCGTTAAGGAAATTTTATTTCTAATGCACATGTAATAACGTCTGCTCCTAAATACTGCGAAGGTAGTGACAATGATAAACAAAATTGCAAATGTGACTGAAAGTGTCTCGTGTATTACCTACTTCGAAATAAAAGAACGTTATAATAGCAAGTCTATACTCAATAGTTTTTTCCTCTGTAACTTCCTCTAATTTTTATAATGTCTACTCAAAATAGGAACCCTAATCCATAAATAACTTTAGTTTTAACTTCTTTCAGTAAGTGTTTTGGTAGCGAAAGCGAAGCGTCAGCTACACAGACAAAATACGTTGTTGCTGACGCTACGCTTTCGTGCATAAAACATCTGCAGGCCTAAGCACAAAGCCGAATCTGGACGCAATTATGCCGAGGTATAATTGATAAAAAAGAAGAAATGATATGAAATATTGAACAAAGTATTTCATATATAAAATATGTATGTTTTCAGGCAGATTTTTTCGTGGTGATTATAGTTCCATTCCTCTAATATGAGGGTAGATGGAGGAATTCGATATGAATTTACATGAAGTACAGCGGTTTTTAGAACTTTATCAAGTAGAACAAAATGAGCCTAAAACATGGCTAGAAAATAAATTACAGCAAATTAAAAAAGCAGGCGAATATATACCGACAACGGAAGAATTAATCTTTGGTGCACGAGTAGCATGGCGCAATAGTAATAAGTGTATTGGTCGATTGTTTTGGCAATCGCTGCATGTTGTTGATGCCCGAGATATTTCAAAAGAAGAGGATATTTTCAACGCATTGCTTGAACATATTCAATATGCAACAAATGATGGGAGAATTCGGCCAACAATAACGATTTTTGCACCGGGGCGAGTTCGTGTATGGAATCATCAGCTAATCCGTTATGCTGGCTATGAAACGGAATCTGGAACCGTTGGTGATTCGCATTCTGTTGAGTTTACAAAAGTATGTGAGTCACTTGGCTGGCAAGGTAAGAGAACAGCATTTGACGTGCTTCCGCTCGTTGTACAGGTGGATGGAAGGGAACCACAAGTCTTTACTATCCCTGACGAATATGTACTAGAGGTGCCGATTCGTCATCCGGAATCTGCTCAAGTAGAGAAGTTAGGATTAAAATGGTATGCAGTGCCGATAATTTCGAGTATGCGCTTCCAAATGGCAGGTATCGATTTTGAAGCAGCCCCATTTAATGGCTGGTATATGGGTACAGAAATCGGGGCACGTAATTTAGCAGATCATGAGCGTTATCATATGCTGCCCGTTATAGCAGAAATTTTTAACCTTGATACAACGAAACAGGCTTCTCTATGGCGTGATCGTGCATTAGTTGAGCTGAATATTGCAGTCCTACATTCCTTTAAAGAAGACGGTGTCAGCATCGTAGATCATCATACAGCTGCACAGCAATTTAAATTGTTTGAGGAAACAGAAGAAGCAGCGGATCGTGAAGTTACAGGTAATTGGACGTGGTTGATTCCACCTCTTTCACCAGCTACAACTCATATTTTCCATAAGCCTTATGTTAATGTTTACAATACACCTAACTATTTCTATCAGAAACCACCTTATTAGTAGAGAAAGGCAGCTCACTTTAACTATGAGCTGCCTTTTTTAATTCACATATTCACATATTCATTTTTAGAAGCCCTGAATGAACATAAGAAAAGTATCAATACTACGATAACAAATAACCAACCAGTGATATTCCAGCCACCAAATAAATCATGCAAATAACCAAATAAGATTGGACCGATTGCGGCTAATAAATATCCTAATGATTGTGCAAAACCTGATAAATCAGCTGCCTCAAAAGCTGTACGGGTACGTAGAGTAAAGAACATCATCGCTAATGCGAATGAAGCCCCTCCTGCTAAGCCTAGTAGCACCATCCACAGTACAGCGAGGCTTGTCCATTCCATCACTACTCCGATAAAGCCAACTAAGTAAAATATCGTAAACATTAATACGAGAGGACGTTGAGATGTCATTTTACTAGCGATAATAGGCACAGCTAAAGCCATTGGAACTTGTGAAAATTGCATGATGGAAAACATCCAGCCTGCACGATCAGCAGCTAATCCTTGTGATATATATATTTCAGGAATCCAAGCGGCAGTTGTATAGAATAATAATGACTGAAATCCCATAGCCCCCGCCACTGCCCAAGTAACAGGTGATTTCCATAATGGTGTACGTTCTTTCGTCGTTTTAACAGTAGACTCAGGCTTATTAAATTTCAGCTGTGGAATCCAAATTAATATGGTTAACACCACAAGAACAAGTGCGATTGCTAAAGCTCCCTGCCAGCCAAATGATGAATTGGCAATAGGATAACTAATGCCAGCACCGAGTCCAGCTGTCAAATTCATCGACATTGTGAACAATGCCATAAGTAAACCTACGTGATAGGGAAATTTCAATTTAAGTAATCCGGGAATTAGTACGTTACCGAATGAAATGGCTATACCAATTAGCATAGTACCAAATATGAGTAAACTAGTTGTGCCAAGGGAGCGTAGGACAATTCCTACCGCTAAAAGAATAGTTGATAAAAATAATGTTAATTCTAGTCCAAATTTACGTGCGACAATTGGTGCGAATGGTGAAATGATTGCAAATGCTAGCAATGGGATCGTTGTTAGAAAGCCCGCTAGTACATTGGATATGCCGAGGTCTTCACGGATAAAGGATATAATAGGTCCAACAACTGTTAGCGGCATCCGTAATGTCGAGGCAATACAAATTACTCCGATAACTAGTAATAAGGTTGTACCTTTCCAGTTAATTTTCCTGCTAGGATAAGTATCGGTATGTTCATGAGTAGTCAAATAAGTCCCCCCTGTTAGAACAATTTTGATTGAATCACTATACCACTTTATCACACTAATGAAAATAGTGGAAAATTCGCAAAATAAAGAACATTACTCGAGTTATTGAAATGTCATAGGTCGTATGTTAAACTAATACCCATCATAAATTTAATATTTAATGCCTCATGTTTATATTGAGGTAGAGGTCGCGGTATTTAAGAGTATGTTAATGGAAATGACAAGCATTAGAGAAATTAACTGAAAGGAAATACTGCCGAAGTGTGAGGGGACTTGAAAACCTCATGCTGGGGCTGTCTCCGAAAGGAACAGAACTGTCACGTTTGGACAACGTGTTGAGCTATCATTTTGAAGGAACAGAGGATTTACTTAGCCATCACAGCAACGTTCATGTGATGGCATTTTTTTGCCTCTTAAAAAGGAAGGAAGCTATATTGTGAGTGAAATAAAAGTCAATCAGCTCGGCCATAAAGCACCGAAGCTGAAAAAAGAATTAAAAAGCCGTCATATTACAATGATTTCATTAGGCGGTACAATCGGTACAGGATTGTTTTTAGCAAGTGGTGGTGCCATTGCACAAGCAGGCCCTGGCGGTGCACTACTCGCCTATGCATTAATCGGTATCATGGTGTATTTTTTAATGACGAGCTTAGGCGAAATGGCAGCTTATATGCCATCATCGGGCTCATTTAGTACGTATGCTACAAAATTTGTAGACCCAGCTTTAGGCTTTGCACTTGGTTGGAACTACTGGTACAACTGGGCGATTACAATTGCGGCAGAAATTTCTGCTGTCTCATTAATTATGAAATATTGGTTCCCAGATAGCTCATCAGCACTTTGGACTGTTTTATTTATTGCTGTAGTTTTAACGTTCAATCTATTATCGGTAAAAAGCTATGGTGAAAGTGAATATTGGTTTGCAATGATCAAGGTTGTAACTGTAATCATTTTTATTATCATCAGTTTCTTAATGATTTTTGGTATTTTAGGAGGACACGCTCCGGTAGGCTTTACGAATTTCTTTATCGGTGATGGACCATTCCATGGTGGGCTCCTTGCTACATTTGGTATTTTCTTAGCTGCGGGATTCTCATTCCAAGGGACAGAGCTACTTGGAATAACAGCAGGTGAAACGGATGACCCTGGTAAAAATATTCCGAAAGCCGTGAAGTCTGTTTTCTGGCGAATTCTATTGTTTTATATTTTAGCGATTGCTGCAATTGGGATGCTGATTCCATTTACAGATGCACGTTTGCTATCTGAAGATATCGCTGTTTCACCATTCACACTTGTGTTCGACCGTTTAGGAATTGCCTTTGCTGCATCATTGATGAATGCTATCATTCTAACGGCAATGCTGTCAGCAGGGAATTCAGGGCTTTACGCATCGTCACGTATGCTTTGGCAATTAGCGGTAGATGGACATGCACCGAAAATTTTCACTAAACTAAGCCGTCGAGGTATTCCGATTTACGCATTAATGGCGACTTTAGCAGTAGGGTGCCTAGCATTTTTAGCTTCATTCTTTGGTGATGGTGTAGTCTATATGTGGCTGCTAAATGCCTCTGGGATGTCTGGCTTCATTGCCTGGTTAGGAATTGCATTTAGCCATTACCGTTTCCGTCGAGCGTTCGAGGTACAAGGCTTAGATCCGAAATTGTTACCGTATAAAGCAAGGCTATTCCCATTCGGCCCGCTATTTGCCTTTACGGTTTGTATGATTGTTGTTATTGGACAAAACTACAATGCCTTTATGGGTGAAACAATAGATTGGTACGGAGTCCTTGTCTCATATATCGGTATTCCACTGTTCTTATTCTTATGGCTTGGCTATAAAATCAAGCATAAAACAAAAATGCTTCCATTAGAGCAATGTGATTTAAAAGTCGAACAATAAAAAATAAAACTGTCCTGTGAGCCATAGAAAATGACTTGCAGGGCAGTTTTTTTAAGTTAGAAAATATTAATGAATTTGTAACCCCAGACGTACATTCAAAATACTAAAATAATGTTTAACGTTTAAGCCCCAAAGCCTCGTATCCTCATAATAGCAATCATCGATCCGTAGATGACAAGAATAAGCAAAATGATGAGTAATCCTAAATATTTAGAAATACCTTTTCAGCGGGTGTCCAAACATCCGCTGCGTTAGCACTACGCTTTCGCGCAAAAAACATCTGCCGCTGACGCTTCGCTTTCGCGCAAAAAACATTTGTTGGCCTAAAGCTTCCGGCGGATGGATAAAAAATAGCCCATCACCAAAAGTAGGGATGACGTTTGTTAGACTAGACACCCAGGAAAGTGCCCAGTCGGAACGGAAATCAGCCCCGGAGCCCCTTACATGTAGAAATGCCAGACACAAAACCAAATGAAGGTCTTTGTGTCTGGCATTTTTTTAGCCAAATACCGTTTGCCATAATAAATAAAGATTTAAAGCAACTACAATCGCCACGACAATCCATCCTAATATGGTTGTAAAACGATGGTTGACTAGGCTTCCCATGACGTCGCGCTTACTTGTAAACATAACAAGCGGTACAAGAGCAAATGCAATACCAAAGGACAAAACAACTTGACTTAGGACAAGTGCATAAGTTGCATTAACACCGGATGCAATGATAACCAGAGGAGGTAGCATTGTAATAGCACGGCGTAAATAGAGTGGAATTTTCATTCTTATAAAGCCTTGCATCACAACGTCACCGGCAAGTGTACCAACTGAAGAGCTAGCAAGACCTGCAATGAGAAGGCCAAGACCAAAGGACACTGCCGCCATCGGACCAAGCGCCTCTTTTAATCCGTTATAAGCGATATCTAAATCTTCAACTACTACACTTTGTGTATGGAATACTGCTGCAGCAATAACAAGCATACTCATATTGATAGCGCCAGCGATAATCATTGCGATAATAATATCAATAAACTCAAAACGGAATATCCGTTTTTTTTCAGCATCATTTCGACCAACGACCCGATTTTGGGTTAATGAAGAATGCAAGTAAATAGCGTGTGGCATAACAGTTGCCCCTAAAATACCTGTTGCAAGTAAAATAGAATCTACTCCATCAAAGCGCGGTGTGAACATGCCTATTGTTACTTCGCCCCAATTTGGCTGTGCTAAAAATGTCTGGAATGCAAATGCTAATACGACAATAAGCACCATACCAGAAATGCCCGCTTCAAAAGCTCTAAAGCCTCTGCGCTGTAATTCTAAAACAGCAAATGAGCCGACTGCTGTAATAAGCGCTGCAGGTAACATTGGAATATTGAATAACAAGTACAGCCCGAGTGCAGCTCCAATAAATTCTGCTAGGTCTGTTGCAATAATGACCAATTCAGCCTGTATCCATAAAAAAATAGAAGTTTTTTTAGAAAAATGTTCACGTGCTACTTCGGGTAAATTTTTTCCTGTCGCAATACCAAGCTTTGCCGACAAAGATTGAATTAACACCGCCATTAAATTAGAAAAGGCGATTACCCAAAGCAGTAAGTATCCATATTTTGAACCTGCTGTAATATTTGTTGCGAAGTTACCTGGATCAATATAGGCAACTGCTGCGATGAATGCTGGGCCAAGAAACGGTAAGATTCGTCGCCAGCCTTTTATATCTCCATCTAAAACCGCCTCAGCAGGCGATTTATTCATTCGTTTGTAAACCATGTTGTTCCCTCATTTCAAAGAGTATCGCAAGCGAAATAAAGTTTCCTAGAGGAAAATGTATAGTACTATTTTATAGCTAGAACCCAAAAATGTGAAGAAGTTTGCTCAATTTTTTACTTAATTCGAAATGTTTTTGATATAGTAAACCAATTGTAATTGAAGAATTCTGCTTTTGTATCAATGATGGAAGCATCATAGTGGAATATTCGATTCATATGAAAACGATCAAGGATTAATGTACGTATCCATTTTAAAAGAGGGAATATACTTATAAAGAGCTTTTTTATTTGATTTCCAATTCAGGTATTCACATATTTTCTACCAATATTAAAATGTTATTCTTCAAATAATAATTCATCACCAAAAGTTGGAATGGCATTTTGAGGGTCATATAAAACTGTTCGAAATATCGAGTGAAAAAAATTTTTTGAAACCATTCTTTTCATCTTTACTTTTTTAAATTACAGGCGTAATATGACATCATTATAAAAGTTTCAAATTTCTAAATCGCTGAAGCAATTAAACGCGGGGGACCCAATTTTTACGGATTACATAGGTAATCCTTGGGGTGAATCTCTTCATTTATTGAGGGGTAGGGCTACTCAGGCCCGAATCCGACAGCTAACCTCGTAAGCGTTAAGAGCAGAAAAGTGGAGCTTGGCAGACGAATGAGTGTCTACAAGTCTTATTTAGTGATGACTTGTAGACTTTTTTTATCTTCATTCTAAAAGTGAAACAAAGCCCCGGTGAACGGCACAAAAACGATTATGCTAAAGTGTAATCGATTTAGAAATGTGAAACACATTCTATGAAACTAGAAGGTGTCGAATATGAAATCCTCATTAAAACGTTATATTATCGGTAAACCATTGAGATCTGATGTGTTAGGGGAACAAAAGCTTAGTAAAACAAAAGCACTTGCCATACTATCGTCTGATGCTTTGTCATCAGTAGCGTATGGACCTGAGCAAATTTTAATTGTACTCATGACGGTAAGTACTATTGCCTTTTGGTATTCTCTACCGATTGCTGCTGGGGTAATTGTGTTACTGACAGCACTTATTTTCTCGTATCGTCAGGTTATTTACGCGTATCCACATGGTGGTGGAGCATATGTAGTTTCTCGGGAAAATTTAGGTGTCAATGCTGGCCTAGTCGCTGGTGGATCATTGCTTGTTGATTATATTTTAACCGTTGCGGTAAGTGTATCGGCTGGAACAGATGCCATTACTTCAGCATTTCCAAGCTTGCATCCACATAACGTTGTAATCGCTGTGTTTTTTGTTATATGTTTAACGATTTTAAACCTACGTGGTGTCACAGAATCTGCATCTATTTTAGCGTATCCAGTTTATTTGTTTGTGATAGTGATTCTGATGTTAATCGGGGTAGGGGTTTATAACGTAGTAACAGGGCAAGTTCCAGCAGATTTGCATCCAAAGGTCGGTACACCAGTTGCAGGTATTAGTCTATTTATATTATTAAAAGCATTTGCATCAGGAAGCTCAGCTTTAACTGGTGTTGAAGCCATTTCAAATGCTATTCCTAATTTTAGAGATCCAGCACCGAAAAATGCATCTAAAACATTATTGGCTATGGGCGGTATTTTGGCAGTGCTATTTATTGGTATTGTGAGTCTAGCTTATTTTTATGGAGTTGCTCCAAATGCGAAAGAAACGGTTGTCTCACAAATTGCGGAGGCAAGTGTAGGTCGTAATTTCTTTTATTATATAGTACAAGGAACAACAGCGATGATATTAGTACTTGCTGCGAATACAGGTTATTCGGCCTTTCCTTTACTAGCTGTCAATTTATCGAAAGACGGTTTTATTCCGAGAATATTCCAAATTCGTGGGGATCGACTTGGCTATTCAAATGGCATCATGATGCTTGGTTTAGCTGCCATTGTTTTAATCATTTTATTTGATGGAACAACAGAGCATTTGATTCCACTTTATGCAGTTGGTGTGTTTATTCCGTTTACGTTAGCGCAGGCTGGAATGATGCGAAAATGGTGGCGTGAACAGCCAAATGGTTGGGTGGCTAAATTTGCAATCAATACGATTGGAGCGGTCATTTCCTTTATTGTAGCCATGATGTTTTTTGTGACAAAATTACCTCAGGTATGGCCAGTGTTTATCTTTTTACCGATTATTATTTGGACGTTTCACCGTATTAAGCAGCATTACAAAACAGTTGGTGAACAACTAAGATTAGATAATGAGGAATTACCGAATGTTGAGGGTAATGTTTTCATTGTCCCCGTCGCTGGTATTACGAAAGTAGTCGAAAATACATTGCATTACGCGCAGTCATTAAACGTTGATAAAATTATTGCCTTTTATGTAGCCTTCGATCAAGCGGACGCAAAAGCGTTTGAGGAGAAATGGAAAGCTTGGCAGCCAAATATACGGCTTGTAACATACTATTCACCCTATCGAAGTATTACACAGCCGTTGATGAAATTTATTGATAAGGTTGAACATCATTGTACGAAAACGGGCCATCAAGTAACAGTGATCATCCCACAGTTTTTACCGAAAAAAGGGTGGCATCATATGTTACACAATCAATCGAGTCTATTAATTCGCGCTTCGCTATTATTTCACAGAAATATCGTCATTATGACAGTGCCCTTCCATTTATCAAAATAATGACTAGCAAGCTCGAAAAGAGTCTGATATAATCATAACGTTGATTGTAAAACACGAACGTTTACAATTGAAACTTACTAAAATAATAGTAAATTCCGAAAAACAGACTTTATTCAGTGTAAGATATAAGCACATACCGAATAAAGTACCAATTTTGGAAATGACGCTAAGGCGTAATGAAGATAAGGAAGTTCTTACAGCTTAATACTATTTCACTCATATAATAGCGAGAATCTGGCTCGCAAGTTTCTACCGATTTACCGTAAATAAATCGACTATGGGTAGCAATGCTTTAGAAGACTTCATATAAGATGTTTTCTATTTGTTTCGACGTTTTTACGCTGAATGCTTTGCTCCACTCGTAGATGATTGGAATCAAAGTATTCAGCGTTTTTATTTACTTGGAATGAGCATTTTCTGTGATGCTGCCGTTGCGCTTTCGTTTATTTGCTCATAAAAAGTTATTACTATAAGAAAGAAGGATATCAAAGAAATGAAGTTATTACACGACAAAATCATGCAAGAGGGTAAAGTTCTATCTTCATCTGTATTAAAAGTAGACTCATTTTTAAATCATCAAATTGACCCAATGCTTATGAAGGAAATTGGTCATGAGTTTGCAAATCGATTCTCTGATCAAGTCATTACAAAAATATTAACGATCGAATCTTCAGGTATCGCACCATCTGTTATGCTAGGGCTTGAAATTGGTGCCCCTGTAGTGTTTGCACGAAAACGTAAATCATTAACACTTTCAGATAATCTTTATTCTTCAAAAGTACATTCTTTCACAAAAAATGAAACAAATGATATTTCAGTATCACGTAATTTCTTAAATGAAGATGATAACATTCTAATTGTAGACGATTTCTTAGCTAATGGGGAAGCTGTCAAAGGTTTGCTTGATATCGCAGCACAAGCTGGTGCAAATGTTGTCGGTGTAGGTATTGTTATAGAAAAAGGCTTCCAAGACGGTGGGAAATTATTACGCCAGCAAGGGGTTCGCGTGGAATCATTAGCAATTGTAGATTCTCTTGAGGATGGCAAAGTAACATTTGCTGCGGAGGCTAATGCGTAATGAATACCGTTAAATCGACGACGCTAGCTATTCAACATTTACTTGCGATGTATGCAGGAGCCATTTTAGTGCCGCTGATTATCGGTGGGGCAATTGGCTTTGATTCAACACAAATGACGTATTTAGTAGCGATTGACATTATGATGTGTGGGATCGCAACGCTTTTACAAGTGTATTCAGGTAAAATGATCGGTATTGGTTTGCCAGTAGTACTAGGCTGTACATTTACAGCAGTTAGTCCAATTATTGCAATCGGTACAAATCCCGAACAAGGTATTACTGATATTTATGGATCTATTATTGCATCAGGTATAATCATTATGATTATTGCAGGCTTTTTCGGTAAGCTAGTAAAATTCTTCCCGCCAGTTGTTACAGGCTCGGTGGTGTCGATTATCGGTATCTCTTTACTACCAGTAGCTTTAAACAATATGGCAGGTGGACAAGATGCAGCAGATTTTGCATCTAGTTCTAATGTAACTTTAGCGTTTATTACATTGGTTATTATTTTAGTCGTTTATCGTTTTTCTACGGGCTTCATTCGTGCAATTTCTATTTTAATCGGATTAGTTGCGGGGACAATCCTAGGAGTATTTATGGAGAAGGTTGATTTTAGCCCTGTTTCAGATGCTGCCGTATTACATATGGTTCAGCCATTTTACTTCGGGATGCCAACATTTAATGCATCTGCGATTATTACAATGACGCTTGTAGGAATGGTTTCTTTAGTAGAATCAACAGGGGTTTATTTTGCGCTAAGTGATATTTGTAAGAAAAAATTAGATTCAAAAGATTTATCACGTGGGTACCGTTCAGAAGGTCTTGCCTCTGTTATCGGTGGTATTTTCAACGCTTTTCCATATACAACATTCTCACAAAACGTGGGACTTACTCGTATGTCAGGTGTAAAAGACCGTAAAGTCATTTACATCACAGGTGGATTACTAGTAGCACTTGGTTTCCTACCAAAAATCGCAGCGTTAACAACAATTATTCCAACACCAGTACTTGGTGCGGCAATGCTAGCAATGTTCGGTATGGTAATAACTCAAGGTATGGGCATGCTAGTACCTGTTATGAATGAATCAGCGGAGAACGCCATGATTGCTGCCATTGCAGTTAGTCTCGGTGTCGGTGTATCGGTTGTTCCTGGAATTTTCGATGCACTACCAGAAAGCGTTTCTCTTCTAACATCTAACGGTATCGTCTGTGGTTCTGTTACAGCGATTATCCTTAATATTTTATTCAACATGATTGGGCCTAAGCATAAGGAAGACCCGATGCATGGGGAAGCTTAACGGATTTCTATAATCAAAAAAATGTCATCTACTTTGATAGTAGATGGCATTTTTTTATAAAAAGAAGATGTTTAAATTTTAATTGTTAGGGAATCTAGAAAATAGATACATCTTAATAGAATGCAAGTCGATGTCTCGACATACATTTATAGTATATAAAACTACTTTTGGAAAGGTCTCTTACAAATGCAAAGTATATTTCTGATTTTAATACTGCAATTAATTTATGTGCCTTTTTTAACGTTACGTACAATACTTTTAGTGAAGAATGTTACTTTCCTTGCCGCCATATTCGGTATGCTGGAGATGTTAGTGTATGTATTTGGCCTTTCACTCGTTTTTAGTGGGAAACAAAGTATGTTAGCTATGGTCTTTTATGCAGTTGGCTTTGGGTTAGGAATATTTTTAGGGGCAACAATTGAACGTAAACTAGCGATAGGCTATGTTTATACGACCATTAATACGCAAAATAAGAATGAGGAACTTGTGAAATTTCTTCGTAATGAAGGGTTTGCAGTCACGATTTACATTGGTGAGGGGCGAGATAGTAATCGTTATAAATATGAAATATTAACAAAGAGAAATCGCGAGACAGAATTGTTCCAAATTGTTGAGCATTATGAACCGAATGCTTTTATTATTTCTTACGAGCCCAAATCATTTAAAGGCGGATTTTTGCTGGATCGAATGAAGGCGAAACGCAAATAGTTTTTCTAACATTGCCCTCTGTTTATATGCAGAAGGGCATTTTTTTGTGTGTCCACACAATCCATCGAAACGACGAATTGTGTTCATTGTGCTTCGTCACCAATTCTCAATCAATTATGCCTCGGCATAATTGCGTCCGGAGGCTTTAACTTCTTTCAGCGGATGTTTGGACACCCGCTGAAAGAAGTTAAATATGAGAAATTTAGCGACCAAGCTCGATAAAAAATATTAATACTATTACACCGACAGACATGAACAATAACATGTTCAAATCGATTTTTTCATACTATAAAAACATGCAAGTCTCGGAGGGGTGTTGTATGTATTTTTTTACGAAAGGCTTGGTCATTCTTATAGGAAGTGCCGCGGTATCATTAGGAATTAATTTATTCTTAACACCCTATCAAATTTTAGATGGGGGCGTTGTAGGAATAGCGCTTATTTTACACTATATATATAAGCTTAAAATAGGTTTAATGATCATTGTTATTAGTATTCCAATATTTGTTATTTCTTGGTATAAATACAGAGCGTATTTTTACAATAGTATACATGGATTATTCGCATATTCTCTTAGTATCGATTTACTAAAGCCCGTACGGAATCTTATCCATGTAGATGCCATCTATAGTGCCATATTTGGAGGGGTACTTATGGGTTTTGGTGTTGGTTTGATGCTTAGATTTCAGACAAGCACTGGTGGTACAGATTTGATTGCACAATTTTTAAGTGATAAAACCGGAATTAATGTCGGGATGCTTATTTTTATGATAGATTCAATCGTCATCGTCATAGGGGGACTGCTTTTATCTTCTAGTACATTATTGCTTTCTATTATTACAATTTTGGTAGCAGGGATTACAACAAGTATCATGACTAGCCGTGTTTAATAAAAAATAGCTTCAGTATAGGACTGAAACTATTTTGATATTCGTTATCGAGAGCTTTTCATCATTCGTTTTTTAGGGTGTGCAGGCTTTACTTCTGCAATTAATATGGCGAGTAAAATCAGTACAGCCCCTACAACCATCCGACTTGTTAATACCTCATGTAAGAATATAACGGATAGTACCATGCCGAAGAAGGATTCTGTAGACAGGATAATAGCTGCCTTTGTAGCAGATGTATATTGATTCGCAATATTTTGAAAAAGATAGGCGAGAGTAGTTGAAAAAATGGCTAAATAAATGATTGAATAGATTGCTTCTTTTTCAAGAGTAGTTGGGATATCTCCCTGACTGACTACGACCAAGACACCTAAAAAAGATGCTGTGATAAATTGAATAATCGTCAGAGCAATGGCATCTTCCTTTTGGACAAACAGGTTCGTACAGAAAATATCAAAAGCAAAGGCGACAGCACAAGCTAAGGAAAGCGCATCGCCGATATTCATCGTCAGTGAGCCCTGTAAAGATAAAAAACCGATGCCGGCAATAGCTATAATCGAACCGATCATCTCATAGCCATCTATACGACGCTTGTAAACCGCAAACGCAATTAATGGAACAATAATGACATTTACAGCAGTTAAAAATGCATTTTTAGATGGTGTTGTATATTGTAACCCTACTGTCTGAAGGGCAAAGGCAATATATAAAATGGTCCCTAACAAAATACCTTTCCAGATAACTGATTTAGAAGCTTTTTTTAATCGATACCCAAATAAGACTGTCAGTATAATCGAAGCTAATAAAAATCTACCTGCCATTACTTGATAGGCTGTTAAATATTCCAATGCGATAGCCGTTATGACAAATCCGCTACCCCAAACGATTGCAGTGACTAATAGCATACCATCAGCTATGTATTGTTTCATCATTCGTCCTCCTAACTTCAATAGAATAGCATGAGAAGGAAGAAAATAGTTTGATTTTAATTCTAAAAATTCAGGTGTTTTTTTGTACTTATTCCAAAGCTGTCATTCGACATTCATTTTGCTATGTAATAAGTACAATTTAACGGCTGCAGCTATACGCTCATAAAAAACATAATCATTTTCTAAAGGTGCTACTAGCTGACGTATTTTTGACATACGATAACGGATTGTGTTTGGATGGCAGAAATGAGCCACTGCTACTTCCTTAATGTTGCCTTGTTTTACGACATAAGTGATTGCTGTGTTCATTAAATCTGGATCAACCTTTTCCTCAAGTAGGGGACCAAGATAGCTATTTACATAGTCCATAGCAAATGTAGCGTCCTTACGAAACAATTCAATTAACAACCAATCAGAAGCGAGGTTCTCATAATGACATATAGGAGCCGTTTCTATTTCAGCCATGATACGTGCATAAAAAGCTTCACGAACAGCAATAGGGAATTCTGTTTGTGTTACGTGACAACGACTATAGCCAAAGGTCATTGATTCAGTTGAGATTGCATACATCGTCAACCATTCATTGAGAAGTTTTTCAAATTGAAATGACTGTGATGGATGGGTCATTAAAATAAAGAGGCTCTTTTTATAGGTACACATCATACTAGATTTCAATAGAGGCTCTAATTGAAAAAGAGATTGCATCCATTGACTATTTGCATGATCTTGCATTTGAATATTAGTTACAAATACATATTTTTCAAAGGGCTTATTGATTTGCTGTAATATCGACTTTATTTGTTCATCAGTTACTTCTTCCTCCATAAGTCGTCGCATAATCGTTTCTAAAAAGTATGAATAATCCTGTGTTTTTGCATAGGCCATCGTTTCTAAAATAATCTTTTCAAAAAATTCGTCTCCGCCAAATCGCAATATCGGGAAATTTTGTTCATCTGCATAGACTAGCACTTCCTCTGGTAACTCCTCATAGATGACCGGCTTATAAGCTAAAGCACTTGCCCCCAGCTCAATAAGGCTTTTCACGGCATTCCATAAATATTCTGGCTTTTGCTTTGCGAATAATAAACTGCTTAAAACAACACTATTCGGTGTGAAAATCGTTTCTCTCACAGTTTGAATATCAGGCGAAAATTCAAAGTCTAGAATTTCCACATTTTGAACGGGTTTATGTAAACCATTGCGACCAGCAACGACTGTAAAATCTTTTGTAATTGGGAGTTGTAAAAAGTTTTCTACGTTCATTGAGATATCAAGCACCCTTTCTTGTGATTGAGCTTCTATTACTTATTATAACTGATAAAGCACAGTGAAATAGCTGATAAGGCAATTCGAATCGCTAATAAAGTACCTCAAATCGCTGATAAACCAACCAATTAAAAAGAATCTGCTGAAGTTCTACAGACAAAGTCCGTAAAGCAAGCAGATTCTTCTACATTATCAAAATTAGATGTTAGCGAAAATATTTGGTTTTCTATTTTTCATAGGATTCGTTTGTTCAATGGCGTAACCAACGTTAAGAATACGACCTTCTTTAAAGGCTGGTCCAATGATTTGGAGACCAACTGGTAAATTACCTTTAAAGCCACAAGGAACGGAAAGGGCAGGTAACCCTGTTAAGTTACTTGGGCCTGTAAATCGAATGATATTATCAATTAAATCAACTTTTTCACCATTTAAATATGCAAAGTCATCACCAACAGTACTTGCCACTACAGGTAATGTAGGGGTAATAAGCACATCAACCTGATTGAAAATTTTTGTGAACTCCTGTTTTATTTGTCGTCGTACCTGTTGAGCCTGTAAGTAATCAACTGCAGACGGTAATTCACCAAGTTCAAATAACAGACGAATATCATCTCCGAAATCCTGTGGTCTTTTCTGTAAATCAGAATGATGGATTGCAGCTGCCTCCGAAAGGGAAGTAACGAGCTCTGCCCATTCTGCATATTGCAAGGATGGGATTCGAACGATTTCAACCTTTGCCCCTTGATTCACTAAGCTTTGAATACTTGCTCGAACAGCCTTTTCTACATCTGAATCTACGCGGTTAAAGAAATATTCTTCGTTGATGCCGATGACTAAATCCTTCACATTACCCGAGATTTGCTGTACATAATTCTCTGTTGGAACGTCTGTACAAGTAGGGTCTCTGTGGTCAAATCCAGAAATAATCTCAAGTAAGCCGGCTGCGTCTTTTACTGTCTTTGTCATTGGACCAATATGGTCTAAGCTCCAAGCAAGAGGGTAGCAGCCATATTTACTTACGCGACCATGAGTAGGCTTTAAGCCGACAATCCCACAGGCAGATGAAGGGATTCGAATAGAGCCGGCAGTATCTGTACCTAATGATGCAACGCTTGCCCCTGCTGCAACTGCTGCGCCAGAGCCGCCACTAGAACCGCCAGGGATCTTATCTAAATCCCATGGATTGCGAACGGGTCCGTAATGAGGGTTATTATTCGTGATGCCCCATGCGTACTCATGCATGCTTAATTTACCCGTGAAAATAACACCGGCATTACGAAGCTTTTCTACAACCGTCGCATCATAATTTGAAACGAAGTCCTTATGAATCTTTGATGACATCGTTGTTATCTTATCTTTAAAGTACAAATTATCTTTTAATGCCATAGGAATCCCGTGATACATTCCTCGATACTGTCCATTCAAAATTTCTTTTTCTAACACTTGCGCTTGTGCTAGGGCTTCTTCACGATAAAAAGCCATGTATGAATTAATTTTAGGCTGACTTTCTTCAGCAAAATCTAAAATTGCTTTCGTCAACTCGACAGGAGAGAGTTTTTTAGTTTCAAGTAAAGGTGCTAACTCTTCAACAGATTTTAAGTGTAAATCAGTTGTCAATGTGGTCACCTCCAGGAATGCTGCGGATAGCGATATCAGCATCATCAATAGCGATGCCTTCTAAATTACCACGAAGGTATTGCATACCTTCCCACCGTGCTTTTAGAAGTTCAAGGTGTTCAGATTTTGGTGTAATTTCTTTGTTCTCCAATAATTGTTGAATCGACAAACTCATTAACAGGATCCTCCCTTGAAAATAGTTTTTATCTAAATAGGTTTCCCTATAAAGAACAGATCTTTTATTATAAAAAATCATCGCCATAACGTGAGGGTGATTTCGGTTCCGATTGGGTGCTTCCCTGGAGTCCGATGAGACTTGCGCACTGGGTTATCTGTGACGCTATGAGCGTTTTTACAAAATGTCATCCTTAGTGTATGGAGATGAGTTATTATCTTACTATAAAAATAACAAATTTCTATAAAAGGTAATAAAATACTATTATCACAAGCATACACTATTTACGATATATAGCAATAAATTGAATGAATATATAGTATATTGCGAAAAATATACTACTCTATCAAGTAATTAAGATTACTTTTAATAGAGCGATGTCAACTGTTGAAAAGGAAATCTAGTGCTAGAGACACCTGTTTTTACATAAAATTCACAGTGCTTTTACAATGAAAGCGTACAATAGATCCTAATAACCGGTTTAAGAGGTGCGAGAATGGAGTCTGTTGTGAGACAAAGCATAAAAACAAGTAATTTATTTTCTTATTTAAAGTATTTATACGGGCAGCATCAAAACAATACGCTCTATATAAAACGTTTAAAAGCATTGAAGCAAATTATTCAGGACAAGAATTTACATACTTATTTTCAGCCTATCGTCGATTTACAGACGAGGCAAACGGTTGGTTTTGAGGCACTGAATCGTCCAGAGCCTTCAGAATTGTTTCATAGTGTCGATCAGTTTTATGAATTTGTTGGGCAAACGGACTGTGTATTTTTATTTGAATGCTTTTGTCGTAATCTTTCATTGCAGCGTTTTAAAGAACGACTGCACGAAGAATGGGTGAACAGAGATTTTTTAGTGTTTGTTAATATACATCCTAATGTTTTACTAGATAAGAGCTACCATAGTGGTGAAACCTTGCAGCTATTAAAGGAGCTTGGCATAAAACCGCAACAGGTAGTGTTTGAGCTCACTGAACGTAGTGCAGTGGTAGATTTTGTAGAGTTTGAACGTGTATTATCGCATTATCGATCACAGGGTTATCGAATTGCAGTGGATGATGTGGGTTCAGGCTATAATAGCTTGAAAACTCTAATTTACTTAAAGCCTGAATTTATTAAACTAGACCGTTCTTTAATACAATTTATTGATAAAAACAGCGAGCAGCAGCAGCTTGTTACATTGCTGATGCGATATGCAGAGCAGGGTGAGACGAAAATTATTGCAGAGGGTATTGAACGCCAGGAAGAGCTGCATTATTTACATAATATTGGTATCCACTATGCGCAAGGTTATGCGATAGGGAAACCCGCAAAGGAATTACATTTGGGGAAAATAAGGATGGATGACCATGATGATAGGGGAAGTCATAGAAAACGTTCCTTGTATTGATGAATTTGTGAAAAATCAAGAGGTGGATTTGCTTTTTACAAGTAATCCGTCATTACGGAGTGTGGTTGTTGTTCGAGATGACAAACCAATTGGGCATATAACGCGTACACATTTCTATCAAAAAATTGGTACACGCTATGGCTATAATTTATTTATGGGGCGGCATAATCAGCTTATTATGAAAGAGAATCCTTTAATGGTAGATCGCAATATACCTATAACAGAAGTCAGTACGTTAGCAATGTCTAGACCTCCAGAGGACTTATATGATGATATGATTGTAACAAGAAATGACTTATATTATGGTGTAGTCAGTATTCGGGAGCTACTGTTAAAGCTCGTAGACACACAAGTAGCTATTGCTAGTTTTTTAAATCCATTAAGTAGTCTTCCTGGCAATAAATTAATTGATGAAAAGCTAGAGGAAGCATTACAGCTACCACAATATAGTTTAATGTATTTTGATTTAGACCATTTTAAATCTTACAATGATACGTACGGTTTTAATAAAGGGGATAAAATTTTACTGTATTTAACAGATATTTTGAAAAGAAATATAGTTTGTACAGAAGATTTTTTAGGGCATATTGGTGGAGATGATTTCGTTGCAACTCTTCCGCATTATGAGGCTGCGCCAATCTGTCAAAGGATTATTGATGAGTTTGATGCATGTATTTTAAGCTTTTATGATGTAGAGGATTTAACAGACTTACAAGTACAAAACAGGGCTGGTAAACTAGAACCTTTATCTTGTACTACGCTATCCATTGCGGTGATTACTAATCAATATCAGCAATTTGAATCTGTTGATCAATTGTCAGATGCGGTGACACGTGTGAAAAAACAATGTAAAAGAATTTCGGGAAGCTGTTACCTTATTAATAACCATGAAAAAGAAACTTACCTCGTTCATTAAAAGAAGTAGGTCAGACTGTTGGCAAGCTCGTAATAATTTGAGCTTGCCCACAGTCTTTTTTTATAACGGACGCTTTCCACAACGGAGATGGGCTGCTTAAGGCGTCATTTACTGTCGTTAAAAATTCAATATCTGTTGTGCATAATTATTAAATTCGGTTTTTGGGGCATAATCAAAAGAAATAAACTGTTTTCACTTTAGGAAATTATTAATCTAAATAAAACATACTTGAATTATAGGGATTATAGGTATATAATTCGATTTACATTATAATTAAACAACTTAGGAGGCTGTCTAGTGTCTACATTACAAATTATTCTTAACGTTGCCGTTTTACTCGTATTCGTTGGGATTTTATATTTTATGAATAAAAAGCACGTTAAGTTTTCAAATCGCGTTTTTACTGGTCTAGGCTTAGGGATTGTACTTGGTCTTGGACTGCATTTAATATATGGTATTGATTCTGATGTGTTAGCTAAAACATCAAGTTGGTACAATATTATCGGTACTGGCTATGTAAAATTACTACAAATGGTTGCAATGCCATTAATTTTTATTTCCATCTTAATAGCCTTTACGAAAATGAAGGTTGGTAAAAACTTCGGGAGAATGGCAGCTCTTATTTTAGCCATTTTAATCGGTACAACTGCTGTATCAGCTGCTGTTGGTATTTTTTCAGCAACAGTGTTTCATTTAGATGCTTCACATATTATGCATGGTGCTGCAGAGGCAGAGCGTGGAGCGTATTTAGAGGAAAAAACTTCTGGATTAACTGCACCGGATTTACCAACGCAAATTATTGAGTTGTTCCCAGCAAATCCATTCCTAGATTTAACAGGTGCTCGTTCTACATCAACAATTGCTGTTGTAATTTTTTCAGCGTTCTTAGGTTTTGCTTACTTACGTGTAGCACGTAAAGATGAAGACACTGCAGCTACTATTAAAAAGGGCTTGGATGCCATCTATGCATTAGTAATGGGCGTTGTAACAATCGTCTTACGTTTAACACCATACGGTATTTTAGCAATTATGGCACGTACAGTTGCTACATCTGATTTCGGGGCAATCTATAATCTTGGTAAGTTTGTTATTGCGTCTTATGTAGCATTATTTATCGTGTTATTCGTACACTTACTAATTCTTACTTTAAGTGGTTTAAATCCATTTACGTATTTAAAGAAATCTGCGGAAACATTATTGTTTGCCTTCACTTCACGTTCAAGTGCAGGTGCGTTGCCAATGAACATTAAAACACAAACGGGTCGTCTTGGTGTACCTGAGGGTATTGCAAACTTCTCGGGCTCATTTGGCTTATCTATTGGTCAAAATGGCTGTGCTGGTGTTTATCCTGCAATGCTAGCGATTATGATTGCACCTACAGTTGGGATTAATCCGCTTGATCCAGTGTTTATCATCACTGTTATTGCAGTGGTAGCAGTCAGCTCATTTGGTGTAGCTGGTGTCGGTGGTGGTGCGACATTTGCAGCAATTCTTGTATTATCAGCACTTAATTTACCGATTGCACTTGCGGGTGTATTAATCTCCGTTGAGCCATTAATCGATATGGGACGTACTGCTCTTAATGTAAGTGGTTCAATGACTGCAGGCGTAACAACAGCACGTATTACAAAAGAATTGGACACTGAAATGTACAACAATAAAGAATTAGGTGCTCAAGTATCAGACCTATAATAAAGTCGGAGCTACTCTCATTTTGAGGGGAGCTCTTTTTTAACGGATATAAAAAGTGGGTTGTTATGTAAGAAACAACCTACCCCACTTTAGTGATATGAAATCAATTCATCACTTTATATTATTTTTACATAAAAATCTTTGCCATTAATTAGTTCGTTAATTTCAATGTCGTAATTGGTTTTATAGTATTTATAGATGCTTTGCGCTAATCCAGAGTGTCCATTTAAATATGTTCCTTTTTTAATCTCCTTACGAGGATTATGGAAATCAAAATACAAGCGTGAATCGTGGCACATTGCATCCAAAATTGCTTTAAACTCTTGTTCTTCAATATGAATCCCACGTGTATATCTGCACTCTCTGCGGTACGTATCATGAGAAACGTTCACCGGTGATGACTCAAGAACCATTTCGATTTTTTTACTCAAATGTTAGCAGCTCCTTTTTAGAAATTAGCACTAAAGGGTAGAAAAAAAGACTTGAAAAAGGAATACCATTTTTATATAAGTTGAGTGGAGACTGGGTGACTCCTTGGGGATCAGCGTCACAGATGAGACCCTGGAGCGAGCAGCGCGAGTGAAGCGGCTCATTGGACGCCCCCAGGAAAGCGCCCAGTCGGAACGGAGATCAACCACACGCTATTGTGATGAGCCATGAGTCTATGACTAATATAGTTCCAGTATATAATTATCAGAAAATTATATCAATACTTTCCCTACCAATCTTGTTGCTGTATTTCTTCTGCTACTACTTGTAAATCATAAGCGGTAATCATTAAAAGTGTATATTCATGAGTTTCCATATATTTTTCTACTAGACGTTTCATATACTTCGGGGAGCCTTCATTTTCTTCATCATAAATTAGCAGCAGACCATCTGTGTTTTGTATAATAAATTTGTCTTTTTCGATAAATTGCCACGGAGCCTCGTATGGCTTTTTCGTTACACTCGTTACGAAGTCTGCTTGAGCTACTAATGTCTGATATTTGTCTTTTTTATGTTCCTGCCAATTTTTCTCCTGCTCTAAAAAAGGAGTGATCACAGCATATTTTAAATGAGGAAATTCATTTCTTAGCGTTAGAATAACCTCAGCGCCCCATGTTTCTACACCTTGCTGACCACTAATAATCACCCATTCCAAACCTTCATCGATCAATTTACGTAGACGGTTTTCGAGTGCTTTTTTTATGATGGCAATGCCAGGGTGCTTGTCATTAAAAATGCCCAATTCATGTGGTCTATAGCCTGTAATAATAATTCGCTGTAGCAAAAAAACGCCCCCTAAGCTTTATAGTATGTGTAGTCATAGTATACAGTAGGGGGCAAGTGAAAACGAATTCCAAAATGTTGTTGTATAGTTGTTCCCAAGTAAAGTGGATTGTTTTATTAAAAAGCAAATAGTGTTAAAACTACAGCTACAGCAGCACAGATTCCTAGGAACCACCATGTATCCGTAAAGTCCTCTTTGGAGTCACTATTCATGTAAAGTACTTCCTTTCTGCTTTATTTTAATCTGTCCGTTCCAAGACCAATTCGTCCAAACACGCAGTATAGTTTCGAATGGTCCGCGTTTAAATTTCTTGAAATAGGCAAGGCTGAAAACACATTGCAAGCTATACACGACGATTCCGAATAAAATACCGCCAAATACGCCGAGCTTGCCGTATAAGCCTAAACCATATCCATAAAATACTGTTGTACAAATAATGGTTTGCATTAGATAATTGGTTAATGATAGTTTACCGACACTCTCAAAGGCGGGAGCGAGACGTTGTACAGGGCGGGTTTTATATATTAAAGCTGCAAGGCAGACGTAGCCAACTGCTAGTAATTCGGATCCACCTGTTAACAACATGCCAGAAAAATTGCTTTCTATAAAACTCAGACTTTTACAAGCTAGCCCTATTGGAACAAGTAGAGCGCCAAGCTTATACCATTTCTTTTCGTCCTCCATATTCACAAAAGCTTGCTTTTTGGCGAGCCCCATGCCGAAAAGGGTCAATGAAGTGGTATACATTGGTGCAAGGAAAATTAATAAGAAAAAGACTAAACCTGCATCATCCATGCCTGGAGGTAGAGCATTTGCACGGAAATCATAAATGTCTAAGTAGCTTCCGTTAGCGTATACATTGTCGGCTTTCTCTACATAGGAAGCTATTTCTTTCTGTTCTTTTTTAGTTTTTTCAGCGGAATCAAATAATGATAAGCTAGTAATAAGTAATAAGAAGATGCCAGCCCAAATAAATAAAGTTTTTGGTTTACGATTAATAAAGGGGATCAAAAATAAAATCATAAATCCATAGGAAAATAGAATGTCGCCTTCCCATAAAAATGTTGAATGGAGCCAACCGATTGCGATTAGTCCTGTTGCACGGCGTAAAATGGACCATCGACTCTTATTCTTTTTTCTACGAATAGACTCTATAAGTTTAATAAGAGAGAAGCCAAATAAAATGGTGAAGATCGGCATAAATGATCCCTCTATAAAGATTTTTACAAAATACCAGGCTCCATGATCGAGGGCGGATAGATCTTTTAGTTCATCGTTGCCATACATGCCAAATTGGAAAATCAACAGATTTGCCATTAAGATGCCGAATAAGCTAAACCCACGCATTGTATCTATGAAGGTAACACGGTTAGTTGTCATTGCGTTTTATCTCCTTAATTAGTTATCTTATACATAGTGTAGTTGGGAAAGCTTATGGTGAAATGATGGTTACCTTAAAGAAATCTTAAAAGAAGGTGATAGCATGCAAGATGCGTCAATTTTAGTATTAGAGGACGAACGTGCAATTGCAGAAATGATTGAAATTATTTTAAGAAAAGAAGGATTTTTAAACATTACACTCTGTGACACTGTTCAAGAAGCAAAAAAGAAAATTGAAACGAAGGTTTTTGATTTTTATCTATTAGATATTATGCTCCCAGATGGTAGCGGACTTGATATGGCGAATATGATTCGAGAGCAAAGTGAAGCACCTGTATTCTTTTTAACTGCAAAAGGTAGTGATGCAGATAAGCTTCGTGGTTTTATGAACGGGGCAGACGATTATATTACGAAGCCATTTAATCCACTTGAGCTTGTTGCGAGGGTGAAGGTGCAGCTTACACGATATATGAAGAAAAAAGATGTGCCAGAAAGTCATTTATTTACATGTAATCGGTTTACATTCGATATCGATGCAGCAGAGGTAACTGTAAATGGCACAAAGGAAATTATTAGTGGTAGGTTATTTTATTTATTGAAATATTTATGTGAAAATGCAGGGCAAGTATTATCGAAGGAGCAAATTTACGAGCGCGTATGGGGTGACTGTTTGTTTGATGATAATACTGTGATGGTTCATATTCGAAAACTGCGAGAAAAAATAGAAAAGAATCCAGGTAAACCAACCTGCATTATTACTGTAAGGGGTATCGGTTATAAACTTGTTGGAGATGTTCATTCATGAAGCCAGCTAGAAGATTAACGCTTCGTTTTGTATCTTATTTCATCATTTTTTATTTACTAATTATTACAGGCTTTATTATAAGTTTGGTGTTTTTTGCAATCTTTATCAATGGTCATGTCGGTGACGATATTCATATCATGAGTTCTTCTGAAATTAAAGATGATGCAGTCGTAGAAAAAGGAAAATCTATTAAGATTGCTGATTATTTAGTGAAGCGAGCCGAGGAGAACTTAGGGCAATTATATTTGTTCAATCAATCGATGGACATTGTTGATTACACGGGAGACACATGTGAACTATGCAGTATGCCAGATAGCGAAAAAATGGTTCTTAAACGGCCAGGAATGCACACGTGGGAGATTCCTAAATACCATTTGTTATTCCTTCCGACTTTACCTGTCCAACCACTTTTTGAGGAAGTAGTGCAGGATTGGAAGGATAAAGGGGAGATTCCTTCAGAACTGCTTCAGCGTTTACAGGATAAGAAGGCCACTGTTGAAATTTATAATGAGCAGTGGGATCGTGTAGAAGTCATTGGTGAACGCCATAAAAAGCTCCATAAGCCTCAACTGCTAGAAGAGAACTACGATATTTTTGAGTATAAAGAGCTTACGCGAAATGCTTCTTTAGAGGATGGCTCGACACTAGTTGTACGGATGCCTAATCCGGCATACAAACCATTTGATGAGCCTTTTACTAAAGCAATGCTTTTATTTGTTTCCATCTTCTTTGGTGGACATATTATATTGATATTAGGGATTATCTTTTTATCGATTAGCATTTCCCGTCAATTTGTGCGTCCACTCGTTTATGTATTATCTCGTATCGAGCGACTAACGCAGTTTGACTACAGTAAAGTAAGAGATAAAAGTATCCATCATCGGGAGACAGGGAAGTTAAAGAGGAAATTTAAATTATTTCAGCCAGTTGATGAATCGATTAATAATTTATCAAAACGCCTCTCTTCCAATGAAAGGCAAATTAAGCATGCAGAGCGATTACGTGAGGAATGGATAACAGGCTTATCCCATGATTTAAAGACACCGTTAAGCTCTATTTATGGTTATTCAACAATGCTAGCTTCCGCGGATTATGAGTGGACAAAGGAAGAAATGCGCGTCTTTGCAACTACGATGCAGGAGAAGGCGACGTATATGGATGCTCTTATACGAGACTTAACATATACGTATCAATTAAAAAATAAAGCGATACAGCTTGAAAAAGTGTTGTTACCACTCAACGTATGGTTACCTCAATTTGCAGATGAGCGAGTGTCTGTAAAGGTTTATGGGGATGTCATGCTTGAAGCGGACGAGCTTTTATTAAAGCGCATTTTAGATAATCTAATAACCAATGCTAAAAAATATACTCCTGAGGGTACAAAGGTAAGCGTAGAAGCGCAACATATAGGCAAGGAGATTATGCTGACAATTGCCGACCAAGGTCCGGGAATTCCTCAGGAAGAGCTCGATAACCTCTTTGAGCGATATTATCGAGGTACGAATACTACGGATGATACAACGGGTACAGGGCTAGGATTGGCTATTACGAAGCAGTTAATTGATTTACATGATGGTACCATTAGTGTCCAATCAGGAGCGGAAGGTACAGTCTTTGTATTGAAATTTAAATGTAAATTGTAGTTTTTTGGCTCATTGTCAAAAGTTGGGGATAATATTTGTTAAAACGTAAGTTGATTGGAGTGAGGCTGGACGCCCCCAAGGAAGACGCCTAGACGGAACGGAAATCAACCCTACGTTATGATGATGGGCTAGTTTTTTATTGAAAAAGTAATACACTGTTAATTTGGGCAGTACAAGTGATGAATCATTCACTTTGTACTGCCTTTTTTGTGGTATTGAACGATGGAGTGTAATTTTTTAGGGGATTACCCCTATATGAACAGTTTTTGCTTACAACTATTATAAAGGTGTAAAAGTTGTATACGAAAGACAGCATGATAAGGAGGATATACACATGAAGACTTCTTTTAAAGTAGTCATCGTTGGAGGAGGAACTGCTGGTATTTCTGTAGCTGCACGTTTACTTCGTCAATCTCATTCACTTCAAGGGGAGATTGCCATCATAGATCCTGCAGAAAAACATTATTATCAACCACTCTGGACATTGGTGGGGGGTGGTGCAGCAAATAAGTGGGACTCTGAACGTGAGATGCTTTCTATTATTCCTGAAGGAGCTGTTTGGTTAAAAGAAGCTGTTAGTAGTTTTGACCCCAATCAAAACCAGGTAATTACACAAGATGGTACAACATATACGTATGATTTTTTAGTAGTTGCTGGTGGTATAGAGGTTAACTGGGGTGCTATTAAAGGGCTGAAAGAGGCACTTGGGACTAAAAGTGTATGCAGTAATTATTCTTTCGAGCATGTGGACTATACGTGGGAAACGATCCGCAATTTCAAAGAGGGGACAGCATTATTTACACATCCAAACTCTCCAGTAAAATGTGGCGGTGCTCCACAAAAAATTATGCATTTAGCAGAAGACCATTTTAATAGAGTCAATGTTCGCGACAATATTAATGTTATTTTTGGTTCGGCTAATCCGACAATTTTCGATGTTTTGAAATATCGTGAAGCACTTGAAAAGGTAATAGAGCGGAAAAATATTGATGCTCGATTCCGTCGTAATTTGATTGAAATTAAGGCTGATGAAAAAATAGCTATTTTTGAAAATTTAGATACAGGCACATTAGAAGAAATTAAATACGACATGGTTCATGTGACACCTTATATGTGTTCACCCGAGTTTATACGAACAAGTGCATTAGCAGACGAATGTGGCTGGGTAGATGTCGATAAATTTACTTTGCAACATAAAAAGTATAGCAATGTGTTTGGAATAGGTGACAATGCCAATCTCCCAACATCTAAAACGGGTGCAGCTATACGAAAGCAAGCACCTGTCGTTGCACAAAATCTTATTGCTCTAATGCGACAACAGCCTATGACGCAAATGTATGATGGTTACTCTTCTTGTCCAATCGTAACAGGCTACAACAAACTGATATTAGCTGAGTTTGATTACAATAAAGAGCCTGTCGAATCTATGCCTTTCAACCAAGCAGTGGAAAGATCCAGTATGTATTTCATGAAAAAGGATTTACTGCCTGTTATGTACTGGGATGGCATGTTGAGAGGTACTATGTAATTACGAATGAAGGGAGGCGGCAAGCATGGCTAATGCAACGGTAAGTATGAGCGAGGAATTATCTCAAATAATTGAAATGCTTGAGAAACCAGAAGTTCGACACTCTTTACAGCGATTGTTAGAAAAATTACCAAATGTAGAACAAACGATAGAATCAGCAGAAAATGTTGTGGATTTTGGAAAATCAGTACTAACTGATGAAAAGATCGTAGATAGATACGAGCAATTTGTTGCTACTTATAATGTAGGCTCAGAAACGATTACGGCTATTGTGCAGCTAATGGAGAAATTGCCGAAGCTTGTTCAAACCATTCATCAGTTAGAAAACATCATTGATTTTGTCACAGCAGTACTTCAGGATAAGCAAACGACAGACTATGCAATGAATAATTTAAAGAGCTATGTCGATCCATATGTTGAAAAAGGAAAGACAGGCACGGAGTTCTTAAAAATGGTACAGCAAAGGGCAGAAGAGAAGCCTCAGCAAATCAATGTTTTTTCAATTATAAAATGGATGAAAGATCCTTCTGTTCAAAAATCACTTAATTATGTTCAGGCTGCATTAGATATTTTAAAAGAAAAAAATAGATGATAAAGGGGAGTTTTACACATGTTATTACGATATTTTTACGATGAAAAATTAGCGCACGCTTCTTATGTTGTGGGATGTCAGGCGAAAGGTGAAATGGTCATTGTTGATCCGATGCGTAATATTGAGCCCTATCTTGCATTAGCAGAAAAAGAGAAGATGCAAATTGTTGGCGCATTAGAAACGCATATCCATGCTGATTTTGTAGCGGGGTCTCGTGAGTTAGCAGACCGTGTTGGAACAACGATGTATATTTCCGACGAAGGGGATGCTGATTGGAAGTATCAAAATCTTGAAGGGATTCCTCATCATTTATTAAAAGATGGTGATGAATTTAATATAGGTAATCTTATCTTTAAAGTCATGCATACACCGGGACATACGCCAGAAAGTATCTCCTTCTTATTAACGGATCGTGGCGGCGTAGCAGATAAGGCAATGGGTATTTTTACGGGTGACTTTGTCTTTGTAGGTGATATTGGACGCCCTGATTTGTTAGAAAAAGCTGCTGGTATTCAAGGTACATCACTATCTGGTGCAAAAGCAATGTTTAAATCATTAGAACGTTTTAAGGCTTTACCAGATTACATGCAGCTATGGCCAGCTCATGGAGCAGGTAGTGCTTGTGGTAAAGCATTAGGAGCTGTGCCATCTTCAACAGTAGGGTATGAGAAGCAATTCAACTGGGCTATGCAATTTGATGATGAACAAAAATTTATTGAAGCGTTACTAGATGGTCAACCGGAACCTCCTTATTATTTTGCTGTTATGAAGCGTGTCAATAAAGTAGGAATAGAACTTCTTAAGAACTTACCAACAGTAAAGGCAGTGTCAAGCTATGAAGAGATTACTCAACTTCTTGCAGATGGGAAGCAAGTGATTGATACTAGACCGGCGGAAGATTTCTCACAAGGATTTATCACAGGTACACTAAACATCCCTTACAATAATTCATTGACCAATTGGGCTGGTTGGCTAGTAGATTATACAAAACCATTATATTTATTAATTAATCCTTCCCAACTAGATGATATTTTAATAGCATTACGTTCTATCGGTATCGACAATGTTGTTGGCTATGGAGATGTGACGAAAGTTTTGGAAGAGGCTACATATCTAGAAAGTTATGAAAATATAACTCCTTTAGAAGCAAAACCGTTAATTGAAAGTGAAAAAGTCCATGTGCTTGATGTGCGCAATCAAACAGAATATGATGCAGGGCATATTGAAAATGCTCAACATATTATGGTTGGTACACTAGCTAGACGTTTAGATGAATTGCAAACAAATAAAAAAATTGTTGTTCAATGCCAAGGTGGTGCTCGTTCTGCAATTGCTGTAAGTGTACTAAAAGCAAATGGCATTCACGACATTGTAAATTTAACGGGTGGTTATATGGCTTGGCAACAAGAGGTAGTGACTAAATAAAAGAGGTTGTTCTAAAAGAAAAATAGCATACTAGTAATCCTAGTCTGCTATTTTTCTTTGCTTAAAAGGTTTTAGTAAGGCGTTGTGAGATTCGTCAATGGAAAGCTAAACGGGTTTAGACAACCTTTTTTCTCGAAAAAAGGGGTTAAAAAATGATTATTGTAAGTATGAGTATATTCCTTCTTATTATTGGTAGAATTATTTATAAACGTCATGTTCCAGTATGTCAAATACAGGAGTGTTTACCTCAGGAGCTAAATGGAGGTATGGCGATAGTGGATGTACGTGATTATAATGACTCTTACAAATCACCTACACCAAATGCGTTAAATTTACCAATTGCCTATTTAGTACGTCATAAACATGAGCTACCAAAAAAACCCCTTCACATTATTGCATCAACACAGCTAGAAAAAAATATGAGTGTTCGTATCATTCGAAAAGCAGGGCATGAAGTGAAGAGCTATAGCTTGATAGAAGGAGAAATATAGGGCAAAGTGTTTATCTTCATTCAACAAACGTCAGTTAAAGAAGACGCCACTCTGAAGGTGGTGAGATGAATGCGGATGTGATTCCTTTTAAGAGGGTGATCAAACACTATTGAATGAAGATAAAGCCTCCGGCGGATGTCACGGATTTTGAAAGGAATGAATTGTGCGGGCACAATTCAAAATCCGGACGCAATTACGCCTAGGCGAAATTGATTAGTAGTAACAAGTAAACTTGAGAGGAAGGCACTAACTTCAAAGTAGAAAAGAAGCTTATTTTTTCAGTGCCTTCATTTTTAAGCCAGGAGTGTGTTTAGATTGGAGAAAGAACAGCTAAAAAATAAATATTTACAGCAAATATTCCAATATATTCAAGATGGAATCATCATTATGAATCACAACCGTGAAATTTTAATGATGAACCCCTCAGCGAAGCGGTTATCGGGGTGGAATTTAGGAGATCGAGTACCCTTTTGTTCATTTTGTGAAAACCGTCAAAAGTCTCCAGGAGAACATACATGTTATTTAATAGAACATAATGAAGTCCCCTATTTTTTATCGAAAATGCCCACGTATCATGGCAGTAAGATAGATGTGGAAATGAGTACGGCCCTAATGTATACAGACAGTAAAACAAACGAGCAGGAGTTTCTTCTTGTATTGCGCGATCAGACAATTCAGTTGAAGGAAGAAGAGGCTCGGATTTCAAAACTTATTATAAAAAAACTGATTGAGGCAAAAGAGGAAGAACATAAAAGGTTAGCGCAGGAATTACATGATGGCGTTGGTCAATCATTGTATACAATATCAGTTGCATTGCAAGCGATTGAATCTTATGTCAAAGACAATGAAAAGCTAAATACGTATATTGAAGAAGTACGCAATGAGCTAGAGCAAGTAATGAATGATATTAAATTATACTCCTATCAGCTTCGCCCCCATAGCATTGACCAGTTAGGGATTTCACCTACATTAGGCACGCTTGTAGATTCAGTTCAGAAGGTTCATCCCGGTATTTCTATAATATTAGAAGCAGATTTTGAAGAACGCTGTCATCCATCTGTAGAAATCAATGTTTATCGCGTCGTACAGGAGGCTTTACACAATATCATTAAATATGCAAAGGCTTCTAAGGTCGTCATTCTACTCGAAAAAAAAGCTGCAGATTTAGCGCTCTATATAGAAGATAATGGTGTAGGATTTGATCTGCAGCATGTGAAAAAAGAAGGGCTTGGCTTAAAGCATATGGAGGAACGAATAACATTGTTAGGCGGATCTTTTACTATTACTTCTGCCCACAATAAAGGTACACAAATTAGCATTCAAGTACCTAATTGGAAGGATGACTATAGATGATTCGTGTTTTAGTAGTAGATGATCATGTGTTAATTCGTAAAGGAATTGTTCTTTTATTGGAAAATTATAAAGATGTAGAGGTTGTAGGTGAAGCAGGCGATGGAGCAGAGGCAATAACTCAAGCAATATCATTGGACCCCGATGTCATTTTGATGGATGTATCTATTCCGAATGGGCTGGATGGGTTTACGGCTACTCAAGAAATTTTCAAACAAATGTCTAACGTGAAAATTATTATGTTAACAATGCACAATGAAGTTGCTTATATTCAAAAAGCAATTGCTGTTGAAGCTCATGGTTATATTTTGAAAAATAGTCAAGGTGGAGTGCTCTATGAGGCTATCCATGCTGTTTATAGTGGTCGCATATATTATAACGTAGGTATTCCGAAGGAACAGATGAATAAATTGTTTGCACATAAAGGGCAGGAAGATAAATGCATTTTAACTGTGCGTGAGCAGGAAATAATGAGGTTAACAGTTCTAGGCTATACGAACGTCCAAATTGCTGAGCAGCTATATATCAGTAGTAAAACGGTTGAGAATCATAAATCAAATATTATGCAAAAGCTCGATTTAAGTAATAAAGCTGAGCTTATTCAGTATGGACTTGCAAATAACTATATGTAACAACTCGTTGCTATTAGAAGCTGGTGCTATCTGTAAATTAAAATATATGACTTTTCGGCAAAACGAGAGGTTGATTTACGTTCCGGCTGGGCGCTTTCCAGGGGGATCATTTTAGTATGTAATCATAGCTATAATGCTAATTTGGTTCAGCTTTTCAACTCATACTGATGGTGAGGAACTGTTGATTTTCACGGAGAGTGGCGACTCCTGCGGGATGAGCTTGCGCTGAAAGCCCCGCAGAAAGAGCCAACTCGGAGTGGAAATCAACCTTTGTATATTGATACATGTTAGTTTATATTTATTCTTTTGTCGACAAGCTGAGATCACTCAAACGATGAGTGGTCTTTTTTTATTTCTATTCAAAATAATTTGCAATATTGTCACAGTGAGTAAAGCTAATAGTGGAAAACCCCTATATGTCTGAAATAGTAGCGGGACTATACTGAAAGCACATGAATAAAAGGAGATGCAAGAACGATGGATATTACATTTATAATTGTGATTTTCCTGATTGGATTCGTTGGCTCATTTGTGTCCGGTATGTTGGGCATCGGCGGTTCAATCATTAAATACCCAATGCTACTATATATACCGCCACTTTTTGGTTTAGCGGCATTTTCAGCACATGAAGTTTCAGGCATCAGTGCAGTACAAGTGTTTTTTGCGTCGATTGCAGGCGTTTGGGCATATCGAAAAGGTGGTTACCTTAACAAGCCCCTCATTATTTATATGGGAGGAGCAATTTTAGCCGGTAGCTTTGTTGGGAGCTACGGATCACAGTTTTTATCTGAAAACGGTGTGAATGTCGTATACGGTATTTTAGCCTTGATTGCAGCTGTGATGATGTTTATTCCTAAGAAACAAATTGATGATAAGCCATTGGATGAAGTAACCTTCAACAAGCCGTTAGCTGCAATTTTAGCATTTATTGTTGGGATTGGTTCAGGGATTGTTGGTGCTGCAGGTGGTTTCTTGCTTGTTCCGATAATGCTTGTAGTACTCGGTATTCCAACGCGCATGACGATTGCCACTAGCTTAGCTATTACGTTTATCTCATCGATTGGTGGAACAATCGGTAAGTTAATGACAGGACAAGTCGAGTACTATTCCGCAGGTATCATGATAGTGGCAAGTTTACTGGCGGCTCCTCTTGGCGCAAAAGTAGGTAAAAAAATGAATACAAAAATTTTGCAAAGTATTTTAGCCGTACTCATTTTAACGACAGCGATTAAAATTTGGGTTGATCTATTATGATAAAAAAACAAAAAGTGGTTGCCTATAAATCACATGAGAAAAAGCTAATAATGATAAGTTTTTTAGTAGCTGGGATAATGTTTCTTTCATTAATTGGAAGAATTTTTGGTACCTAGGAGATGAAATTAAATGAATGATTCAGCTGTAATGTGGAGTCGGGCCTTAACAGAGTTAACATTGTCATTCCATATTGTTTACGCAACAATTGGCGTTGGCATACCTTTAATGATAATGATTGCTCAATGGGTTGGATTGAAAAATAATGACGAACATTATTTACTACTCGCAAGAAGATGGGCAAGAGGGTTTGTGATTACTGTAGCAATTGGTGTTGTGACTGGTACTGCTATTGGATTGCAGCTATCACTACTATGGCCAAATTTTATGGAATTGGCTGGTCAGGTTATAGCATTACCATTGTTTATGGAAACATTTGCGTTCTTTGTTGAAGCAATTTTCTTAGGGCTTTATTTATATACTTGGGATCGCTTCAAAAATCCAAAGCGACATCTATTATTATTGGTTCCTGTAGCTATTGGTGCTTCTATGTCGGCCGTTTTTATTACAATTGTGAATGCATTTATGAATGCACCACAGGGCTTTGATCTTGTAGATAGGGAGCTTGTGAATATTCAGCCTGTACTGGCCATGTTAAATCCTGCAATGCCAACGAAGGTAGCGCATGTATTAGTGACATCTTATATGACGGCAGCATTTTTATTAGCTTCTATTGCAGCTTACCGTATGCTGCGAGGATCGAAGCATGTGTATCATAAAAAAGCATTACATCTTTTATTGAAACTTGGACTAGTATTTTCGCTAGCAGCACTGATTGTAGGTGACTTTTCTGGGAAGTATTTAGCGGAATATCAACCTGAAAAATTAGCTGCTGCTGAGTGGCATTTTGAAACAAAAGAGGATGCTTCGCTTGTGCTATTTGGAGTATTAGATGAAGAAGAGGTTAAGTATGCCATCAAAGTACCGTATGCATTAAGTGTATTGGCGCATAATAATCCTTTTGCAGAAGTAAAAGGTTTAGATCAATTTCCTGAGGACGAACAGCCGCCACTTTATATCCATTATTTGTTTGACATCATGGTAGTTATCGGAACTTTACTAATTGTCGTTGCAGCTATTTATGTGCTAGGTAAGTTACGTGGATGGAAGTTTATTTCTTCAAAAAGTTTTAAGAGAATAGTAGTGGCGGGTGGTCCGCTATCGCTTATTGCTGTTGAGGCAGGCTGGTGGTTTGCGGAAGTAGGGCGTCAACCTTGGATACTTCGTGGTTATATGAAAACGGCGGAAGGTGCTACAACAAGTGGCCAAGTCGATACTATGCTAATACTATTTGCGGGGCTGTACATTGTATTAGCGGTAGGAAGTATCGTAGTACTTATTCGTATGTTCCGTAACAATCCGATTGAACGTGAAATTGAAGAACATAAACAAGTGGAAGGATGTGCAGGGCAATGAGCTTAGAAATATTAGGAATTTCGGTACTGTGGTTATTTCTATTCGGCTATGTCATTGTTGCGTCCATAGACTTTGGAGCGGGCTTCTTTAATGCTTATAGTGTCTTAATTGGTAAAGATCATATATTAGCAAATGTTATTAAACGCTATTTATCTCCGGTGTGGGAAATTACAAATGTCTTCCTTGTATTTTTCTTTGTTGGAACGGTAGGTTTCTTTCCTCAAACGGCTTATTATTATGGCACAATTTTGCTAGTGCCAGTCAGTATCTCATTAATATTAATTGCAATTAGAGGGAGTTATTACGCATTTGAATCCTACAGCGGAAAAGGTGGACATATCGGATATACAATGATGTACGGAATTACTGGTTTATTTATACCTGCATCCCTATCTATTGTATTAACGATATCTGAGGGAGGGTTCGTAAAAATTGTAAATGAAGAACCGCATTTACAATTTGCTAAACTTTTCACCAATCCGTTAACTTGGTCTATTGTGCTATTAAGTATAGTGGCAGTTTTGTATATTTCAGCTGTTTACCTAACATGGTATGGGAAAAGAGCGCAAGATGAACATGCTTCTAATTTAATGAGAAAGTATGCACTCGGTTGGTCTTTGCCGCTCGTAATAAGTGTAATAGGGATTATGGTGGAGTTAAAGGGGCATGTGCCTGAGCATTATGAAAATATGTTAGATCTGTGGTGGCTTTTCGCCATTTCAGGTGTGCTATTTCTTATAACGCTAATTCTTTTATTTAACAAGAAAAACTATGGCATAGCTGTCTTTTTAATGGTTGCCCAATTTGGATTTGCATTTTTCGGCTATGGTATTTCACATTATCCATATTTACTGTATCCGTATATATCAGTCTATGATAGCTTTACAAATGAAACAATGGCAATTGCATTAGTGATAGCGTTTGTTGGAGGATTAGTTCTACTCATACCTTCACTTTATTTAGTAATGAAATGGTTTGTGTTTGATCGTGATTATGCTTGCGGTAAACATGATCACCATGCATAGGGGGGAACTATAATGAATCAATTTATTATTTTGTATGCACCTTTTCTTGTAGTAGCTATTAGCATTGTGATTGGCTTTTGGATAGGGCCGAAAGATCGTCAAATTAAGTAATAAATGCATACATCACTGTAATGTGTGGTTGATTTCCGTTCCGACTGGACGTTTTGTCGCTGACGCTTTGCTTTCGCACAGAAAACATCCGCTTCGCTGCAGGGTCCCGGGCCAACAGGATGTTGGTCACGAAGGCGTTATCACAGGATGTGATGGTATTAGCCTTTGTATCCCCAAGGAGTCGCCCAGCCTCCACTCCAATCAACTTATAGGTTTATCAAATGCGCATAATAAATTAATTTAATAGGATAAAAACCTGAAAAAAGGGGCTATATGGAAAGTCGTGAGTGTTTGACTTTCTATATAGCTCCTTTTGTTTATGTGGTTAATTTACTTGATGCAGCGCTCTGATGGTCGTTCAATTTTTACATAGCGCCACAAGCTATTAGCGATGTCACGTGCCTCTTCTGCGTGTTCGGTCCCAACGAATGCTTTACGGAAAGGCGTAAGAAGTGATTCAATGATAAAGAGTTTTGGTTTCTCGCGCTGTAGTTCCTCTAATAAGAATTCTACGTACTCTAACCCTTCCACTGTTTCATTCTTAGATAACCCTTTTTTAAAGCCTGTTAATTGCTCGATGACTATTTCCTTATTAACTGGTCTATAGTTCACGACGTTTTGTATCGTGTTGATCATTTCCGTACTAATGAGGATCTCTTTTGATTCAAGCATAACGGGTATAATTACGCTAATATTGCGTAATGCTACACGTACAATGGCTTCGCGATTTATATATTTATAGTCAGCGATTAAGACTGCACGCAATGTGAGGTTAATCATACCAAGTGTCTGCACAGCACATTCATAGCTAATTGGGCTAATTTCTTCTCCAAAGACTTGTACAAGTCGGTTAGCAAGCCACTCCAGTTCTTGTAAATGATAGTTTAAAATAATTTTTTTCAGTTCATTATCACGAGAATGGAAAACCGATTCAAAAATTTGAATTAAATTATGTTCTCGATTGACATACATGAGTACTGCAACTTGCTGTGTTAATACTTCTAAATCAGTAGGATCTTTGCCGAAAAGAAGCTCGTGTCGGCGATTACTTGCCTCCTCGCGCCCTTCATCTAATATGGCGATTAAGCATTCATTTTTAGAAGATAAATGATTATAAAATGTGCCTTTTGAGATTTTGGCTTCACTAATGATGTCGTTAATCGATGTATCCACGAATCCCTTTTCAATAAATAGGGCACGAGCAGCAGTAATAATTTGTCTTTTTCTTTTGTTCATAACCTCACCTTTTTTAAAATATTATACTCTTATTCTATATCGAAAACGCCTATATATCAATGTTTTTAAAATTTATAATCTTAATTGTTGAAAAAAGTAGACTGCGAGTATAAAATAAGTTTTATCGAAAAAAACAAGAAAGAATTGAGGGATATAAATGAATAGTGGTCAAACACTACAAAAGCCACCCTATGGTATGATTGGTATTTTATTTGTGGGTGCTTTTGTTGCTTTTCTAAATAACACATTGTTAAATGTTGCATTACCAACAATCATGAAAGATTTTGGTATAACGTATTCAAAGGTACAATGGTTAGCAACAGGTTATATGCTTGTAAGTGGTATTTTAGTACCTGCTTCAGCATTCTTTGTAACACGCTTTAAAAATAGACATCTATTTATTGCAGCGATGTCAGTCTTTACAATCGGTACAATTATGGCTGGCTTTGCACCTAACTTCGGTATGTTACTGGCAGGTCGTATGGTGCAAGCAGCGGGTGCTTCAAGTATGTCACCACTTTTAATGAATGTAATGTTAATTAGCTTCCCGAAAGAAAAACGTGGGGCGGCAATGGGGATCTTTGGTTTAGTCATGATTACAGCACCAGCGATCGGTCCAACATTATCAGGATATATTGTTGAGCATCATGATTGGCGTATGCTATTCCAAATGATTATTCCGTTTGCTGTAATTAGTTTATTGTTTGGCATTTGGAAATTAGAAAACGTGATGGAGACACGTCAAGTTCATTTAGATTTCCTTTCAGTACTATTATCAACAGTTGCATTCGGTGGTATTCTATATGGTTTCAGTACTGCAGGGGATAAGGGTTGGTCAAGTCCTTGGGTATATGGCACAATTTCAGCTGGTCTTCTTGCTTTAATCATCTTCATATTTAAACAACTACGTATGGATCAGCCTTTACTAGAATTACGTATTTATAAATACCCAATGTTTGCGTTAGGGTCAGCTATCTCGGTTATCGTGTCAATGGCTATGTTCTCTGGGATGATTTTAACTCCTGCTTATGTACAATCGATTCGTGGAATTGATCCATTTAAAGCGGGCTTAATGATGCTTCCTGGAGCAGTTGTAATGGGGATTATGTCGCCGATTACTGGGAAGCTTTTTGATAAATTTGGACCGCGTATACTAGCGATTATCGGTTTAACGATTACAACAATTGCGACATTCGGTTTAACAAAGTTAGAAATAGATTCAAGCTATACATTTATTGTGTCCTTGTACACAATTCGTATGTTTGGTTTGTCAATGGTTATGATGCCGATTATGACAAACGGTTTAAACCAATTACCACAAACGATGAACCCGCATGGTACAGCTATTAATAATACTGTACAGCAAGTGGCAGGGGCAATTGGTAGTGCCGTGATGGTAACGTTCATGAATAACCGTACAAAAGCAACAGCCGAAGATTTAATTGCAGAAGCAAAAGCCAATGCAGCGCAATCAGGTGTTGCGATGACACCTGAGCAAATGCAACAAATGCAGGATCACATTACGCAAACTGCTTTATTAGATGGTATTACACACTCATTCTTAATAGCAGCTTGTGTTACAGTCCTTGCGCTAGTGCTTGCCTTCTTCCTAAAACGTGTAAAAATTGAAAGTACAGCGGCTTCTATGGATTTAAAAAAACCAATTAAATAATAATGAGCTGATATGCTCCCCTATAGGTAGACGGATGAAAAAATATAATTCTGTTTATCAAAGGGGAGTTTTTTGATGCTTCACATAGCAATACGTAGATGCAATATTCGATGTATAGGCACTCAAAAAAGCACGGACATTAGCAAAAGCAAAAGGGTGGATAAAATCATCCAAATCTTTTGCGCTAATATCCGTGCAGTAATTTTAAGCATCCTTTTTAAATAATGCTCCTGGCCAAAACGCATATCTACCGAGAACAGTAGTAATGGCAGGTACGAGCAATGGACGTACAATGAACGTATCAAGCAACACGCCAATTGCCGTAACGACACCGAACTGAACAAGTACTTGAATAGGTAAAGTAGCTAGGACAGCAAATGTTCCAGCTAAAATAAGACCAGCAGATGTAATAACACTTCCTGTTCGTACGACACCTTCCTCAACCGCTGTTAAATGATCTTCTGTTCTACGTTTCTTCCAAATTTCCGAAATCATAAAGATATTATAATCTTCCCCGAGTGCTACTAAAAATACAAACGCATATAGTGGGATTGCTCCTGAAATTGCCTCTGCTCCCATTACGTGGTGTAAAATAAGCCATCCTGCACCAAGTGCCCCGAAATAAGAAATAATAACCGTTGCTAATAAATAAACAGTCGCTGTTATTGAACGCAGATAAATAAATAATAGTAAAGCAATTAAAGCAATCATTGTTGGCATAATAACGGTTTCATCACGTACAGTTATTTGTTGTATATCATATTGACTGGCTGTCTCGCCACCAATCCATATATGATTTTCTGCATTTTTTACACCTTCAGCTTCAAGTATTTTTGCAACCTCTGCCTTGAGCTCTGGAATATGAGTTAACGATTCCTTAGCATAAGGATTTGCATTTAAAGAAAGTTCGTACATTTGAATGTCATTATTTTTCTTTCCGATTTGGACCTCTGCAACACTATCGATATAAGAGATTTCCGTTAATGGCTGCTGCAAATTAATATCTGTTCCCTCTGTGTCAAGGACAAGATGTACAGGTGCTAGTTCTCCAGGTGAGAAATTTTCTTCTATTAAAGTAAAGCCTTCACGTGATGGCATATCCTCAGGGAATGACGATAATAAGTCAAAAGTATACTGAATACGTGGTACGAATGCTGCTAATCCACCTAGTAACAGTAAAGTTCCAACAATGACAATCCATGGTTTATGCGTCACGAAGCGCCCAATTTTATGGCTGATTTTATGCGTTGGTTTGTGCTGTTTTTTACCCTTCTTATGAGCCATTTCTTCTGTTCGAGGTATGAATGGGAAGAAGGCAACGCGACCTATCATGACAAGAATTGCTGGAAGAACAACAAGTGCTGCAATTCCCATCACGAGTACGCCAAAGCTAAATGGAACTGCAAAGCGTTGGAATGCACCATAATGGGCAAGACTAAGAGTAGCTAGACCGATGACAACCGTTAAGGCACTCATCATAATTGCACCGCCAGATTCCTTTATAGCAAGCTTCATGGCAGTAGTCTTATCCTCAATATCAAATAATATCTCTCGGTACTTTGATATTAAAAATAAACAATAGTCTGTACCTGCACCAAAGAGTAATACAGTCATAATAGATACGGCCTGCGAATCCTTATCTATCCATCCATGATTGGCCAAGAAGCCGAGCGTTGGACTTATGACACCATAGGCAAGAACAACAACGATTAGTGGAATAATAGCTAATAATGGTGAACGATAAATAATAATTAGTAATACTAAAACAAGGAGCACTGTTGCAATTAATAATTTTACATCAGCCTGAGAGAATAAACTGACAGCATCCGTAGCGATACCAACTGGTCCGGAATAACGCACATGAAGATCGTCACCAGCTAATTTTTTATCTAGTTGGACATTATACGTATCCATTGTTTTTGTTAATGTTTTTAAACTCTCCCGCAATGCATCCGTAGCTACACCTTTTTCAAAGAAAACAGGCGTTACGATAGTCGTGCCGTTTTCAGAAGCAGATGCTACGAAGGCTTGTGGCGGCATTTTATCATAAGGTGGAATAAGAGTTTGGTTTTCTAAAGGTTTATCTTTAAGCTCTCCGTAAACCTTTTGGATGGCTACGAAATCATCGGTAGTTAACCCACTTTCTCGATGCCAAACGAGTAATAATGGTGTGCCTGCTTCATTCGGAAATTGTTCTGCAATAATAGCGGCTGCTTGCTGAGACATTTCGCTCTTGAGTAAATTTTTACCAGATTCACTCTTGATACTATTAATCTGTGGCCAGGCAAAAGAGAGTACAATCACAAGTAAAACCCAAAAAGTAAGGGCTAATAAGCGCCCCTTTTTACTTGCTACCATTGAACCCCATTGATCAAGTGGATGTTTTTTCATGATAGGACCTCCGTTTCATGTAAGTAATTTTAATTATATATACCAGAAGGTTAATTAATCAATTGTGAAAAATTTATATGCTATACTATGTCTAAAAATAATTCTTTATAAGGGGGCGAACTTGTTGAAGCAGTCACCGCGTATTCTTGGGAGACCTCGCCATAATGAAAATGCGAAACCCAAAAAAGATATTGTCCTTGAAACGGCAATAAAGCTTTTTATAAAAGAAGGCTATAAAAATATTTCGATGGATGATGTAGCAAAAGCTTGTAATGTTACAAAGGCGACTATTTATTACTATTACCCAACTAAAGGGGATTTATATACATCAGCGTTGCTGGCAATGATGGATCGAATCAGACTGTCCATTATGCAGATTTTAGGGCAGTCAATAGCATTTAAAGAACGGTTGGAGCAGCTTATTGAAATTCATTTATCAGCAACTGTAGATATTGATATGAAAAATTTTATGAGAGAGGCGACAATTAATTTATCGAAATCTCAATTAAAAGAAGTGCAGGCAGCAGAAAATAATATGTATAAAACGATAGAGCGGGCGATGCAGCGAGAGATGGAGCAAGGCACAATTCGGAAGGGAAATGCTCCTTTTTTTGCACATACGTTTATAGCATTAATGTCAGTAGGATACTTTAAAGATGGAGAAGGGAAAAGGTTATTTCAATCAGAAGCTATGGCCGCGAAAGAAATTATAGACTTTTTCTGGAAATCTGTTGAAAAATGATTTCTTTCATTATATGTAAGATGTATTACATGAACGATTTAGGGGAAGTTTAAATAAACCAAATACTATTGAAAATCAAATATTTTATAGTGACATTTTAATAATTCGGGACCGAAAATATTGTATTTTTTAACAGTAGGGACAAAAGGCAAACTTAAAAACGATGTATAGTTGTCAAAATCAATGAATTTTGAAAAGATTGTCGAAATTGTGATTTAGCTCATTGAAATAATGTGCAAACAGTCTTATAATGGAGTTTGTAATGTCACCAAGACAAGATAAGGATGGAATTATGATGCACTTTTTGCAAAATAAAGTTAACATTGTAATAACAAATTATACGAATTGCTATCAAGATCTTGAGACTGGTGATTTGTAAGATATACGCGCTGTAACGACTGTTAAGAAGTGCCTTAATGGTCTTTTTTACATGGAAGCAATAAAATTAAAATAGTAATAGTGATGGCAAAGGAGAGTTCAAAATGTCAGAAACGAATAACCAAACACAGTCTGAACAATTAACTGTAAGTCAAGAACAATTGGATGTGCTAGATCAATTATTAAAGCCTGAGGTTCAGGAATCACTTACAACTTTAGTTGAACAATTACCAAAGTTAACTGAAATGATGACGCTATTAACAAAATCTTATGAGTTTGCTCAAGCTGTTGCAACTGACGAAGTGCTAAAAAATGATACTGTTGGTGCGGTAACAGAAATGGCTGGCCCAGTAGTAGGATCAGCTAAAAACCTTGCAGCTACTGCAATTGAAGCGAAAGACCGTGCTTCTGAAAGCCAAGAAGTAATTGGTTTATTTGGTCTTATGAAAATGTTAAAGGACCCACAAGTTCAAGGTGTTTTCCGTTTTGTTAATGCTTTCTTACAAGTAAGCGCTGAACGTAAAGCTAAATAAGACTCGACTCGAGATACATTCAATTCGTAAGGACGGAGGATTAATTAATCATGTCAAAAGAAATCGTCATCTTAGGTGCTGGTTACGCTGGCGTTCTAACTGCATTAACAGCACGTAAGTATCTATCAGCTGATGAAGCTAAAATTACTGTAGTAAACCAATTCCCAACACACCAAATCATCACTGAACTTCACCGTTTAGCTGGTGGTACTATTGCTGAAGGTGCTGTTGCTTTACCACTTAAAAAAATCTTTAAAGGTTTAGATATCGATTTACAAATCGCTAAAGTTACAAAATTCAATGTAGACAATAAAAAAGTTGACCTAGATACTGGTTATACTTTAAATTACGATACTTTAGTAGTATCTTTAGGTAGCCAAACTGGATTCTTCGGTATCCCTGGATTAGAAGAAAACTCTATGGTACTTAAATCAGTAAACGAAGCAAACAAAATTAACAAACACATCGAAGACCGTATTAAAGCATATGCACAAACAAAAGACGAAGCAGATGCAACAATCGTTATCGGTGGTGGCGGTTTAACAGGTGTAGAGCTTGTTGGTGAAATCGTGGACAACTTCCCGAAAATCGCAGCAAAACACGGTGTTAACTTTGCTGATCTTAAAATCAAACTTGTTGAAGCTGGTCCAAAAATCTTACCAGTACTTCCAGATGTACTTATCCAACGTGCTACTGAAAGCTTAACAAAACGTGGCGTTGAATTCATTACAGGTACTCCTGTAACAGGCGTTGATGGTAATGTCATCTCTCTTAAAGATCGCGAACCAATCGTTGCTAATACGCTTATTTGGACAGGTGGGGTAGCTCCACTTCCAATCGTAGGCGAGTCTGGTCTTGCAGCAGACCGCGGTAAAGCTACGATTAACGAGTTCTTACAATCTACATCTCACAATGATGTCTTCGTAATTGGTGACGCATCTGTTGCATTACCAGCTGATGGCGGACGTCCGCTATACGCACCAACTGCTCAAGTTGCATGGCAAATGGGTGAGTGCGCTGGTTACAACTTATTCGCACAATACAAAAACCAAGAGATGAAATCATTCTCAGCAATTAACTCTGGTACACTTGCAAGCTTAGGCCGTAAAGACGCTGTTGCGACTATCGGTGCTAGCAACACAGAACTTAAAGGTCTTCCTGCAACACTTATGAAAGAAGCGTCTAACATTCGCTATCTTACACACATTAAAGCGCTATTCGGCTTAGCGTATTAATTTATATTTTCCTAATTAAACCACTCTTGCAATGGACATAATGTCAGCTGTGAGAGTGGTTTTATATTTGAAAAATTTCTGTTGAATTGGGAAGAAAGTAGCTATTTCTCGTGAAATAAAACCGGATAAATTTGTTATTTGCTTTATTAATCGTTATAAAACAAGTAAAATTAGTACATGTTATATAAGAAAATTTATCTAGAGGTGATAAGTTATGCTAACAATGTTTCAATCAAAAAAAGAGGATATAGAGCAATTTAAGATAAAAATAGATGAGCTTAATGCAAAGCTTGATAAAAAGGATCATGAATTCCAAATATTTTTAAATGACTTACATAAAGAACTTATTTCGACTATTGAACAACATGATATAGTCAATAATCAACATATAGTTTTAGGGAAAATGGTTACCAAAATTCTAGATGAATTTAATAAAGTAGAAGATAGCACAATTCACTCTAACGCTATATCCGAAAATGCACTCGAAAAAGGTAATTCTCTAATTACTTCATCAGATGAGATGGTGACACTTTCAATTGAAAGTAAACAAGCTGTTCAAGAAGTGGAGTATTTAATCGATTCTCTAGGTGAGCAATCCCAAAAAACTTCATCGAGCATGAACCAATTAAGTGATCGCTCTAAACAAATTGCAGAAATTGTAAAAGTGATTAGTGATATCTCCAATCAAACCAATTTACTTGCGTTAAATGCGTCAATAGAAGCAGCTAGAGCGGGCGAGCATGGAAAAGGATTTTCGGTTGTTGCCGAGGAAGTAAGAAAACTAGCAGAAAATACAAAAACTAGCACAGAGGATATAGCCAACCTTACGAAAAAAATAGAAGAGCAAATTTCAGAAGCCTATGAAGATAATAAGAACAATATGCAGTTAGTTACAGAAGGCATAAAAAAGAGTACCGAAACCTCTGAACAAATAAATGCATTATTGCTAATGATTACAAATGTTCAAGGTGAGGTGAATGAACTACTTGATTATATCAAAAATCAAAAAATTTCCAATGAAGATGTTATGAATAAATTTAATACTACTACGATTTTATTTGACGAGACAAATAAAGTACTAACAGATCATATAGATGAATCGGAAGTTGTAACACAAAAATTATTGGAAGCAGTAGATAAAGTAAAATGCTTTCCAACTACTTCCTAATGGTAGACGGACGCTAAAACATACGGTTTAAACTTCGAAAAAGACAACCTCTTGCGCATACAAGAAGTTGTCTTTTTTTATTTTCCTTTACTATTTTAAGTGTGATGATTCACGTTTCAAATTCACGGCGAAGAAGGATTTTATTCGCACTTTATTCTCTAGTCTCTAAAGCTTAGAAATATTTGAATAAAATCTGGCCTTTGAAGGTTGAACATTAAAAATTAGCAGTATAGTTGCTACTACAAACATGATGATGGCTGCAGATACAACAACATATCGAATAGATATAATTTCGGCTACAACGCCAAAGATGGCAGTTATGATAATAATGAACAAGGCTTCTACAAAGCCGTAAATACTTCCTATTCTCCCCATGCTGTCGACAGGAATATTGTTTTGATAAAAAGTATAGAAGCCCGTATTGGCAAAGGCTGTTGCAAAGGATATAATAAAAAATCCTAAAGAAGCTATAAGAAATGTATAAGAGGATGTAGAAATTAAATAGCCTAAAGCTGTTATTAGTGATCCCAAACCTATAAGCCAAGCAGTTGGTATTTTTCCAACGATTGCTGTATTCATTAAAGAACCAACTAATACACCAGCACCTGCTATGCTCACTAACACACCGTATTCACCTTCGGATAATGAAAGTACTTGAGTAGCGAAGGCAACCTCTAAAGAATCCGTTGCTGTCATCATGACAAGCATCGCACTAAATAAAAAATAGATTATCATAATATAAGGATTTTTAAGGCTAAACCTTATAACAAGCTTCCAATCATTGAATAATACCTTGTAGGAAATTTTCACATCTGCTTTACTAGTCAGCTGTTGATTGGCTTCAACATTAGGCATACCTAATGTAATACAGGCTGATAAAAATAAAGCAATGGCATTCAAGTAAATTGCCATAGTAGGCGTTCCAATCGTAAACAGCAGTCCTGCAATGGCTGGACCGGTTATGAATGCGCCAGAATCAAGTAAGCTACGAAGAGCGTTAAAACGTTTTCTTTGTTCAATTGGTATTAATTTCGTAATGTAAGTCATGGAAGTAGGATGATACATAGAACTAGCCATTGTGATCACAAAGACCATGAAATATATCCAAGTCAACGTAGAGAAGAAAGGTAGTATGACAATTAGTAAAGATTCAAAAAGATTGAGAACAATCATGAGATATTTTTTATTTAAACGATCTATCAAACTACCTGACCAAAAATTAGCAAAAAGTGTAGATGACGCTCTAACGATATACAATCCGGACACAGCTATAGCTGACCCTGTAAGGTTAAAGACAATAAGATTTAAAGCTATAAAATATATCCAGCTTCCAACGCTGGAAACACCAATACTAAACAATAATATAGCCGGATAACGCCACGCTTCTAATAATTTAATCATGCTCATATAAATTCCTCCTTGTAGTTATGACAAGTAACTAAAACAAAAAAATCCCACCCCCAAGACGATTTGTCTTAGGGACGAGATTGTGGAATTTATACTCACGTGGTGCCACCCTAGTTCGCTATTATGTCACCATAATAGCCTTTTCAGTACGGCATAAATACTTATGCTTATACTGTTTCTCTGTAACGGGAGTTCCCGTCGCACCATCATTCAAACAGAAATCCAATGCGCTACTCCGAGGCTTGTTTCAATAATTCGTTCTTACTCGTTTTCAGCAACCCGAGCTCTCTGGGAAGAACAGCCTTATTTACTCTTCTCTTCAATGTATTTTCGATAGTGTAGCACATGTTTATAATTTTGGTAAAGTGTTCCTGTAAATTTTGAAAGCATTCCGATAAATTCAGGAATTATACCGATAAATCCTGAAAATGTTCCGATATTTTTATTGAAGATAAGCTTTAAGCTTCTTTAATAGTGACTGACAAATGATGATGGACTCAACTGTACGATTTGCTATTTCAAGAGAATGGTCAGCATTTTCTACAATAGCAAGTTCATGTGAAGAAAGTTGTTCTAAACTTTCTTTAGAGTAGTGAGGGTCAGCTGTACCGATTGCTAGAAATGCCTGCTTACCAAGCAAATTTTCATAACATGATCAAGTGACAGCAGGGGTGTTAAAAGCACAAAACGAGAAGGAATAGATGAAGCCTGCTGCATATAAAAATCTGTGATAGGCAATGTTCCGAGTGATTTTCCTATGTAAACAGCTTCTGTATAAGATTTTGTATTTAAAATATATTCCACAATAGGATTTGCGGCATTATAAACCATTGCTGAAATAGCTTCTGGCCCCTGTTCAAATGGCTGCGAATTAAATCCATAGCATACTTGTACTACATCATAGCCAAGCTCTAGCATCAGCTCAGTGGAATAATAAAGAAGTGGTCTTTCATATGTATAGCCTGTGCCAGAGAACATAAAGCACACCTTGTCACGTTCTATATCAAAGTAATTGTATGTAACATCGTTGTATTGTTCTTTTCTCGGTTTGATTTTCATGGAATACCTCCATTAATTTCTTTTTTATTTTATAATCTTACTATAACAAGGAGGGAGAAATTTATGAAGGCTGTGATCATTAATGAGTTTGGTAGTTCTGATGTTTTAAAGTACGTGGAATGTCCAAAGCCCACTATTTCAGCAGGGGAAATATTAATACGTACGGCGTATACGAGTGTGAATTTTGCTGATATTAAAAACAGAACAGGTAATAAAGCAAAAGCAAATTTCCCGATGATACTCGGTTTAGATGTAGCTGGTGTAGTTGAAGAGGTTTTTGATGAAAGTAGTGCTTTTAAAGCTGGAGATGTCGTTCTTGCATTCCCTAAAAAATGGAGTCTATGCAGAATATGTGGTGGCGAAAGAGCGGCTCGTCTTTAAAATTCCGAATGATGTCTCTTTGGAAAAGGCAGCCGCGGTGCCAACAGTTTTGTTTCTATCCTATCTTTTGACACATCAAATTGCGCCAATTAGTAAAAATGATAGCGTATTAATTCATGCTGCATCTGGTGGTGCAGGGACAATGCTTATTCAAATGGCGAAAAAGCTAGGCGCCAAGAAGATTATTGGCACGGTTGGTGATATGAAGAAAGCGCCAATTGCCCTTGAACTAGGTGCACATCATGTACTGACATACGAAAATTTTAGTGCGCAAGTCAATGAATATACGGATAGTCATGGTGTTAACATTATTTTTGACTCCATTGCAGGAAATATTACGGAAGAGAGCTTTAACTGTTTAGCTCCGCATGGTACATTGGTGCAATTTGGAAATAGCGGTGGCAAAGCCGGAAATATAAAAACATCTGATTTACATAGTAGCTGCCGCAATGTGAAAGGCTTTAGCCTAGGAACGACTCGAACTTCCAAGCCTGAAATGCTACAACAAATTGCACAGGAGATGTTTGCAATATTGAAGGATGAAAGCTTCCAAGTACCAATTGCTAAGATCTTTGCCTTAGAAGACATGCAGAAAGCGCATGATTTGATGGAAAGTCGCAAGCATCAAGGGAAGATTTTAATTAAAATATAAAATGAACAACCTCTGTATAGTGATCAACACGCTATACAGAGGTTGCTTTTATTTTAGTGCCTGTAGATCGAAAAGGGTATTGTAGAATCGAGTCCACCCATCAATAGAATTAAAAGCAAAAAACAAAGTAGATAAAACTAGTAAAAATCCTATTATTTTTTTCAAAGGATCACCTCATTAATCCTAACTAAAACCTCCTTTCATTTTTCGACAACAAATAGGAATTTCCTTTAAATATTTGTTAAAATGAGGTATTATTATATGGATTTTTGTCTTTCTTTACCTTATTTTGATATTGTTATTTGTGTTAGTTTTACTTTTTATTATAATATTATATTTGGTCTCTTTACATACATACTGAACTTAATGATGGTATTTATTTCATTTAGATTTTACTAGTGTGCCAATGTTAAAGTGTTATATGGCTAATTTGAAATTGTTGTAAATATAATACTAAAATAGTAAATATGATAGACACTTCACCAACAGTTGTTAAACGTATGCCAAGTTTTTAGGTTGATTGGGGTAGAGGCTGGGCGACTCCTTTTGATCAGCGTCAAACGAGGCGGCTCATTTGTCACGCCTGGTCGGAACGGAAATCAACCTCAAATTGTGGTGAGGAGTCTATTATTTTGTATTGAATATAAAGGAATGGCTATTAGGGGAGTGGTGCAATGCTTTTTAATTCCTTTGAATTTATTTTTCTATTTTTACCAGTAACATTTATTATCTATTTTTTATTAAATCGTTTCAGGAACCAGCAATATGCGATTTATTGGTTGGTACTGAGCTCTTTGTTTTTTTATGGCTATTTTAAGTTAACTTATTTAACAATTATCACGATCTCAATAGTTGTGAACTTTGCTTTGAGTCGGGTGATTAGTAGTACCAATAGTCGGTCGAGAAAAACTTATATGATTATTGGCGTAATCTTCAATATTTTAATTCTTTGTTACTATAAATATACAGATTTCTTTATTGATAATGTAAATAGTTTATTTGGTACAAATTTTGCACTGTTGCACTTATTGCTACCATTAGGACTTAGTTTTATTACATTCCAACAGATTGCTTTTATTGTTGATAGTTATCGTGATGGAACAGCTCATTATAAATTTAGTCATTATGCGCTGTTCATTTTGTTTTTCCCGCAGCTAATTGCAGGACCCATTGTTCAGCATGATGAAATGCTTCCGCAGTATGATACTAAGGAAAATCGTAAAATTATTCATGAAAATGTTGCACGAGGCTTATTTATTTTTGCAATTGGTTTAGTCAAGAAGATTGTTATTGCTGATACGGTTGGTATATGGGCGAATGAAGGCTTTGCTAATTATAGTAACTTAAGCTTTATAGAAGCTTGGATTACCTCATTATCATATACAGTGCAACTTTATTATGATTTTAGTGGATATTCTGATATGGCGATCGGTTTGGCATTATTATTTAATATTAAACTGCCAGTAAATTTCTACTCTCCTTATAAAGCACGTAATATTCAGGAGTTTTGGAAAAAATGGCATATGACGTTGAACAGATTTTTAACTACATATGTTTATTTTCCGTTAGGTGGTAGTCGTAAAGGGGCTTTTAGAACCTATTTAAATATATTAATTATTTTCTTCATCAGTGGATTTTGGCATGGAGCTGGGTGGAATTTCATTTTGTGGGGACTTCTACATGGCTTTGCGTCTGTTGTTGTGAGACTTTTTAGTAAAACAGGTATTAAGCTTCCGTATATACTTTCGTGGTTTATTACTTTCCAATTTGTTAATATCGCTTGGATATATTTCCGTGCAACAAGTCTTGAGCAAGCGAATACTATTATAGCCAAAATGTTTACGCCAAACATGACATCTATAAATAATTTCTTTACGGAGCCGCTTACTAATTTTGCTCAAGCGGAGGCATTTAATATTTTGGGACTAACATTAAGTGATCCAATAGTGATTGTTGTTGGACTCTTAATCACACTTGTTATTGCCTTTACGGCCTTAAATTCTATTCAATTAATGGATAAGATGATATTTAATTGGGGAGCAATCATTTATACTCAATTTATGATTGCACTAGTGCTAGTATCGATTTACTATATGCAAAAAAATAGTATATTCTTATATTTTAATTTCTAAATAAAGGTGTGAATTAACTTGGAGCCGAAAAAATGGTTAGTAAAATTGTTTGCCACATCTTTCATAGTAATAGGATTACCTGTTTTCGGAATTATGGGTTTCAATTATTATATTGACCCTCTTTGGAATTACACACATTCGAATGACTCTAACGACTATCAGCTTGGCTTTGATGAAAGACAATTAAAAACAAATTATATGAATAGCCATGATTTTAACTATGATAGTTTGTTAATAGGAACGAGCAGGATTACGTATCTTGATGAGAGGGCCTTTAAAAAAGAAAATGTTTATAACTATTCATTAAGCGGGCTGCATATAAAAGAATATTTGCCTTACATGCAATATGCTGAAAAGAACAATGGTAAGCCGTTTAAGAGAATTTTTATTGAGTTATATTTTGATTCAACGAATGCTGGCAAACCTAGTACATTGAATCCTCCACAAACATATTTTGAGACGTCGGAGACACCGTTTTATGCAATAAAGTCCTTATTTTCGGCAAGCACGATGCATTATGCTCTTTTTAATTATGATATTTCAAAAGCAAATCATTACGACGGTGCTCGTAGTTACACGCGTAATAATATTGCCCAAACGACGTACCCAAATGATGATATTGAGCAGAAATGGCAAAAATTTAAGAATAACTTTAAAGCAGAGACAGCCAAGCCTTTTCTGTACGATACCGACTATCGAAAAAGGCTTCAAGCTATAAAAGATGCATTCCCAAATTCAGAACTAGTAGTCTTTACAGAGTTAATGCCTGCAAAACGGCTTCAAACAATTTTGCATAACGATAATCGTTACGAGGCTTATAGTAGATGGATGAACGATATGGTAGATGTGTTTGGAACTGTTTATAGCTTCCATGGTGTGAATGAAGTAACGACAAATGAAAACAACTTTTTTGATTGGTTGCATTATTATCCAAACGTTGGGAATTTAATCATTAAATCTTTAGAGAACAGGGAAGAACGATCAACTATTATGCAAACTGTAGATAAAGGGAATCTTGATGAGTACCTTAAAAATGTAGTGGTAGATATAAAGTGAAACTTTAATCAGTGGGGATTTTCTTTATCCCCACTGATTATTAGTTTTCACCAATCGGGCATTTACGGGCAGTTAATCTCGTGTTGAATTGAGAGTCTTGTACCTGTCGATTCGCTTTCGGTACAGATAAATTACTGCCCGTTAATGCGGGGTTAATATTGATTAAATGATGAAAAGATGACTCTGATACGTACTGTCGGAGTCATCTTTTTTGATCTATAAAAGGTTTTTAACTTGAAATTATTCTGGCATGGATGATGACCAAACTGTTGCAAGTAACGCGATGCCTTCTTGGATTTGCTCAAGGGTTAGCCCACCGTAGCCCATAAGGACCATAGCATAGTCAGTGCCTTGCTGATAGGAGGTTGAACATGGGTAGACTTTGATTCCTACCTCATGTGCAAGCCTAATTGCATCCTGTTCAGAAAGCCTTTTTGGTAACTTCAAAACGATGTGTAGCCCAGATTTTTCACCAATTACTTCGAATTCATTAGAAAAATGGGTGTTAATAGCTGCTAGTAATGTCTGTTGCTTTTTACGATAAATAGTACGCATTTTAGCTAAATGCATATCGAAAAAACCTTGAGCAATAAAATCGGCTAACACAAGCTGATCTATTTTAGAGACAACAGATTTTTGTTCCTGATTAAATAGCATAAATTCTTCGACTAACGATTTAGGCAAAATCATGTAACTTATGCGCAGCGATGGGATAAGCGTTTTAGAAAAGGTTCCGAAATAAATAACACGTTGCAGCTGATCCATCTTCGCTAAAGAGGGGATAGGTTGCCCCTTATAACGAAATTCTGAGTCATAGTCATCCTCAATAATATATGCCTTCTCAGAAGTAGCCCATTGCAGAAGTGCTACACGCCGTTCAACAGGCATGACCATACCAAGCGGAAACTGGTGTGCGGGTGTTGTGTATAACATGTGGATTGAATTTTTCGGTATGGTAACACCGGAGTTATCAACAGGAATAGCATGAGTTGTTAATCCACATTGTTGCAATGTTGCACGTACTCTTTTAAAGCCAGGTTCCTCTAAGCCAACGTGTGCTTTGGGGCCAAAAAAGTGACATAGAGCTTGAAGTTGATTTTGTGTACCACTATAAACAAATACCTGTGATGCTTCACAAGTAACTCCTCTTGATCGTTCTACATAGCGTGCGATTTCTGTCCGCAATATAGCTTCTCCTTGCCAAGGACTTGTCGTTAAATTATCCACATTGAAGTGTTTTTTCAACAGTTTATGCCAGATAGAAAAAGGAAAAGCCTCCTTATCCACATGTCCGTTATTAAAATCAAATTTTATAGTATATGTAGTTGGTGTTATAGCTGTGGATATATGCTGCTTTTGCTGCTGTCCCCATTCAAATTCAAAGGGTGCTATAAAATAACCAGAGCGCTCCTTACTATAGATATAGCCTTCAGCTAGTAATTGCTCATAAGCCTCCTTAATCGTATGGATACTAACATAAAGCGTTTTAGCAAGTGTTCGTTTAGAAGGTAATTGCTCATGGGCCAGTAGTTTTTTTCTTAAAATTGCTTGTTTTATTTGTTCGTAAATTTGCACGTATTTCGATGCATCTCCAGTAAATGAGATTGATAACTCCAAAACATTGCACCTCCTGGTACGGTGTGTTTTTTGAAAATTGGTTCTATCTATCATATCAAAAATGCGTTAAATATTAAAAAAGGAGTGAAGCAAAATGAATTTTATAGCGTTAGAAAATGAGGTCGTATTACTTAAGCCATTACAACAAGAGGATATGCAAGGGATATTAGAGGCAGGTAGTTATCCAGAGATTTGGCCACATATGTCCACAACAATTGAGAAGATGGACGATGTGAATAACTTTGTGGACAAGGCATTACTAACAAAACGTGAAAAAACTGAGTTCCCATTTGTCATTGTGGATAAAAAGTCTGGACAAATCATCGGTTCGACTCGGTTTATGGATATTGATGAAACGCATCAACGGCTTGAAATAGGTACTACATGGATTACACCTGCTTTTTGGCGTACGTCCATTAATACGAATTGTAAATATTTATTATTACAATATTGCTTTGAGGTATTAAATCTACAGCGTGTACAAATTAAAACAGATCATGAAAATGTGCGTTCCCAAAAGGCAATCGAACGTATAGGTGCAACAAAGGAGGGGGTCTTACGTAATCATATGGTGCGTAAGGATGGCACAACCCGCCATACTGTGATGTACAGTATTACTTTGCAAGAATGGCCACAAGTGAAAAACCATTTACAGCAGTTGCTAGTTGAGTTTTTAAATGATAATGGAGAAAATACTATAATTTATCACTGAAAATTGGACGCCCTCAGGAAAGCTCAGTCGGATTGAAAATCAGCCACAAGCTATGGTCATGATCCATTATTATACAAAAAAAGAATGGTTATTAGTCGACCATTCTTTTTTTATGATGATTTGTCAAATTAAGTGCAACAATTGCTCATTAAAAGCCTCGTTTGCAGTTTTCCAACCAAGACATTTTCTTGGTCGGTTGTTGATAT